>NJBQ01000025.1 GCA_005223095.1 Candidatus Aerophobetes bacterium Ae_b3a
CTCCCCATCAATCTCTCCTTGAGAGTCAAACACGGTAATTACTGGTGGTACAATTCCCGGGAATTTTCTCACCTCTTCCATTTTTTCCTCCAATTGTTTCTTAGCACTTTTCACAAAATCGAGTGCTTATATTCTTTGACCGATTAAAAAACCCTCTAATCCAAAGGGGTCATCCGCATCTAAAACAAAGTGATTAAATCCTGTAATATGGGCGCTTCCCGTAATTTCAGACACAACTGCTGGATAATCACCCACTCTGGTCTTTTCAATTAACTTCCCACGAAATGTTGTACCTGATATACTCTCATTTATGAACTCTTCATTAAAGTTCAGTTTGTTTTTGGCAAATAAAACGGCCATTCGACCAGATGTTCCTGTGCCGCAGGGAGATCTATCAAAAAAGAGTTCCCCTTCTACAACTATATTGTTCTGATTTGCATTTTGATTTTTGATAGGAGAGTCTATAAAAGAGACACCCAATAATTTTTTTGATATGTTGGAATCTGTGGGATGTATTAAATCAAATCTTTTGTTAAACTCTTTTTTTATAGTAATTCCGGCTTTGATTAGATTATCAATATTTCCAGGTTTCACCCTGATGCCAATATCCTTTGCATCTATATAAAAGTACCAGTTTCCACCAAAGGCAATATCTCCCTCAACCTCTCCATATCCAGGAACATTGATGGATATATTCTCTTTATATAAAAATGCCGCTACATTTACCAAAGAAACGTCTTTTACTTTGCCATCTATAACAGTTGCCTTTGCTTGAATCAACCCTGCTGGTGTCTCTAATATAACCTTTGTTGAAGGCTCCTTTGGGGAAACCATGCCTGTTTCAATGAGCACAGTAGTTACTCCCATTACGCCGTGACCACACATATCATCGTAACCTACAGTACTAAAGAAAATTACACCAAAATCAGCATCTTTACTGGCCGCCTCTGTCAAGACCGCACCATACATACCAGAGTGACCCCTGGGTTCATTGCACAGGAAGTTACGAACATAATCCATTTTACTTCTCATATACTCTCTTTTTTCAGCTACTGAGTCCCCTTGTATTTTTGGTAAACCACCTACCACAACCCTGGTTGGATGTCCTGCTGTATGGGAGTCTATTGTAAAAATTGAATTTAGAAGCCTCATACTCATAAGCATACCTCCCCTTAGACTACTTAGTTATAGATTCTCAAGAAATACCTCAGGACAATTTCTTCCGTCGCTGTATAGTAGCATGCTATTCTTTCTGCTCAGCTTCTCGTTTCGGGAAAAATATAAACTCGTCGCGATGCTCCTCAAACAGTATATTTTTCTTTATCCTCAACTTGAAGCTTCGTTAAGGTTGCTCCTATAAGGCTTCTTCAGAAAATGTCCTTCGATAGACCATATAATTTCCTATGTAGATCAAACAAATCACAGCGATTGCCCAATCTTTACTTGTTATCCCTGGAAACTGGAAGGAAAGTCTTCTGCATGGTTCCACAAGGTCATCCCCTATTTCCCGGGCAGCTTTTATATTTGAGAGCCACACTTCGGCAGCTTCAAAAAGTGTGGCAAGCGGAACATATTTTGGCGCTCTCCCCAAATTCTATCTAAAAATCTTTTGGATGCAAGTTATTCTCCCTTCTTTCGCTGGTATAGTTTTTTAGCTCTTTGGGCAATATGCTCGGCTGTTAATCCAAATGTTTTCATCAACTCCCAGGGTGCTCCCGATTCACCAAACTTATCCTCCACTCCCACCATCTCCATTAACAATGGTGCCTGGTATCTCTTACCCCGGGCTATCACTCCAGCAACAATATTTCCAAAACCACCCACCTGGTGTTCCTCGGCTGTTATTATCACACCCGTTTCTTCCCCTGCTTTTATGATTGCCTCCTCATCAATGGGCTTAACTGTATGTACATTTAGTATTCTTACCTCAATTCTGTATTCTTCCTTTAAAATATAAGCTGCCCTCATTGCCTCTGCTACCATAGGTCCACAGGCAATTATACTTAGGTCTTCATTTTCTGACTCATAGTCAGAGGAAAGCCTTACCTCAAATGCCTCAATAAAGTTTTTTTTCTCACCCCGGTATCTTATTATATTGGCTAAAGCAAACTTATAGGGAGTAGCTATGGTGCTCACCAGGGGAGTTGCTTCCCTTGCGTACCTGACCACTCCCGGACCCTCAACAAAAGCAATAGCTTCGGTTGCTTTTTCAGTCTCAATTGCATCACAAGGAATAACCATATGCATATTAGGTAGATAGCACATATTGCTAATTTCCTCCAGTGCCTGATGAGTAGCTCCATCCTGTCCCACTGAAATACCGCCATGCGCATCGGCGACTTTTACATTGAAGTTATTGTAACATACCGTAGTCCTTAATTGATCCCAATTTCTACCAGTTATGAAGACTCCGTAAGATCCGATAAATGGTATTTTTCCTTCTTTGGCTAAACCAGAAGCTACCACGGTCATATTAGCCTCAGCTATACCCATACTAAAGAACCTCTTCTTTCTGGCGGGATGTTCGGCATAGAACTCATTCATTCTTATTGAGCTGGTAATATCAGCCCCTAAGGCAACCACTCTTTTATCACTGCCTAATTTTTTTATGGCTCTACCAAAGCCATTTCGGGTAGCATCCATCTCAACCTTCATTCCATTAGCTGAATTCCACCAATAATTTCTGCTAAATTGAGGCATAGAAACTTCTATCTTTTTATTCACTTCCTTTTGATAATCATCGGCTATTTTTAATAGTTCATCCACTTTTTCTTTAGTAAAAGAAGGATCTCCTATGTTCTCTAAGGCCCTATCCAATGATTCTTTGCCTGATCTTCCATCCTTTGGGGCAATACCATGGTAAGCTACTACATTTTCAGCATAGGAAACACCTTTACCTTTAACTGTTTTGGCAATTATCACTGTTGGTTTTCCTTTCATCTTGGCAGCTTCATCCAAAGCAGCTAAAATTTCTTTCATATTATGGCCATCTATTTCAATGCTATTCCATCCAAAAGCTCTCCATTTAGCAACAAGAGATTCTAGTTTCATAACTTCCTCGGTGGGGCCATCAATCTGTAAGCCATTTCTGTCCACAATAGAGACCAGGTTGTCCAATTTATAATGAGCAGCACACATTATGGCCTCCCAGATAGAACCCTCATCGAGTTCTCCGTCTCCATTAATGCAATAGACTCGATAAGCTTTACTCTCTAATTTAGCATTGAGGGCACAGCCTACTGCTACACCTAAACCTTGTCCTAAAGACCCAGCAGAGAGTTCAACTCCTGGCAATGTTAATCTATTAGGATGACCTTCAAAGCCCGACCATAGTTTTCTTAACTTTACTGCCTCTTTTACTGGAAAATAGCCGGCTTCACCTAAAGCCACGTAAAGAGCGGGAGCTTTGTGGCCGGTAGACCAGAAAACTCTGTCTCTATCTTCCCAATTGGGATTCTGTGGATCATGCCTTATCTTTTTGAGATATAAGGCGGCGGCAATGTCCATAACCGACAGGGTTCCCCCTGTATGTCCTGAGCCAGCTGCAGTAATGGCAACCATGTTGTAGGCTCTCATTTCCCGTGCTTTGTCCACCAACTCTTCAATTGTATAATCCCTTTTTACTTTCCCCGTCTTAGAATCCATAATTGGCATTTGAGACTCTCCTTTTATTATCTTAGGGTTATACCCTATCTTTGTTCTCTTAATCTTATACTGCTGGCTTACTCTTCTCTTCCGGAAAACGACTTAAGACTACTGCTTCTTGGTCAAGAAGCACCTTATCTCCCCTGGTTAGTTTATCCTTAGGAGCCTCTGGAGAAATTCTTCCTCCCCGCGCAAGCATAAATATACTAATTTTTCTTCCTTCCTGGGCAAAATTTTTATCAACATAGGCCATTCCGAGCTGAATTCCTTCCACCAGAGCACAACTGGTGACTCTGCCAATATACTGACCTCTTTCATCAACGATGGGATCTTCTGATTTTGCCATTTTGATGCCTTTAGATTTCATCTTAAAACGAATAATCTCCATTTTCCTCTGGGCTTGTCTTTCCATCAGACGCTTTTTCCCAATAAAGTAAGGTTTGTGAAGTTTAACAAATGCCCCATAGCCAGCCTCAGTAGCAGTAATGCCGTGCTTGCCAGCTAACTCATGTCCGTACAAGGGCAGACCAGCTTCAATCCTGGTTGAATCTCGGGCCCCCAGACCAGCAGGCTTGATACCAAACTGCTGGCCTTCTTTTAAAAGCAAATCCCAAATAAGAGTAGCATTTTCAGGATGTAGATAAAGCTCATAACCAATAGTTTCTCCCGTATAACCACTGCGAGAAATTATCATCTCTATTCCGGTGAGCTCAGTCTCTATGAATTCATTTCTGGCAATTCTGGCTAATTTTCTCTTTAGTTCTGGCTCTTTTGCCAATTTCTGTAATATGGCCGCCGAATTAGGGCCCTGCAGAGCCAAATCAGCTTTTTGATCCTTTCCCGATGAACTACTCTTTAGATTCTTAAGAACCGCCTTTCCCTCAACTTCTTTATTGGGATAGTCCTGGTCTATAAGAAATTTCTCAGAATTGACAGCATTAAGCCAGGTCCAGATCTTTTTCTCATTAACAGCATTGAGGACCATCATATATTTATGCCGACCTCGGCGATAAATCATCACATCATCCAGGATATTACCGTCCGGAGCCAGAAGGTAAGCATAATGAGACTGCCCATCTTTTAACCATCGCACATAGTTGCTAGAAACCATATCTAAGAGACTGGCAGCATGCTCACCAGCAATTTCTATCACTCCCATATGGGTTACATCAAAAAGCCCGGCTGCTTCTCTTACTGCCCGATGCTCTTCACTAATACCGGTATAGCAAAGCGGCATCTTCCAACCGGCAAAAGTGACAAATGAGGCACCTAGTTTCAAATGCTCCTGATAAAGAGGAGTCTGCCTCACCTTTCTTTTTTCTTCCTTATATTGAAACTCCTCTTTTTTCGCCGCCCAGGATCCCAAGGCTTTATTAATAATCTTTTGTCCGATAAAATAGGGCTTTGATAGGTCAAAATAAGAGGGGTGAGCCTTATATAGAGAGACGCCGTCACCTATAAATTCAGTCTCCTCATTGGACGGTAGACCTGCTTCTGAACGCAGCTGATTTCTCACTTGAAGCCCGGCCGCCTTGATGCCAAACTCTTTGCCTTGCCTTAAAAGTAGATTCCAGAGCTTAATGGCGTCATTAGGATGGATATAGAATTCAAATCCTAAAGAGTCCCCGTTGTAACCTGCTCGGGAGATAATTCCTTCTATGTCTCCAATCTTTCCTTGCCGGAAATGAAATTTCTTAAGATTAGCTAAAGAAGGCTCTATTTTGCTGAGGATATTGCAAGAATCTGGTCCGTACAAGCCTATACCTATTCTACATAATCCTTCTTGGACGGAATCCCCCAGGTCCTCCACTACCGCTGGTCCTTCAACCTTGGCAAATATGTCATCCCTATCAAAAGTAATGTATCCGTCGGAAAGTCCCCGCAGCCACGACTTTACCTTTTCAGTACGAGACCGGTTAGTCACTATCAAGTAATGATCTCTACCCCTATTATCGGAATCTAAATAGAGAATAGAAACCTCATCGATAAGTTGAGGTCGCCCATCCAGAAGAAAAGAAGGCAGGAGCTCTCCCGGCTTAAGCCTGGCTAGATTATTAGTAGATATCCCTTGCAGAAACGGCTTTGCTCTTTCTCCACTTACTTTGAGCAGTCCCATATCGCCCAGGTCAAAAATCACAGCCGTTTTCCGGACTGCCTTCAGTTCCTGGCTAAAGTTTTGATAATGAAGAGGCATTCTCCAACCGTTAGTTTCCACTAACTTCGCCCCCAGCTTCCGATGCACGGCAAGCAAACTGGTCTCTTTTAGATAAGATTTTGCAGAAGGATGGTAATGGGGATAGCCAAGGTTAGCGGCTCGGTCAGGGGCGGAAGTCTCAGCCTCTGCTCTCCGAACCAGCTCGGCTACTTCTTGCTTCACTTCTTCAAGAGTCTCCAGATCTATCTTTCCTCGGGGAAGATCACCCTTTAGTCCTATATAGCTAAAGGGCTGAATCCTGGTGAGCACCCGCTGAATGAGTTCGGCTAACTTCTCCATCTCCTCTTTTCCTAGCCCTCGCTGAGTAATCCAGGGGGTTCCCAGACGGATGCCGCTGGCATCGGCGGCTGTCTCATCACCCGGAATGGTGTTCTTATTGACCACCAGGCCGCAGAGATCCAGGATGCGAGCAGCTATTTCACCCTTCAGAGAAAAGCCTGTCCTGGTTTCCACAGCCCTTAAATCGATTACTAAAAGGTGAGTATTGGTTCCTCCATAGGCTATCTTTAAGCCTCTACTCTTAAGAGAGGAAGCCAGTACTTTGGCATTTTCCACAATTTTTTCTTGAAGTTTTTTGAACTTCGGCATCTGGGCAATCTTAAAGGCCGCGGCCATGGCGGCAAACTTGTTAACATGAGGGCCACCTTGTTCGCCGGGAAAGACAGCATTATCTATTCTTTGAGCCTTCTCCTCATCGGTACTCAAGATAACCGCACCGCGTGGTCCGCAAAGAGTTTTGTGAGTAGTCAAGGTAATGACGTCAGCATAACCCACCGGACTGGGATATTGCCCGGCAATCACCAGCCCGGCTGGATGAGCAATATCAGCAAAGAGTATGGCTCCCACAGTGTCAGCAATCCTTCTGAATTTCTGCCAGTCGGGGGCCCAGGGATAGGAGGTATAGCCGGCGATGATCATTTTCGGTTTATGCTGGATGGCCAGTCTCCTGATTATTTGGTAGTTCAACCTTTCTGTTTCTTCATTAACTCCATAGGAAACGACATTATAGCGTCTGCCGGATCGATTGAACTCGCTGCCGTGGGTTAGATGACCCCCATGAGCCAAAGCCATACCCATAACTGTATCACCAGGTTGAACAAAAGCCTCATAGACAGAGTTATTAGCCGCTGCTCCCGAAAGAGGCTGCACATTGACAAATATTTCATCAGCACTAATTTTTATAGGAGCATGGGGATTCTTATCGGTAGCAAAGCACTCAGCCGCTCGCCTCTGTGCCAAAGCTTCAACAAAGTTGACGTACTCGCCTCCCTTGTAAAATCGTCTGTCGGCATAGCGGCGGTAGTGGGCAAGCTGGTTCTTAAAATCTAATAGTTGCTTCTCTTCATCCCTGGTCATCCTTAAAGGAGGATATCCTTCCGCATAAAGGTTAGTAAAGACAGAACCTAGAGCCTGCCGAACAGCTCTAGGACAGATACTTTCTGATGGGATGAGGATAAGCTTCTTTGCTTGTCTGTTTTCCTCAAAACCGATGATAAGATCCGTATCCGGGTCTATTTCAGAAAGATTTTCTTCAAAAAGAAAATTTGAAGACTGCTGTTCATCTTTTTCTGAGTGGACTTTCTTTGACGAGAATTCTCTCTTTTCCATAAATAAATTCCTGCTCACTAAATCTGGCATTTTAGCTAAGATTTAGATTCAATACCCTTTTTAATTCTTTTTACTCCTTCTATTATGTTTTGCCTGGAGGTTACATAAGACAATCTAATATATTCCTCTTTTTCCCCTTCATTTCTTTTGCCAAAACAGCTTCTGGCCAATACGGCCACTTTTGCCTGGTGCAACAGATACTGTTGAAGCTCTTTTGAGTCACGGAAACCAAGATTGCGGCAAGCCTCAGTTACATTTGGATATATGTAAAAAGCTCCTCTGGGCATTAAACATTTGATACCTCTAATCTTGTTCAATTCCTGATGAATAAGATTTCGCCTTTTCTGAAATTCAGCTATCATAGCTCTGGATTCCTTCTGTGAACCTTCCAGAGCCTCTATTCCCGCATACTGTGTGAATGTAGCTGTACAGGAATCAACGTTGGTCTCTATTCGAGCCACATGTAAGGCCAACTCCTTTTTCATTATTCCAAATCCCAATCGCCAGCCAGTCATGGCGTAAGTCTTAGAAAATCCATCAACCAGGATCGTTCGCTCTTTCATTCCCGGGATAGAAATAATACTTCGAAACTCTCCCTCATAGACAATTCTAGAGTAGACCTCGTCAGATAAAACCCAAAGGTCAGCTTCAATAGCTATTTCAGCAATAATTTCCAGGTCATCCTGGCTTAAAATACCACCGGTAGGATTCTGAGGGGAATTAAGAATAATCATCTTTGTCCTGGGGGTTATTCTCCCCTGTAGATCCTCTGGATTAAAACTAAAATTCTTCTCTTCTAAGAGGGGAAGAGGAATCGGTTTTCCTCCTATGAAGTTTATGACCGATTCATAGATGGGATATCCCGGATTAGGATAGATTACTTCATCCCCTTCATTCATACAGGAAAGAATGCTATCAAAGACTATTGGCTTTGCCCCAGGAGCAACCACCACCTCTTCAGGTTTAACCTCGATACCTCTAGTTCTAGAAATATAGCGCACGATCGACTCTCTCAAAGGAAGGATTCCAGCCGAAGGACTGTAATGAGTATAGCCATCATCAATAGCCTTCTTTACAGCATCCTTGATATTCTGGGGAGTATCAAAATCAGGCTCTCCCAGAGCAAAACTTATAATATCCTTACCGGCTGCTTTGAGCTTATTCACCTCTGCCAAAACTTCAAATGCTGTTTCAGTTCCTAATCTTCTTATTCTTTGTGCTATTTGCATTGATTTGCCTCCCCCGGCATGTCTTAAATATCTTTATCCTTAAGAACATATTGAGGGGGGAAACATCCCCCCTCAACGGCCTTCGGCCTGCTTCCCCCGTCTGTTTGGTCTATTACTCATAGGACTTTGTTTGGTAACGATTGAGAGAAATTATTGAAAT
This sequence comes from Candidatus Aerophobetes bacterium Ae_b3a, assembly GCA_005223095.1. Taxonomy (GTDB): domain Bacteria; phylum Aerophobota; class Aerophobia; order Aerophobales; family AE-B3A; genus AE-B3A. Next base: position 8,858 of record NJBQ01000025.1, read on the forward strand.
TTCGATACTTTAAAATAAAAAGAGGGCACGACAATTCAATGAATGTCGTGCCCTCTGTCCTTTTACCTGAGAGATTCGCCTTGCCTGTAGAGGCAAAGATGCCCCGTCGGTTCTTTCCTTGATTACATTAAGGAAAGCTTCTCCAGAGAGCTGGCCGATTAAGGTCCTTTTGCCTGAGAGTTTATATGGAAAATTGCCCCTTCGGCGCCAGATGTTTCTGGTCTCTCCCTCAATCGCCTTTTACTCATATCATATTTTCAACTACATTAAATAACGGAATTATACCTTTAACAACGTCAAGTGATGTGCTATAATAAAAACAAATGGTTCTTTAGGGAAAGCTAATCTAAAAGACTTCAAGTATTTGGGTGACATAAATCACCTTCAGAGGCTTGGTCTCTTTCACTTTTATGATCCTAGTAATTCCACCAAGCCTCAGGTAGTTTTACCACTTCCTTGAAAAACTATAGGACTTCAGAAAGTTTTATAAACTCATCGCGGTCTTTTCCTGAATCTCGCAATATTCTCTGTAACGTTCCAATCAAAACTGTTTTATGGTCGGGTACAGTTATTTTCTTTCTCGCTTTCCCATCTTTTTTCTTTTTTAGAGACATATGGCTTCCAGGTTTCCTCTTGACGGGAACAAAGCCATTATGCTGTAAGATTCTTAGGACTCTATCACCTGACAGGTCACGGGGCATTCTTGACATATCGTTACCTCAAAGTCATACCCTGGTTTTGGACACAAAAACTCTTACTGCTCGCTCATCCCTTGGAATCAACTTCTTCTTCCCAAATGATTCAATATGTAAGGAAATTGCGTCTTTGACGTTGTGTATAGCTTGAGGAAGAGTATCTCCTTGGCTGACCACTCCATCTATTTCTAAGGGATACACAGTGAAACCATCTTCATATTCAAGAATTACAATCGGAACTTCACCAACTTCTCGGTTAATATCAACAGAAGGGACTTCTTGTTGATGTGGTGTTGAAAGACCTAGACCTCCTGTAGAAACGTCAATAATGAAGGCGGGGCGTGTCTCAATATCAGGTCCCCACCTTCCAAGGTTAAACATAACAGAAGAAGGCGTATAGCCTGCTGCTGCACCAACCAAAAAGATACCGCTTTTTTGCTCCGCTTCAATCGCTCTCATTTTTTCTCCCTTTTGCAGTTTTTAGGTTAAATGTTCCCCTTCTAAGTACCTCTTTTTGTATTTCTCATAATTCTCAGATAATGCCTTAATAACCTTGGGCATAACCTTTGGAGGAACAATTATATGGGCAACAGCTTGTGCAAAAATAGTTTTGTCTGTCGGAATTTTACTCGGAGGTGTCGCCTGTCCAAAGTAGATATGAAACTCATCCTCCGAATGGCCAATGTAAGCATAATTAGAGTATCGTCCTTCTTGCAATTCTGTGGACACTTCCAGACCTACTTTTAGCTCGGTTTTATCATTCACTTTTTTAGAAGTCATTATCCACCTCCCCACTTTCAGACTATTAAACAATAATCATTATATATAAAGCATTGCTTTTATCAATAGTCAATTCCTACAAACGTAATTTCTGTTCCGGGTCTTATTCTCCCTTATTGTAAAGTAAATATCTGCCATTTTTGATTCCTTTCGCTCTAATCTAACATAAATAAAAGATTTGTCAAAGTCGTTTTTGACTTAATCATCTTCTCTAAACATCCTTTTTTGGTCTATCGGCTCACCCTTACTTTTCCTTTCAGCTTTATCTTCAGTTCCTCACCATGCTTAACCCTAGCTGATTCCTCGTATGTTCCCTTAATTAATTTATCTTACTTCTTGCTGTAGACGTTGTGTTTCGTATTGCGTTTTCACTAGAGAATACAGAGCATCTATGCGTGCAGTCATAGTATCTAAACGGGCACCTATGTTGTCGTTTAGATTATCCATTCGTTCACTTAAATAACTCTGTGTATTCGACAATCTATCATGTAAGCTATCTACTCTCTGGTTCATAGTGAACATACTGAGAACGGCAATGACTACAATACCAATCAAAGTTGCCAAAATAACGGGACTTTACCAATCTTTCATTTTCTCTTCCTTTCTAAACTGCTATTTGTTTTAGTGCTACATCAAACATATCTTCGTTATCCTTATGATTAAACCCGAAGCAATCTCGCTTTTATGGCTCGCGATAAACTGCGCAGTCTCCTTTTCTTGCCTCAAATATTTCCACTGCCCGTTGAGTTTATAGCTCTCCTTTCATACATAATTCAATCCTGGCCAGACAAATGGTAAAGGAAATATGTCCACTAGAACTTTCCCTATTTCTCCTTCCCTGGGTATCATTTCCTTTTCTTTCTTATCATGCCTTCCTAATACGATTTGGGTAAGTCTTTTCACATCAGTATTAAATTGCTCTCCATTGATACTGATACTAAATCTAGTACCTTGTTGGTCGAATTTGAGCGAATCTCTCTTCTTCCTGCCCAAACGCTCCTCAATATAGGAACCGAGTCTATCCATAAGGCGGGGAAGATTTATTATCTTGACCAGACCCGGGATACTTTCGCTTAGTGAGATAAGATTTTTCTGACTAAGCAGATAGATAAATTCCGAATCATGAAAAGGTACATTGAAGGTTAATTCTTGAAGAGTATATCTTTCAAAAACGCATCCTATAGCATCCATAATTGCTTCTCTGGTACCAGAATATTCCACCACCTGGCCGATTCTTTCTTCACCCTCTTTTCCTGCCGGAGTTTGAATTGCCAGATAACCTAAGAATTCATCCCCTTTATGAACTGTCAGTATCTCTGCTTCTCTATCCATAGCCGCACCCGTAGTTAAAATTCTCTTAAAGTCTTGCAGGGAACGGAAAAATCTTACTGCTTCCTTTTGATAAACTTGCACTATATTTTCTAGATTTTCTTCCTGGTAAGGAAAAACCTTCACCTTCTGAGTATCAAAGCTCTTCAAATCATTACCAGAAATTCTAAATTTATGCACTCTACCTACTTCTACGCAACCAGCCCTTTTATATAAATTACGTTCACCGGAAACTAACGCAATATCTATCCCATCCTTATCCATCTTCTTTATACCATCCTCTAATAGCAGACTGGCAAATCCTCTTTTCCTGTATTCAGGATGGGTACAGACAGCACCGATGCCGCCAATCTTTGTCTTGCAACCATAAATTGCTATCTCGCTTTCAGAGATACCAAGATGAGAGACAAGTCTGCCATCCTCCCATATGATGCGCATATTTTCTAAATTATTATCATCAAACAATAATGGATACCACTTTTCCATATTAGGTGGTGCATTAGAGCTTTCTCTGAATACATAATTAACTAGCTTTATTACCTGATTGAATTCTTCTTTTCTGGTTCCTCTTGGTTCTTCCATTTTAAATATTCCTCTATTTTCTATCCTGAAGTTAAGGTTAGCCATTCCATCTCTTCCTTCTTTTTCTTCAATTTCTTTATAGGAATCAGCTTCTACCTATAGCAGGATTAGCACCTCAAAAGGATCAAGATTTATCTCTCCCTGTAGCTTCTTCTTTTCCTTGAGCTCTGTATATTCTTTATTCAGAAATATCCGGGAGGATTTATCTGAAAAGTTCATTACAAAGATAAATTTTTTGCCATTTTTTTGCCTGAGAGTTATCTCTACTTCATCAGGAACCTTGATGCCTTCAGGAACCAAACCTTTTAGGATTTCTGCTATAAATTTGTCATAGAAACCTTGCGGTAGACCACAGCCTACATAGTAAGATTTACCCTTTGCAAAAGTATTTACGGTAACTGCTGCATAGGAAGCGTGCCAGCTATTTTTATATTCAGCCAGGGGTTTAGCCTTTTCTGGAGTTATCAAATCAGCAAAAGTATCTGCTTGATATACCTCCCCACTGCTAGTTTGCACTTCTATCTTTCTTTCTCTTAAGTTGTCCCAGGCGTATATACTCATACCAAAAAGCTCTCTCAGCTTACCGGGAAGAATACTCTTTACTATATTACTATGCCTATCTTTTATACCAAATCTAAATCCAGCAATAAACGTGCCTCCCTCTTTTACATATTTTTTGATATTATTTGCTGTCTCATCATCTACTATATACATAAGGGGAGCAACGACTACTTTGTATTTACTAAAGTCATCCGTTGGTTTTACTATATCCACATTTATTCCTTTTTTTCTTATAGCTTTATAAAAGCGTAGTATCTCATCAGAATAGTTGTACATAGGTTTTTCTTGATAGCTATAGTTGACCCAGATATTCTCATAATCATAGATGATAGCTACAGGAGAGATTACTTTAGAGCCTTCAAGCTGAGCTCTAATGCGATCTATTTCAGAGGCTATCTGGGCTGTTTCTTTGTAAGCTATGGATTTATCTGTTCCATCGTGCTGAAGGATGCCAGAGTGAAACTGTTCTATGCCAAAGGTGCATGCCCTCCATCTAAAATATACTACTGCTTCAGCTCCATGAGCATAAGAGTGATAGGTCCACAGTCTCATCTCACCGGGAGAAAGAGCGGGAGTTATATCTTCTCTGGTTATACAGCCACATTGCTGTTCCATTACCCAGAAGTTTTTCTTCTTTAGTCCTCTCATTACATCATGGGCCAGAGCAACCTGAAATCTTTTTTCTAATCCTTGCGGATAGTTATCCCAGGAGACAAAATCATATTTTTCTGCTAAGTCATAATAATTAAGCTCAGGAAAAAGTCCCATAAAGTTATGGGTAACAAATTTATCTGGACTTATACTCTTTAAAAGCTCTATCTGCATATTACTGTATTTAACATTCATATCTGAGAAGAATCTTTTAAAGTCTAAGTCAAAGGAAGGATTATGATAATCTACTATAGGCAAGGGTATCTGCTCCCAACAGATATAATCATGACTCCAGAAAGCATTACCCCAGGATTGGTTCAAATTCTCCAGGGTTTTATATTTTAACTTAAGCCAGTGCTGAAATTCTTTCTTACAATTGTCACAGTAGCACTTGGGATTGCCAAACTCATTGTCTACTTGCCAGCCAATTACCTGAGCATTATTTTTATAATGTTCGGCTAATTTTCTTATGATTCTTTCTGAGAAATGATAATAGGTCCTATTGGTAATGCAGTAGTGTCTCCTTTTCCCGAAGCCCATGCGCTGTCCATTTTTTAACAGAGGCAATATCTGGAGGTGTTTTCCTATAAGCCAGCTGGGCGGAGCAGCAGTAGGAGTAGAGAGGACAACTTTCACTCCTTTCTCATTAAGAATATCCATTGCTTCATCTAACCAGGCAAAGTCATAGAGATCATCTTCTGGTTCCAGTTTACTCCAGGCAAACTCAGATAGCCTTACCAGACTAATTCCAGCTCTCTGCATAAGATCAGCATCAATCGGCCAACGTTCCTTCTCCCAATGTTCTGGATAATAATCAGCTCCTAGGTACATAATATGACCTTACTGCAAAGAAAATTCTATCTTCTTATCTATTTGTTGGATATATTATAGTAAAAATCCATTTCCTGGCAACCCCCTCACTTTTTCTTTTCTGTCCCCCTTCTTTACTTGCTGGCGGTTATTAATAAAATGAACGCAGCAGACAAATTTTCTCTCAAGCAAGCAGAAAAAGGTTTCACTTCGCATATAACTGGTAGCATTTCATTGACAGGTTCCCTCATATATGGTAGAAAGAAAGCAAAAATAGTCATTTAAGGAAGAGATTTCCTTGATAGATTCACGAACTTACCCTCGCACTAAACGGCATGGTTCTCTGGACAAAGGGAAGAGATGGAAATTGTTTTTGACTGCAGTGACTTTCGCTCTGATACTCCAGTTAACGGCTAAAGCACCGCTTTCTGCCAGTGATTACCTGCACATTACTGACAGCGGCTTCACTAACCTTCCCACCAGCGTAAGGGCTATGGGAATGGGCCAAACATTTGTAGCTATAGCTGATGATTACGGTGCATGCTACTTTAACCCTGCCGGTTTGCTTCAAATCACCCAGAAGGAACTGGGTACAATTTATACGGATTTGTACGGCTTAGGTCTTCTAAAACAGAGTTTTCTATCTTTTATAGAGCCAACTACAGGAATGGGGGCAGGAGGAATTAGCTGGAGTCGATTATCGGCAGACCTTGAACCAGAGAAATGGAACTGCGACTTATACTCCTACTCCTACGCACAGTTTCTCTTCCAGGATAAGTTAACCACTTCCAGAAAGACATTTAGCTCCTGGGGTATTAGTATAAAATATCTGAGAGAAACTAGCCCCTGGGGCAATGCTAGTGGGTACAGCTTAGATGTAGGCTTCCTTACCCGAGGAGAAAAATTTTCTTGGGGAGCCAATATCCAGGATTTATTTTCCCAGATAACTTGGACTACAGGAAGGAAAGAATCAATTCCTACTAACATAAAATTGGGTACAGTTTATAGGTTCACGCCTCATCTTCTTACGGCTTTGGATATAGATGCCTCCTGGCAAGACCTTCCCAAGAATATTCGCCTGGGAAGTGAATGGTGGGTGCAGCGTAACATTGCTCTCCGTTTGGGAGCAGTCAAAATATTCCAAGAAAATGCTGATTTAACCTTCTCCGCTGGGCTGGGTCTTTATTTTCCTTTTCAAAAGAGAAAAGTAATAAGTATGATTGCATTTAACTATGCTTTATCCTCTCAACAGGACCTTAGCACTACACACTACTTCTCTCTTTCCCTTGGTTTTTAAAATATTGAAGGGGGAAACATCCCCCCTCAACGGCCCTTGGCCTGCTCCCCCCAAGTTCAAAAACAGGCAGAGTACCTCAGGACAATCCTTCTAAGGAATAAAACTTATTCCTTCCTTTATCTCTAGAACAAAAGCACTCAATAGCTTTACAGTAGCCTCAAGGTCTTTTAAGGAAAGAATCTCCACAGGGGTATGCATATAGCGTAGTGGAACCGACATTAGAGCTGTAGCCACGCCAGCTCGATTAAGCTGAATGACATTAGCATCAGTGGGGGTAGCCGCACTTACCCCGGCGAGCTGGTAGGGAATCCCTCTCTCTTGAGCAATCTTGATCAGCATTTCCCCCAGCTTAGGATTTATATTTGCTCCTCGGAAAAGAACAACTCCTTTACCCAGGAGTATCTCCCCTTCTCTCTTTTTATCCACATCAGGATGATCAGTGGCTAAGTCTACTTCCACAGCGATTCCCACCTGAGGGTTGATAGCATAAGCGGCTGTGTGCGCTCCTCTTGAGCCTATCTCCTCCTGCACAGTAGAGGTAGCAAATACTGCTGCCCGTACTGGTTTATCACTAATTCGCTTTAAGACTTCACAAATCACAAAAGCCCCCACTTTGTCGTCAAAACCGCGGGACACTACTAACTCTCCTGCTAATCTTTCCAATCTGTCCCAAAAAGTAATAGGGTCACCAATGGAAACCATTTTCTCTGCTTCTTTCTTATCCTTTGCTCCTATATCAATCCATTGCTGGGAAAGCTCAACTACCTTCTTTCTCTCTTCTTCTTTAAGCATATGAATAGCTTTTCTTCCGATTACTCCCAATACTGGACCCTTGTGGGTATGAATTTGCACTCTTTTCCCTGGAGTAATATGAGCGTCTACTCCTCCTATGGAAGAAAAAAAGATGAATCCTTTCTCGTCAATATATTTGACCATAAATCCAATTTCATCACAGTGACCAGCTAGCATTAAACGAGGCTTTCCCTGAGGGTTTTTTATCCCCATCACATTTCCGTGCACATCAGTTTTTACCTCATCAGCAAACTTTTCCATCTCTTTCCTGACCACCTTCTGGACTGGCTCTTCAAATCCAGAAGGACTGGGTGCCTGCACTAGGTCTGTTAGTAATTGAAAAGACTCTTTTTCCATTTTAAAAATTTCCTTTTTTCTGCCATTGCCAGTTTATCGAGGACAAACATGACATTGCGAAGCCTGTTCCCAGAGAAGCGAGGAATCTCGTTTTTCCGCTTCGCTTTTGGCAATGACACACGATTTATGAGTAACGAATACCTGGAATCTAGGTTCTGTTTTTCTCTTCTTCCAGCAACTAGCAACTAGCAACGATTTTGTCTACCATTGACGTCTCGGTTTCGGGCTCAATTTGGGGAGGTTTGCCCCTTGAGTAAAATACAGACATAAAAAGGGTCGTAGTCATAAAGATTATAGCCAAAACTATAATCACTTTCGCCAATGGGCTAATTGCACCCATAACACCAAAAAACGTTCTTACTCCTCCCCCAAAAGAAGCTCCTGTAGTAGCTCCTTTTCCTACCTGCAATAAAATGGTCACTATTAACAAAATACAAACTATGATATGTAAGGTTAAAAGCAGCCCCATTTTCACTCCTTGTATTTAATTATTCTGGCAAAAGAGGAAGCTTCCAAGCTTGCTCCTCCCACCAAAGCTCCGTCTATGTCAGGTTGACACATAAGTCCTTTTATATTATCCGGCTTGGCACTTCCTCCATATTGAATACGGATGGAATATGCTATTTCTTTTCCTAATAGCTCTTCCAGGGTAATTCTGATGAAGCGGTGCATCTCCTGAGCCTGCTCAGGAGTAGCTGTCTCTCCCGTGCCTATAGCCCATACAGGCTCATAGGCAATAACTAATTTCTCTCCACCCTGAAGATCAATTCCTTCCAGGCATCCTCTTAGCTGGACTGATACTATTTCTTCCGCTTTTCCATCTTTTCTTTCTTTAAGTCTCTCTCCTACGCAGAGAATAGGTATTAGACCAGAGGAAAGAGCTGCTCTGGCTTTTTTGTTTATCTGGTTATCGGTTTCCCCAAAATATTGCCTTCTTTCAGAATGACCTAAAATAACATATTCACATCCTACATCAAGAAGCATAGAAGAAGATATTTCTCCTGTGTAGGCTCCTTCTTCCTTCTCGTGCATGTTCTGCGCTCCTAAGGCAATACTACTCCCCTCAATTACTGCTTTGACTGAACTCAAGGCAGTAAAAGGAGGAAAGACCACCACCTCCACTTCATCCAGGTTCTGAATCTCCTTTTTTAGCTCCCCCACTGTACGAACTGCTTGCTGCATTGTTTTATGCATTTTCCAGTTTCCACCAAAAATCGGCTTAGGCAATTCTCTCTCCTTCTTACGATTCACTATTCACCATTCACGAAATACCATTCAGAGCAGCTACTCCCGGTAGTTCTTTGCCTTCCAGGAACTCCAGGGAAGCACCTCCTCCGGTAGAGATGTGGCTCATCTTATCCTCTAAACCTATCCTTCTAATAGCAGCAATAGAATCTCCCCCTCCCACTACCACAGTCGCATCACATTCGGCTAGCATTTTAGCTATAGTTTCAGTGCCTTTGGCAAAATCTTCTATTTCAAACATTCCCATAGGTCCGTTCCAGAAGATAGTCCTTGCTTTCTTGATAGAGGCGGCAAAAAGTTTGAGTGTCTCAGGACCTATATCCAAAGCTAACCAATCGCAAGGAATCTTATCCTGCTCTACTATCTTTGCTTCTGCTCCCTCTCTTGCCTCTTTAGCCACTATGTGGTCAAGGGGAAGAAGGATTCCACATTTTTTTTCAAATGCTTTATCCATTATATTTTTCGCCTCTGATATCTTTTCTTCTTCCAGTAAGGACTTACCCACAGGAAAACCCTTTGCCTTCAGAAAAGTATAAGCCATTCCTCCTCCTATAAGAATATCCTCACATTTGTCCAGGAGATTAAGCAATACTCCTATCTTATCAGAGACCTTGGCTCCCCCCAAAATAGCCACAAAAGGAGCCTGCGGATTGGCCAAAATCCCTCCTAAAACTTCCAGTTCCTTCCCCATAAGAAAACCGGCTGCCGAGGGTAAAAATCTGGTCACCCCTACAGTAGAAGCATGAGCTCGATGAGCTGTGCCGAAAGCATCATTAATAAAAATATCTGCCAGGCAAGCTAGCTTTTTGGCAAACTGAGGCTCGTTATCTGTCTCCCCTTTATAAAAACGAGTATTCTCCAAGAGCATAACCTCATCTGGCTTCATCTCTTCAGCTTTTTTCTTTACCTCGCTACCCACACACTCATCAAGCTTTAGAACTTTTTTTTTCAGAAGTTTTTCCAGACGACGAGCTACTACATCCATCCGTAGTTTCTCTACCACTTTTCCCTTTGGTCTTCCCAGATGAGACATAAGTATAAGGCTAGCTCCTTGCTCTAAAATATATCGAATAGTAGGAAGGGACGCCCTTATTCTCGTATCATCAGTAATGTTCCCTTCCTTGTCTAGGGCAACATTAAAATCTACCCTCATTAATACTCGTTTATTCTTTAGCCCTATATCTTTAACCGTCTGTTTTTCCATCACTTCTTTCTTCTTTTCCGTCATTACGAACGGAGTGAAGCAATCTCTGTCTTTGGCATTGCTTCGGCTTCACCCCTCACTCCCTCCCTCTCCCCACAGGGGAGAGGATTAAGGTGAGGGGACACGACCGACAAACGATGAATTTCGATTCACTATTCACGATTCACCATTCACTGTTTTTTAATCATATATTCGGCTAGGTCTATTATTCGACAGGAATATCCCCATTCATTGTCATACCAACCCAAAACTTTTACCAGCGTTCCTTCGATTACATAAGTATAATCTGCATCTACAATAGCCGAAGCAGAATCTGTGGTAAAATCATGAGAAACCAGAGGTTCTGAAGAGTACTTTAAGATTCCTTTCAGGCTTCCCTGAGAAGCTTTTCTGAGAGCCAGGTTTACCTTATCTACTGTCGTTTCTTTTTCTACCTCAGCTACCAGATCCACCAAACTAACATCAGGCGTAGGAACTCGAATAGCCAGACCATCTATTTTCCCCTCTAATTCAGGTATTACTTTTCCTGCTGCTACCGCTGCTCCAGTACTGGTAGGTATCATGGAAAGAGCAGCTGCTCTGGCTCTTCTTAAATCTTTGTGAGGTGCATCCAATAAAGCCTGGTCATTGGTATAAGAATGAATAGTGGTCATCACGGCATGCTTTATCCCGAAATTGTCTATCAAAACCTTGACTATAGGTACCAGGCAGTTAGTGGTACAAGAGGCATTAGAAACAATATCATCCTGTGCAGGACGGTAGGTTTCTTCATTCACTCCCATCACTATAGTTGGAACAGCACCTTTGGCTGGAGCACTGATAATAACTTTCTTAGCTCCGGCTTGCAGGTGAGAAGCTGCTTGTTCTTTGCTTCGGAATAAACCAGTGGACTCTATTACAATATCCACCCCCATTTCCTTCCAGGGAAGACTGGCTGGATTTCTTTCCGAACAGACCTTTATCTTTTTCCCATCAATTATTATACTATCTCCTTCTGCTTTCACCTCACCCTGGTAAGTCCCGTGAATAGAATCGTACTTAAACAAATAGGCCAATGTCTTGGCATCCACCAAATCATTTACAGCTACAAAATCCAAATCTGTCTTTTCCCCTAAGGCCACCCTTAAAGTAATTCTTCCAATCCTTCCAAATCCATTGATTGCTACTCTTCCCATCTATACTTCCTCCTTTTGTTTATTATTCTTAATTGGCAGTTGGTCTAAATACAAGAATCATCCTTTTTTGAGAAATGATCGTATCCCCCTCCCTCTATCCTGGTGCGGGTACCTCTTTTGTTGATAATAGAAATCCCTTCTCTTTTATCAACCACTTCTCCGATCAAACTACAAGAAAAATCCAACTCTTCCTGCACCAGCTTTCTTTTATTGGGGGGTACGGTAAAAAGAAGCTCGTAGTCTTCCCCTCCATAAAGCGCCCACTTCAGAAAAGACTGCTTCAATGTCTTAGCCACAGTCTTACTGGAAGGAGCTACGGGAAGTTTTTCTTCCCAGACAACCGCTCCCTTGTCGCTTTCCTTTCCTAAACGAGTAAGATCGGAAGCCAGACCATCACTAATATCTATCATTGCTGAAGCTATTCTTCTTCTGCCTATTTCCTGACCTTCTCTTAAACGGGGAAAAGGCTTAAGATGTCTTTCTATTAAAGACTCTCTTACTGATTGTCCTATAGGCAAGCTATTTTTTTCTAAACAGGCTAAACCGGCAGCCGCTGTTCCTAATTCTCCGGTAACGTAGATTAAATCTCCCTCCTGAGCTCCAGAGCGCAGAATAATCTCTTCCCTCTTGGCTTGTCCCAGCAAGGAAATAGTGATAAAGAAAACAGAAGAATAGACTAGATCCCCTCCTATTATACCCACCTTACTCAAAGAAGCTACTTCCTTCAATCCTTCATATAACTCGTCTATCAAGGAAGTCTCTTTATCTTTAGAGAGACCAAGCGAAACTAAACAATAAGTGGGACTTCCCCCTATTGCCGCAATATCAGAAATATTCACTGCCAGGGCTTTCCACCCTAACTCTCGCAAAGAGGTATAATCCCATTTAAAATGGATATCTTCCACCAGGGTATCGCTGGTGAATAAAAGTAAATGGCCCGAAGATACCTCTACGACTGCTGTATCGTCTCCTATTCCTACGACCGCCCCTTGTTGAAATGCTCTTAAACTAGACCTGATTCGTTGAATAAGTCCAAATTCTCCCATTTGCGATATTTTCATCCGGGCCTTCGTTTTTAATTTTCTTTAGCACTATATACGACATCCTGTATACTGCATACGACTTTTGTATGGCTGGGGCGGGAGGATTCCTTCTTCCCCTCTCGCCTTCATGTGGGTGCTCACCTTCTCGCACCCGTTGCTACCATGCGCTCCTTCTTCGTCGCGCAGCAACTGTCCTCCGAAGTCCGGCCGCCCTCACTGCCATTCGTTCCACTCATTCTTCCTCCGCGGGAGGCGCTCGGGTCGGCTTCGAATCCTCCTGCGACGACAGGAAATGTTTTGCTCTTTACTATATACGATATACTCGATACGATATATGAGTTTTTGGCTGGGGCGGGAGGATTCGAACCTCCGAATAACGGATCCAAAGTCCGCTGTGTTACCGCTTCACCACGCCCCAATCTCGTATCTAATTCGTATATCGTATTGCGTCTTTCCCCTCACCCCATCCCTCTCCCCATGAAGGAGAGGGCACGAACACCGAACATCTAGAACTTAGGTTTTCTTTCTTTCTTTTCGATTCACCATTCACGAAATACGATTCACGCTTTCTATTCCAATACCAAATCGGTTACCGTATTCTTGATACCTTTAAGAGTGCGTAATTTGTCCACAACTACCTGAAGAATATCCTCAAAACTATCCGCCTCGACTAAGGCTAAAACATCCTGATCTCCTGTGGTTAGCTCTGCTCCCTTTACCTCATCAAATTTGAGCAAAGCATCCCTTACGCTTCTCTCCTTTCCCATCTCTACTTCAATCTTTAAATAAGCTCTAGCCATTTAACTCCCCCCTTTTCACTTAAGCCTCGCTTTTTCCTCCAATTCCCTTAACTCACTCTGGAAACTGTCTTTTTCCTGGGAACTGGCATAATCAATTATTAAGATGCCGGAAAGATGATCGACCTCATGTTGAAGGGCATGAGCAAGAAGACCTTCTCCCTCTATCTTTGTCCTCCTTCCCTCTTCATTCAGACCCTGAACCAATACTCTCATTGCTCTCTTTACCTTTATGGTAACCCCGGGGATAGAAAGACAACCTTCTTCTATAGCACTTTCATCTTCTCTTAACATAATTAAAGGATTAGCCAGTTTTATCAATCCTCCCCCCACATCTACCACCATTAACTGCCGGCCTATTCCTACCTGGCAGGCGGCTAATCCAATGCCTTGAGCTTCATACATAGTACGTGCTATTCTGTCAAATATCTCCTTTTCTCTCAGCCCTACACTACCCACTGGCACACACTGTTTTCTCAATATGGGCTCTCCGTATTCTCTAATTCTGTAAGCAGACATACTCTCTATCATTTCTTCCTTAGCCTATTTCTCTCATCTACAAAAATAACTTTGGACTTTAGACCTTTTGCCTCTTCATCATTAAGCAAAACATAAGAGATAATTATTACCTTGTCGCCCACTTGAGCTAACCTCGCTGCTGCTCCATTTACACAGATTATACCTGATTTTCTTTCTCCCTCAATGGCATAAGTACCAAATCTTTCCCCATTGTTCAGATTGAAAACCTCCAGTCTCTCTCCCGCTAGAATATCTGCCGCCTCCATTAGCTCTACATCAACAGTGATGCTTCCCTCATAGTTTAGCTCAGCCTGAGTAACTGTAGCTCTATGTATCTTCGACTTATATAGTGTTCTTAACATATAATTGCTCTTATTAACACTTGAAATTCACCTGAAATTCTACCACAAGATAGGCCTTTGTCAACATCATGCATCATCAAGTTGTAGTGTTAATGAAATGTCCTCTTAAACTTTCAATCAGAATGGATGGCAAGTTTCATCACAATATCCGATTGCCCTTCTTTCCCACCCGGATAATCCGCACCTGGCCTACCAACGTCAAAGTAAATTGATGCGCGATGCCTTCGAAAAAGAGGAATCTATATCTTTTTAATATAGTATTGCAATTGGCTTCTCCTTTTCAGATTTCGTCCTTTTGAAACTCTTGGGAAAACCCTGTTAATTTCATTTATTGCCAGTCTATGTAGCTTCTGCTATAATAATGTATCTATTAGCATTTAGATAAGAGTTAACGAAAAAGAGTGAATAGATGAAAATAACAGGAGCTGCTGCTTTAGCTTGCTAGCTTTTTAAAGAGAAAGTGGAATGCAGGAAATTGAGTATATTTTCTTTCTCTCCTCCGAAATGAAAGATCCTCTTAGAGTCTCAGCTCAAAAAGAACGAGGAGAAATCTTGGAATTCACAGTCCAATACGAGGCTCTGATACGGCATGAATGGCGACCAGTAGTGAGATACGATACTGCTCACGGTTTTGCCCATAAAGATATACTGCACCCGGATGGAACGGTTGATAAGCAGCCTATTTATTTTGAGAGCTATAATCTTGCTTTCACTTACGCTACATTGGATCTTAAGAGATTTTGGAAAGAGTACAGAGAAAAACATAAAAAGGAGTTTGATAATGACTAAAGAGGAAATGATTAAGAAGAACCTTGATTTACACGCCGAATTTATGAGATATACCTTTGAAAACCCAAATGCTCTAGATAGGATACCCAAAGGCTCCCGATTGGTAATTTTGCCTGATGATGATCCCCAACTTTATAAGGAGAATCTAAAAATTGTCAAAGACTCACAGGAAAAGAAACTACCCGTTGTAATTGTGAGAATGAAAACTCCCACACCAATAGTTCCAAAGATAGAGATAATCTCTTCTTCCAATTAGTGGAAAATCCCTGAACTTTGAATCTTGAACATCGAACTTGAAAAATATTTGAAATAACTATAGGATTTCCTTTTATTCCAAACTTCATACTATAATGGACCCCATAATTCGGACACTATGCTAAGATAAAGGAATATTTAAAACTCCCATTTCAATATATCTGCAGAATATCCTTACTAGAGATAAATGCAATGACTGGTTCAAAACAACCCTTTTCTACTAGGCAGGCTCTCCAGAAGTTATCCAGGAGATAGATCTAAAATCCTTATCATAGGTGTAAATAGCTTCGATTTTGTTTTTTTTCATTAAAACTGCATTGTAGGCATCAATGAAATCAATATCTTTTTCCAGGTAAAGAATCAAACACTCCTGAACCAATTTTTTATTCTGACAATGAAGATTGGGAGTATTCAAAATCTTTTCCATCTTGTCCACTATGTCTTCTTTCTTTAAGTGATAGAATCCCTCCAGAACCCATATTATTTCAGCTATAACTAGATCAGAGGTAAATAAAGGCTCCTGTTTTTCCAGTGCCCTTCTAAACATCTTCAGACAGGCCTCCGCCTTCCGAGGATGGTCACCAGTAAGAAGCCGAAGAAAAATATTAGTGTCTATAAATCTCATTCTATCCCTCCCTCTATCCTTTTGCTAACTTCCTCTTTTGTCTTTTTGCGAAGATTCTTAAAATCGAGAGGTCCCCTCTGTTTTATCGTGGCGTAGACGTTCAGGATATTTCCCCTTATGGGATAGAGAATCACTCTTCCCTTCTCCTGGAGAAAGAGCAATCTATCGGCTGTTTTTAACCTCAAGGTTTTTCTAATCTCCTTAGGAATAGTGACCTGCCCTTTAGCAGTAATGGTGGAAGTAGGCATTTTCGTTCTCCTTGCTCTTATCTTTTTTATTACATTATATTCAAATTCTTACTTTTGTCAAATATCAAGGAATTAAGTCGTTTTTATTGTAATACTAATAAAATATCCTCTTCAACTTATTAGATAGAATACCTCCACCCTCTCATATTTTCCTTTTCATTCGCAGAGCTATCCCCTAGTTTATGGAATTCCTCTATAAATCTATCTTTGAGAAGCTTTTCTAAACAAGAATAACTTATATTTACAGTTTCAAAAACTTGTGTATAATAATACTAAAGCGAAAGAAAAGTGAAGTGAAATGAATGAAGAAGCTACTTTGCGTATTCCAGTAACAGTGGATAAGAGCCATATTATAGCTTTGGGAGAGAGACTCTACGGAGAGAGTATTGAACTTGTTCGAGAGCTGGTCAATAATGCTTATGATGCAGATGCTAGCGGAGTAAATGTTCAGATAAACAAAGATAACATTGTAGTAGAAGACAATGGAAATGGCATGACTCTTGAAGGATTAA
>NJBQ01000026.1 GCA_005223095.1 Candidatus Aerophobetes bacterium Ae_b3a
CAAGCTAAGGCTGCCTTGACCCCTTTATTGTCTAGAATACTTGTGCGTGCAGTGCGTTGGGTCGGTATTCCTGAACGGCCAAGTGCCTCCGCAATAGAATCACCCACCGAATGCACACGGTAAAGAATGGCAATATCCCCAAATGAAATATCGCCGGCATTTCCCTGGCCCGAACGTCCTGTGTCAACGGCAAAATGACTCGAGCCACCAATGAGTTCTTCTATGGTCTTCAAAACATTCTCTGCTTCGGAGCTTTCAGTAGGCAGTCGGCTGATATCTAAATGCGGAGAACCTGATATTCCACTCCATAACTCTTGTTTATTTGCCAGTGCACAGCATGAAATCATATGACCACTAGCTTTCAAGATAGTATTAGTTGAACGATAACTTCTGGTAAGCCTTACCATGTGAGCATCAGGATAATCATCCTCAAAACGTATAAAGTACCCTACGTCAGCACCTCTGAATCCATATATAGCCTGATCAGGGTCACCTATGACAAAAAGGTCTTTACCAGCCGGAGCCAGAAGCCGCAGCAGCCGATATTGAAGCGCGTTCACATCCTGATATTCATCAACAAAGACATGCTGCCATTGCTGCCTGTATTGCGCAAGTATTTCTTGATTATTTGTCAGAAGTGAAAGCGGGAGAACGAGAAGATCAATGAAATCAATGAGTCCATGTTTGCGTTTATACTCAGTATAGTGTCCGAAAACATCATCTATTTGCTTGTAAATATCTTCTGGAACAGTAATACAATCCCCGCTTTTTTCAATGAAATCAATGATACGCTTTTCCAGGCAAGAAAAATCTGATATGTTACCTGAATCTTTTGTCTGTTTGGCTATACGGGAGAAGAGATACGCTATGTCATTTTCAGAGAGAACCACAGGCTGCTCTTTCAGTTCAAATTCACTATGATTTTCAATGACAATCTTAAGGCCCAATTTATGAAAAGTAGTAATTTCCGGCCTTTCTTGCACCCCTTCTCTGGCTAATACAGCCTCAATACGTCCTGCCATTTCCCGGGCGGCACGATTTGAAAAAGTAACCGCCAGGATAGTTTGAGGTAGAACAGATTTTTCATTAATGAGCCATATAATCCTCTCAACAAGAGTTCTTGTTTTACCTGTTCCTGGGCCGGCTATAACCAGAAGTGGGCCAAAAGGACTTTCAACTGCCTCCTTCTGTGCCTCATTAAGTCTCTGGCTAGGCTGATGTTTTTCTTTTGCAGCTTCAAAATCCAATTTAGGAGCATCGGATTCCTCAATAAAGGAAACCTTCATCTCTTTTCTTGCTAATGTATCATCTTCTTCTTTTTCCTGAAGAGGGAAAAAAGTTGTCTGCCCGCTGTAGTCATTGCGTTCCTTCTCAGTAAAAACCTGAATGCTTCCATATTGGCCATCAAAGCCGGGAGAAGCATGCACCCTACCATTTCTTACTCTTCTTATTGCTTCCACCAGGATGCTGGAAGCATATTTTTGAATACTATCAAGAGGCAGGCTAAGAAGTATCGATAATTCCGCACCGAGCGAGCCAAGCAGCCTGTGATATTCACGCTGAACCTTCTTACTTGCAGGTCCGCTGCCCACAATCTCGGCAACTATTTTATCCAGCGAAACAATACTTTTGTAGGGAAGCGCTGCGGCTGGTTTGCGTCCCATTGCATAATCAGCTAATTCAACAACCCTGTACATAACTCCCAGGGTAAGTGGCTTACCGCAACTGGGACAGACGCCATTATATCTCTTGCTTTGCTCTGGTGAAAGACAGACATCGCATTTTCTATGTCCATCAAAATGATATTTTCCTTCCTGTGGGAAGAATTCCAGAGTACCAAGAAAGCCTTCCTCTGACCCATGTCTCAGTGCATTCATTATGGCATTATAACTCATTTCGCAGTCAAAAAGGTTAGCTTCTCTTCCAATTCTTGGCGCCGAGTGAGCGTCAGAATTACTTATCAGCGTATAACCATCTAATTTCGAGACCATCCAATTCATAGGAGGATCGGAAGAAAGACCCGTCTCCAGAGCAAAAATATGTTCCGAAAGATCCCTGTAGCACTCTTCAATAGAATCAAATCCTGATTTCGAGCCGAGAACAGAAAACCACGGTGTCCAGATATGTGCTGGGACCAAAACAGCCTCTTCTGAGGTCTCCAGCAGGATTTCAAGCAAATCTCTTGAGTCAAGACCTAGTATGGGACGACCATCGGAGCGTATATTGCCAATAAGATTGAGTTTATTTGCAAACTGTGCCGCTGAATCAAAATCGGGCATGCATATAAGGTTATGAACCTTACGCGTTTTTCCCTTATACTTATAGATATTACTGATTTCGCAGGTAATCATAAAACGGATGGGAGTTAAATTATCACAGGGAAGTTTAATATTAAGGGAGGGGATATTTTCATCCCTGAGCTTGAAAAGACCTTTGCCATCAGGAATAAGTTTTTCTTTTATCTCGACAAGCCATGCCGGATGAGTAAAATCTCCTGTGCCAATAAGGGAAACACCTTTTAAAGTAGCCCATTGATATAGTGTCTCGAAACATAAATCTTTGGAAGTGGCACGGGAGTACGGAGAATGAATATGAAAGTCAGCTATGAAAGACATAAAAAATATTTCCTTTTAACAATAAGAGACTAATCCCTTAGCATTTCTTCCAGAATCTCTGCGGCATCCTGGACGAACTTGGGACAAAGCTTGGAAAATAAGGCTTCTTCTCTTGCTGTCTTCAAGCCTTGCGGAGTGCTGATATCATATCCCAGTATGTCTTTACAGGCAATTGAGTCATTACGAGCTTTGAACTTTTCTGCAAACTTTCTAACCAGTTCACGGGTCTTCTGTTTTGGCTCATTATCTTCGGCTCTCATATTGCCATACTTTAAGCCCAGCACCATAAATGCCCCGGTGACTGCCCCACATACCCCTGCCATCCGCCCCATTCCACCACCAAAACCAGTGGAAAGCCTTGAGGCAACCTGGCTATCCAGGCTAAACTCCTGGCAATAAGCCAAAAGAACAGACTGGCAACAATTAAATCCATTATTAAAGGAAAATACAGCGGACTCTACTTTATTCATTTTCCCATCCTTTCAGGTTTTCTTGACCCCGCCCTACCCGATGGCCTTGCTCGGCTCTGCCGAGCTTGGCGGCAGATTCTTTGATGGAAGGCTAAAGATTTAGGAGCTCATCGATCTCATTCATTTGGTCTTTAGTAAGGGGACCAAAAGCCATTGCTCTAAGATTTTCTTCAACTTGATCTTCGGTTTTAAAACCAGGAATTGGTATACATTGGTCACTACGAGCCCAAATCCAAGCTAATGCACCTTGTACAGATGTCCTGCCCTCACTTGACAAAATATTCTTAATTCTCCCTAGTTTATCAAGCCATTCCGCATTGGGTTTGCCTTCCAGGAAATACTTCATCCAGTTCGGACTTTTGGCTCCTCTGACATCATCTTCTGGCAATAATGAGTTCTTATTATATTTTCCTGAAAGTAGTCCCATAGCTAAGGGACCACGATTAATACTAGCCAAACCCAACTCCTGGCAAAGCCGTACCATATTGGGTGAGTCGTCCAACACATTCATCTGATGTTGAACAGAAACACAATTTTTGCCTTTTGCAAAAAAGCGAGCCCTTTCAGTATCATCTGTACTCCATCCATAGTATCTTATCTTTCCTTCCTCAACCAGGGATTCTAATACTTCCAGTACTTCTTCTGTTTTTGCCAGATCGTAATCACCCAGGTGAAATTGATATAGATCAATATAGTCTGTTTGTAACCTTTTTAATGATGATTCACATGCGGAACGTATGTATTCCTTGCAGCCATTTGTTCCAGTAATCTCACGGGTGGTTTCATCAAAGGTATTTCCAAACTTAGTGGCAAGAATTACTTTGTTACGATGTATAGCTAATGCTCTACCGAGAATCCGTTCGCTGTGTCCGGCACCATAAACATCAGCTGTATCAAAGAGACTTGCTCCCAAATTAAGAGCTTTATGTATTGCTTTTATGGATTGGTCATCATCTATCTTCCCCCATCCAGCTTGGACATCTCCACTTCGAAATGGGCCTCCTATAGCCCAACATCCTAATCCTAAAGCACTGACTTCGATATCTGTTTTACCTAACCGCCTAGTAAATATTGAACTCATACTACCTTCTCCTATTTAAAAGAAATCGCGGCACTATTGAATCAATCATTGTGCTGACAGATTCCTGCCTGGTAACCCTATTTATATCAGAAACTATCCCGAAAAGCAACCCAACTGCCCCTATTGGAAATGTCCTATCAACAAAGAGCCAAAAGCTCAAATGTTAACAAAAGGACCGCCATAACGGCTTAGGCATCACCCGCCGCGCCGGTGCCTTAAGGAACCTCCGCCACAACTGCAATCAATACCGCTCCCAATGGAGTACCTCCTGCAAGGACCTCTTCTCTCTTGTTGGCTCCTCCGCCGGCACACCTATAGGAACCAGCGTAAGCAGCCTCTTCTCCTTCGGAACATCCAGCAGTTTCTTAAACTCCTCTTCGTGCGGTAATGTGTATCCCTCAAGCCAACACGAACCGTACCCAAGGGCAGTACTGGCTATCAGCATATTCTCCACTGCCGCAGAACCATCTTCTATCCACCACCGAGAAGAAGGATCCATCACCACTGCGATGATCGCCGCTGCTTTCTCCATCCACTCAGCCGCTACCTTGAGTCGCGCAACCATGGCTCGATCAGTAACCACCACAAAGTCCCACGGCTGTTGGTTACTGCCAGTGGCGGCAAGCCTTCCGGCATCGACGATCTTCTCCAAATCCTTTCCAGGAATCGGTTCTCCGGTGTATTTGCGAACGCTCCTTCGCTTTCCTATCGCCTCTAGTGCATTC
Organism: Candidatus Aerophobetes bacterium Ae_b3a; assembly: GCA_005223095.1. Classification (GTDB taxonomy): domain Bacteria; phylum Aerophobota; class Aerophobia; order Aerophobales; family AE-B3A; genus AE-B3A. Next base: position 4,892 of record NJBQ01000026.1, read on the forward strand.
ATTAGAGCAAACCTCCTTTATTGATAAGCACATGAGTGTAAATCATTATTGTCCTCACAACTCTATATCCTAATAATTCTTGCACATATCTTAAGTCTATTCCATTTTCCAAACGATGAGTGGCAAAGCTATAACTTAAAGTATTCAAAGACACTTCTAAAAGAATCGTAGATTTTCTCTCACAGAAAAATTTTGTTCTTTAAAATATTCATTGATGCATCTGCTTAGGTTCCATGAGACATCTCTTCCAAACGTCATTGTTCTACTAGTTCCACGCGCCGATTCTTTGCACGACCTTCTTCGGTTTTGTTGGAAGACACAGGAGCCAAAAAACCCACACCATAAGCCTTAAGTTGTTTTGTATCCACACCGTATTTAGAAACAAGTGTTTTTACCACAGCATCAGCACGATTTTGTGAAAGTTTCATGTTATAAGCTAAATCACCAACATTATCTGTGTGACCTACAATATATAATTTAAGTTCGGAATTCTGCTGAAGAAGTTTGGCAATCTCTTTAAGCACTGGCTCAGACTCAGGCTTTACATCCGCTCTACCTGTGTCAAAGTAGATTCCGTAAATGACTACCCGTCCAGTTCTAGTCATATCTTCCATCATAGTATCCGCTGTTACCAATCCTTCCTCCATAGGCTTAACTTCAACAAAATCAGCCTGAATCACCGGATTTCGTTTGTGCATACTTATAGATACGAATATAGATATATAGACATCCCCCTCGGGACGAGAAAGTTTTGCAGCTATGTAGCGTTGATGTTCCACGTAACTATCTAAATAGTGAAAATAATCACCACGAACATTCCTCATTGCATTGTATGCTGCTTCACCAAAATCCTTTCCTAATTCCTCTCTTGCTCCCGCAAACAGAATTTCAAAACCGGCTCTTTTCAGAGCGGATTCATAATTGCGATAAATCTCCAGCGTTGAACGATCTTCCGGAGCATCGTACTGAATCCGGGTTACCTTCCCCTCTAATTGTTTGCTTTTTGTCAAATTAAAAACCCGCTTGTAGTCCTCATCCCGTTCCCACTCAACTTTTCCCAGAGCAAGGATGTATTCATCGAATTGTTCCACATCGTAATATACTATGGTTGAATCGGCAAAACGCGAAATGAGTGGATGGTCTTTGCTTCCTTCCACATCCTCCCCCTGAGCAAAGGCAATGCTGGTTGTCAACATGAACATTCCTAATAGACAAAACACTATTCTATTCTGCATTTTCATCATAATAACCTCCTTTCCACCTTACTCCTCTAAGAAATATCCCGCTAACTTAAATAGGGACAACGACCATTTGTTGATTCTTACCCGTAGGGCAATATAGCCATATCTTCAAGAAGTTCCTTGTAATGATTTCTTTGCTTTCCTTTTCTCATTATTTCCTATTTCCAACTTCACTTTAGCTTCAGGAAAAGGACTCATAAATTGCCAACCAACTTTTCCGGTTCTCCTTAAACGTTCCAATCTTCTTATGGTAATTTCTGCAAAGATAGGATCGATGTCCATAGTAAGACATTTTCTTTTTAATTTCTCAGCGGCAAGAAGAGTTGTCCCTGAGTGAGCCAGGAAGTCCACTATCAAATCACCCTTTCTTGAACTAGACAATATGATTCTCTCTATTGCTTTAAGCGGTTTTTGTGCATAACAACCGGGGACATTTTCTTCCATTCTATAAAAGACTTGTTGAACATCAACCCAAACATTTCCTGGACGAATGGTGTTAGATTTACTACGCTCCAAATTTTCTTTTACCTCTCCATTCACTTCTTTATAATAACCTCGCAGTATCTTGGGTATCTCAGTATATTGAGTTTCAAAATCTGGACTACCTTTTAGGTAATAAAGTAGTTCTTGTCTTACAGCCATCCAATTCTTTTGTGTACCATAGCCTCGCTGATTTCTCATAGTAACAAAACTTCTTGTCTTTAGCTCTTCAAACTCTCTCATCATGATCATAAAGTCTGGTAAAGGTTGAAATCCTTCCTTTTGATCGGCTCCTAACCAAATATAGAAGTGGGCATCACTTTTAAGTATTCTGACCGTATTTTGGACCCATTGTTTACTCCACTCGATATAGTCTTCTAATGAAGCTTTGCCTAAACTACTAGTATTGCTGTTACCCACAATAACATTATAAGGTGGGTCTTGAATTGCTAATGTAGCCTTATTATTACCCATTAATCTCATAATATCATTCTGGTTAGTGGCGTCAAGACAGCCTACTTTATGTCCACGGATAGAATCCTCCCAAATCTCTCCATATTTCAGACGACAATGAGGTAGAAGTAACTCCTTTACTTCTTCATTGTTATCGATCCTTGCTATTCTTTCTTTGTTCATATCTGGCTCCTTCTCTCAATGGCACAATTTTTGATGATCTGAAATAACGGGATTACTTCGTTTATGCACGACTCCGGGTGGAGTACAGAGTCGTACTATTCTTTGCTCACTAACCTACCCAAACACAGAGTCCCTACTGCTATGGGCAGAATAGCCCATCAGGAAACACCAATAAGCCCCCACTTATCAGCAAAGAAACCAAAAAGAAGAGGTGAAGAAGCCTGAGCCAGGGAAAGTAAAAGCAGAGTGTCTTTCTTAGATTTTTGCAGGAAAAGCTCCTAATTGTTGAACAAGGACTTTTGGTAGGAAGAAACTAGCCGGTGACATGCTGTTATACAGAAGAGGACAAATGCGATAAGGTAGAGAGAAGGAAGCCGACCATCCTGGTGATCTTCCATTACTTAAGACTTTTAAGATATTCTATATCCTCGTTTAATTTCTTCTCAGTGGGAATATCTGAGAAATCCTCAAGAGAAAGATATCCCTTGTAACCTACCGCCTTGAGGCCATTCATAACCTCTTTCCAGTCAACAATTCCTTCCTTTAACCGAGCCCAAGTAGGCCTCCAGAAGAAAACCCCCTTGTTGTTTTTCTTTTCAATCATCCACTTGGAATTCTTAACGTGAACGTGGGCTAAATATTCTCCCAGAAGCTCCATTCCCATATGCCAATTTTCATATCCTTCCTGCATCATATTTCCCGGATCGTAAATGAGTCCAATATATCTGGGATCAAAGAAGGAGATAAGACGGTGAGCCGCAGAAGCACTGGGTATAATATTTCCCATATGCAGTTCTAAAAGAGCCTTTATACCATATTTAGAGGCAATTTTTTCCACTTTTTCTAAGTTTTTTCGTGTCTCTTGAAACAAACTATTATAGCTGTTTCCTCGCTCATAAGAGGGAGCATTTATCCTTATCTGAGGACATTCCATAATTTTAGCTACTTGCATGGCTTTTTCTATTTTTCCAAATTCATTCGGCTTTAAATAGGTAGCCAGGTTGCAGATTTCCAGCCCCACTGCTTCTGTTATCCCTCTGATATAATCTGCTTTTTCTTCCAGAGTTTCAAGAGAAAGAGTGCATTTATTACCTTTCCAGAAGGAAGTCTCCTGTTCATTTTCTTCTAAAACTGTCACTACTCTCCACTCAACTCCCTCATATCTAAGATGGGCTAATCTTTTCACTACCTGTTCGGGCGTGAATTCCGGAGTAATGACCGTAAACACACTTATTTTCATCTTTTCTTTTCCTCAAAGCCGGAATTGAGGTAAATAATCAGCATTTGCTTGCAGGAGCTCATCAAGCATCCTGGCAGCATCCTCACAATTTTTAACTAAGGGGTCATTGACTAGGGCCTGTAGGGCCAATTTTTTGCTGCCAGTCAGAGCAGCCTCAACAATCATCTCTTGATTTGTTATGTGTTTTAACGTTAACCCAAGTATCCCAGCAGGCAGCTCTCCTACTGAAACAGGATGCACTCCATTTGCATTTGCTAAACCTGCAGTCTCCACTATCACCTCTGATGGAAGATTGGCAATTTGTCCTTGATTGGGTAAGTTCATCATGAATGTACTATCTTTCCCAATAGCAATGGCACAGATAATATCACATACCTTCTCCCCGGAGCACTCCAGGCTTATTGATTGGTTTCCATCTATCATAGATTGAACTTCTGCTCTTCCCCTTTCAATCCTTTCTAACCTATCCTCGATTCTGGTAAGCTTTATTCCATACTTTTTTCCGGCAGAAGTTTTTTCCGTTAAGAAGCAAGGGAAAAATTCAGCTACGTGTCTATCTCCCTCAGCAGGAAGGAATCCATAGGTTTTGAACAGCTCAAATTTCAAAAGATTATTATCTTTAAAGGGATTCAGACTTTTCCAGTCCAAACTATTGATCTGTTTTTTTAATTTTTCCTGCTCTCGTTCGATGTATTCCTTTAAAAGGGGAAACCCATCCTTATCTTTTATCTTCAGCTCGAGGATCCAGGTAAAGTGGTTTATTCCTGCTGTTTTTAGCTGGATATCCGGATCTTCCTTCACTTTAAGAATTCTTTTGAGCGTTCGCAGAACAAAAAGAAGTTCATGACAAAGACCCACAGTCTTAATGCGTGTTGTTTTGTTGATTGCTCGACAGAGAGTGCTCATGGGGTTTGTGTAATTGATGAGCCAAGCATCCGGACACAAGCTTTCCATTTTTTTTGCGATCCCCACTACTACTGGAATACTTCTTAGCGCCCTGCTCAGTCCTCCCGGGCCTACTGTGTCTCCCACTGATTGATAAACGCCGTATTTTAAAGGTATCTCTAAATCATACCGCATGGTAGCCAGTCCACCAGCAGAAATAGACAGGATGACGTAATTTGTATCCTCCAGCGCCTCCTCCAGTGAAGTGGTACTGCTGAGATGAAAATCGTTCCCTGCCTCTTTAATTATTTTCTTGCCTAAACGGTGCATAAGACTTAATGCTTCCTTGTCTATATCATGAAGACAGATATGGTTTCCCTTAAGCTCATCGGTTAATGCAAGGTCCACCAGAAGTTTAGGAGTCCATTCAAGACTCCCGCCTCCAATTAAAGTGATTTTTATTCTTTTCATATAATTTCCTCCTTGCTTATTTATATCTTAGAAAAGGATTTGAGCTAAGTTCCTTTTTATCTATCAAGTACTTCTTTTAAATTAAAAAATCTTACCTGATTCTCATACATCAATTTCTTTACTGCTCTTACCCCACCATCATATGAGATCTGTCCGGTTGAGATAAGTTTCCCCACTGCTTTGCAAATTATTCTATCAAAAACTTCAAATCTGCTTCCTTCCGAGAGAATCTTTCTCCCATCACCGACAGGACCTGCACTGGAGGTAAGTAGGCAGCATCCTGCGATGTGAAGTAGATAGTGCTCCATCACATAAGGAGCATCATTATGCCACCAGGGAAATCCGGAATGAACATTCGGAAATGCTCTTTCTAATGCTAAGTTAGTATGGGTGAATATTTGGTTCATGGGATAGAGCACCAGGTGAGCTTGACTATCACTTTTCCCGCTAAAAAATCTGGACAGCAAAGGCTTTAGATTTTCAACAATATTGACATTCTCCCCTGCAACATCACCCCCAACATCGACTCCCCAGTTTCGGAGCAAATGCTCATTTGCATTTCTAACAGCACCATAATGTATTTGAGTGACCATACCTTTTTCTTGATTCATTTCACAGAACTTGTGCATCATATATGAGATGAACTCCTTCGTTTCAGGAGATTTTATACTAAATTCTTCTTTTCCCTCATAAACTTGCCTGAAAATTCGCTCCACTCTTCTCTGGCTAACTTCTAAACCATAAGGTTCCAGCAAGCCATGATCGCTAGCCCTTGCTCCCATTCTGGCAAAAAAGGTATGTCTTATTTTTAAGGCCTCAACCAGACCTTTGAGAGTTGTATCCTGGCCGGATAACTGGCAAATCTTTTCAATCTTTAAACTCCAGCTTCTATCAAAGACATTGTAATAAGCATCCGGCCTAAAAGTAGGCAGAAAAGTAATGCCATCTATGTTTTTGGCCATGTTATGATAAGTTAAATCATCTGCCGGATCATCGGTCGTACAGATAATTCTTGCTCCCGCTCTTTTAAGTATTGCCTGCGGAAGCATTTCTTTTTGCTTTAAGCACTTGATTGCAGCTTTCCATATCTTCTGCCCTGTCTTGGCACTTAATAGATCTTCAATCCCAAATACTCTTTTTAAGTCGAGGTGGAGCCACTGATGAACATGACTTCCCTCAAGGTCAGGGAAAACCTTACTTAGGGCCATCCACTTATCATAATCTGAGATATTGGGGTCCCTTGCAAGAGCTTGAGAAAAGTAGGGAGATTTGGCCGCTAATTGGATGATGTAATGATCGCAATTTGCGTATTCTTTTCTTTCCTCAAGAACTTCAACTCTCCAGATATTGGGAAAAGACTTATTTTCTACAATTTGTCTTAAATTATGATGCGTATGCACATCAACAATCCCAACTCTTTCTCTAAATGGAACTGCCACATCATGGTATAATCTTACCCCTTCAGGTGTATCCAGCAGCCAATTAGTGCCTAAAAATTTTTCCTCATCCACCCGCTCTATCTCCTTGTACCTTAATTTGAGTATAATAAAAGTGAGTTGCTGCAACCACTCCAATATTGTTAGCTACAGTAGCTAGGCAGTTCATTTTCAATACTACGCTCAAGTGTACTCTAGGTGGGTTGTAATGATGCTGCGGAATGAACAGGTGGAATGCGTTTAAGTTGTTTTCTACCTTAAAATCTTGGACACTTCAGAATAGCCAATTTTTCCTTCTGCTGGTAATCCGTATTATCCTATTTCAATCCCCAGCGATTGCAGGATAGACTTCATACCGGAAAATGATTCTCGGGTTCCCTCTTCTTGAGAGCCCCCTTTAGGAGCATAATGTGTCTCCAGAGAGATAACTCCCGAAAAATTATCCTCCCGTAAAGCTTGAAGCTGTCCTTTAAAATTAATTTCTCCTCTGCCTACCGGTAGCCAAATGGGCTTGCCCTTCTTATCTTTTCCGGCGTCTTTAATATGAACATGAACTATCCGATCTTTAATGAGCTCGTAACCATCAGGATAGGGAACTTCTCCCAAAAAATATGCATTGCCGGGGTCCCAAATCAGTCCTACATTTTTTGAGGAGATGCGATCCAGAAACCGCCGGGATTCCTCACCATTTCCTATAAAACACTCATGTTCATTTTCTAAAGCTAAAACAATATTTTCTTCCTCAGCTCTTTTTATAGGAACTTCAAACCTCTGCAAAATTTCCTGCAGGATTTCTTCGCTTAAATTTCCTCTTCTCCAAAACGAGAAGGTACGTACAATGTTGGTGTCAAACATTTTTGCCAGTTCAAAAGAACGCTCTAAAATTCTCAGATGCTCAGAATAGCTTTTTTCCTGAATCAGATAGGTGTCCCTGGATTTTCTTGCCTCTTTTTTCTTAAGATGACATTTAAAAAAAGGGGAGGCAATGATCGATACCTTCAAGTTGCTCTTTTTTATAAGCTCCTTTGCTTTTTCTAACTCAGAAGAGGAAAGATCTACTAAATTCTTGCCCCACATGCTTCTAAGCTCTGCATACCCTGCCCCAAGCTCTTTTACCACTGCAAGGGCATACTCAAAATCCTGACTGATCTCATCAGGAAAAATCCCCACCTTGCACATTTTGAACTCCTTTATGATTAGGAAAGAAAGTCCTGGCTTTCAGGAAGAATAACTGCCAGTGTTCTTTAATCGGCGTCGAAGATACTGAGGATCCTTGTTGCTGCTTGACTTATATGAATAAAGGAGGATCCTTTCCTGCTTCAATTATTCCTTCAAACCGGTCAAGGTAATAGATTCAATGAAGAAGCGCTGGAAAATCAAATAGATTATCATGAATGGCATAGTGTAAAGAAAAGAGATAGCCATCAATGCCCCATAGTCAGTGGGATTCTCTCCTCCTCCCATTTCCAGCCAGCGAATAAAGTGAAGACCCAGGTTCATGGTAAAGTTTGTGTTTGACTGCAGCACTACTAGTGGCCATAAGAACCAATTCCAGGCAAACATAAAATTGACAATTATAAGCGCTCCTATGGCAGGTTTAATTACCGGTAAAATTATCCGCCAGAAGACCCCCATCTCTGAGCATCCATCTATCCTTGCAGCATCAATCAAAGTATCGGGTATAGAAGATATGTACTGTCGCATAAAAAATATTGACCAGACGCCAATCAAGCTGGGTAGGGCTATTGCTGTAACTGTATCAATAAGTCCTAATTTTCCTACAATATAAAACCAGGGAATGACCAGAGCAGCCTCGGGTATCATTAATTTCAAAATGCAAAGCATAAACAGTTCGTTCTTAGCAAAGAAGCGAAGTTTAGCAAATGCATATCCTGCTAGGGTAGAGAAAAACAGAGTACAAGTTACTGCCATTCCTGCCGATAGGAAGGTATTAAGATACAGGCGTGAGATGCTCAAGGATTCCATTACCGTTCTAAAATTGGCTAAGGTAGGATTACGGGGAATTATATTGGGCGGAATCTTGTAAAGCTCTTCATTAGGCATGAAGGCCATTCCAAATCCGTACATCCAGGGTATTATTATCCAAAAAGCAATTAATGCAAGGATGACTACGTTTATTGACCAAGATTTTAAGGACTTTCTGAACATTAGAGTTTCCTCAGACGAATGTAGGTGAAAATAAGCACTATTCCAATCAGCACGACAGCTGAAGCCGAGGCGAATCCAAATCGAAATCGGTTAAATCCAAATTGGTAAATATATGTAGGCAAAATTCTGGTAGCTGTTCCTGGACCCCCTTTAGTTAAGAACCAAATGGGGGTAAATGCATTAAAACCGGCTATCAAATTGGTCACAACTAAAAAGAGAGTAATGGGTCTAAGCAAGGGGATTATGATGTATCTTATGATCTGAAACCCGGAGGCTCCATCTATCCTTGCAGCATCGACGTACACGGAAGGTATCCCTCGTAGTCCGGCGGTGTACAACAAGGTATTAAGCCCCGTCCCGTGCCAGACAGCAAATCCTATAACACAGAGCAGGGCTGTATTCGATCCAGCCAGCCATCTTCCTCTACCCATTCCTAAAAAACTCATCAGCGAGTTTAACCCCGAATAAGATTCAGGACCTGTAATCCATACCCAAATGGCTCCCGCCGATATCAAAGGTAAAATTGCGCTCATGAAGAAAAGCATTCTCCCTAAGAAGGGAATTAATCCCGGTCTGTTAAATAAAACAGCAAAGGTCAGTCCGAAAAAAATTAACAAACCAACGCTTGATAAGGCATAGACTGAAGATATTAGGAAAGCTTTTAAAAAGTAGGGATCTGAGAATAGCTTATAGTAATTGGCTAACCCTACAAATTTCATAGGTTTAAACATATCCCATTTCGTAAAACTAACCATAACAATAAGTATTAACGGTACCCAAAAGAAAACGGTATACAAAATCAGAACTGGAGAAATAAATGAGAACGCGACTCTTGCTTCCCGTTTCTTTAAGCTTTTGCCGAACATGGCGAAACTCTTCTTTCCCTGCATTCCCTGCCCTGAAAGCAGGGAATGCAGGTTAGCCTGTTTAAAGCTCTTTCAGCACAACATCTTCGTAAAGCTCACTAACTTCCTCTGCCGCAGTAGATAGGCCCGCTTCAACACTCTTTTCCCTGGCAAAGATAAGATTCAACTGATCTCCCAATATGGCCTGGACCACCGAGAATTTAGGAGCCTCGAGACGAGGTATAGTATTCTCACTGGACTTTAGAGCCTCTTGCCATAATTCTTCAGTGAAGGGATCTTCTACTACCGCTTCCCTGTAAGGAAGCCAGTTCATAGTATCGATTGTCCGCCGTTTTACCATATCGAACTGGTTGAGTCTTTCACAGAGCTTCCAGATAAACTCTTTTGTCTCAGAGTCGATAGTAGGATTCACAGTTAAACCATAGATATGGGAGGTAGTGATGCTTTTCAACCCTTCCCGGGCGACCGGAATGGGTCCTGCCCTTAACTTGGAATACATATCTGGTGCATTTAGTTTAACGTCCAGGGGTACCCAGAACCTTCGTGCACTCACCGTGGCAGTTTGTCCTCTATACCAACCGCCCACATCTCCCGGTATCCCGATTGCATCAATATTGTATTTGTACAGCACATCTAAGTAGAACTGCGCTGCAGCAATTCCGGCTGAGCTATTGAAATTTGCTTTGACCTTTTCATTCTCAATTTTGAGTAGACTTCCGCCTCCAGCAGAAAGGAAATAGGGGGTGAATTTGTCCCCAATGCCGCCCCCATGTCCAGCTGTTCTAACAAAGAAGCCACTTATTTCAATTAAACCATCAGCACCATACTTGGTCAACTTTTTGCCAAATTCGAACACCTCATCCCAGGTTCGGGGAGACCTATCCAAGCCCGCTTCCTTATACATCTCTTCGTTCCACCAAACTATCTGACCACCTGCATCCCTTACGATTGCGCCCATGAACGGTTTCTTGTAGCCGTCCTCATCCCACAAATAGGGTGCATTTTTGTAAGAGGGTAAGAGTTTTTCTTGTAACGACTCCACTAGCGATGCAGGTACAGGCTGCAAAAATCCCTCGGATGCCAGGGTGCTCAGCGTGATGGCATTTGCTTCTATTAGATCTGGCCCGGTCCCGAAGCGCACGGCATTTACCACTTTGGTCACAAACTCAGTCTCACTAATCCCGGGAAAAAGCTCATGTTTGATTTTGACCCCGAATTCTTTCTCCATCAACGGCCAGCTATTTTCTATAAGCCCGAGTATCACGGCGTCAGGCGCCCCCCAGGTCCAAATGGTTATCTCTTTTACCGCAGCTGACGCGCCAGAAAAAAGCATCAGGACAAACATCACCAAGCACGCCACACTGATAATACTTCTTCTCTTCATCTTTTTCTCCCTCCTTCAATGGGACAAACTTATCTTTCTCTCAAAAAATCTTCTCCTGTCCCCATTGGCCTTCCTCACTTCTCACCCCCTTTTGGCCTTAATCTCGAGCTCCTATCTTTTGAGCTAGTTTTACCTGCCTTTTCTCTTTGATGGACTTATAAATGCTTAAGACTGCCTCTGTCCTCTTTCTTCCTTTTCTTCCCTTAACCAAAAGAGCTGAACAGTTCAGATACCTAATTTCCATTTAAAGATGACCAGGATCTGTAACTCTTTTTATCTTTTTTACTTTTTTCTCCCGAGAAATTTTCTTTAAGCTTTCCAAAAGATTTTTGTACTCTCCTCGGTTAACGGGAATATCAACTGATTTATTCTTTTTTCCGGAAAGGATAAGGGCGTTAAAGAACTCAACAGTCCAGATACCTTCTTCTCCCGGAGCAATTAACTTTTCCCCAAAGAGAATAGAACGACAGAAGTTCCGTATAATTTCCTTATGTCCGGTCTCACATTGAGGAAGTTCTAACTCCTCTTCTATTACCTCTGGACTTGCCCACATTTCTCTGGAAGAAAAAGTAAACTCTGGAATTGGACTCTTCAGAGAGTAAAGCTTGAGTAAACCATTCTGATAGACTAACTTTCCTTTGTCACCAGAAATTTCCATAAAAACTCCAACTGGAACCTCATTGGTACTGGTATAGTAATAACCCCAGGCTCTATTAGGGTATTCTAATAAAGCAGCAGCTTCGTCCTCAACCTCAATCCTATGAAGTCGAGTGTGTTCTCTGGCAGTGACTCTACTGGGTAGACCACCCAAAAGCAGAAATAGGTCAATTCCATGAGGAGCTTGATTTATAAGCACTCCGCCTCCTTCCCCTTTCCAGGTAGCTCGCCAGCCAGCACTATCATAATAAGCCTGAGTTCGGTAGTTTGGCTCAATCATGCAGGTTCGCCTTATTTGCCCCAGTCTTCCACTTTCGATGATCTTTCTGGCTAACCTCACTTCAGGTAAGGTCCTGTACTGATACATCACTGCAAAAACTCTTTTATTCTTACGGGCGGCCTGCACGAACTTATCTGCCGCATCTACAGAAACAGCGATCGGCTTCTCGGAAAGACAGTGAATCCCCGCTTCCATTGCTGCTATGCCAATTTCAGGATGAAAATAATGAGGAGTAGCGATGAGAACTGCATCAATCAGGGTACTTGCCAAAAGTCTTTCATAGCCGGCAAAACCGGGGACTCTATTTTCGTCAGAACTCTTTCTTGTTAACTCAGGGTCAATATCTGAAACAGCAGTAAGTTCTGCCTCAGGAATATCCTTGATTCTGATTATATGTCCCTGACCCATTCCTCCCAGACCAATTACCCCTATTCTAACCTTTTCTTTCATGTTGAACACTTATCCCGGATTGCCGTATTATCGGTAAATGAAAAAAATCAATTTTATCAAATTTCTGCTTATCTTTATCCTATTTTAATGGTTCCTACTTCTTTCTTACGATATTTAGCCCCATAGGTATGCGAGCGCTCCTGTCCCTTACGAGGTTCCGAACATCTCCCGCTCAGCTATATCCAAGTGTCCGTACATTTTCTTTCGAATTGTCGCTCCGTCTTTCTCTATAAAAGCATCAAGAATCTCCTTATGTTCTAACAAGACTTTCTGGAATCTTTTCCTGAAATCTGTACTATGTATCTTCATCTCGATCCATAGTTTTCCTCTTAACCCAGCTACCATATATCTTACCGTCTCTATAAGAACACTGTTATGGGTTGCCTCTGCAATGCAAAGATGGAACTTTATATCAGAGCTAATAATATCTTCCAAGGTCAAAGAAGAACCAAGCTTTTCAATCTTTTCTTTCATTTCTTGAAAAGCCTTTTGAACAGCTTCTATATCCTTTTTGGTTGCCGTTTCAGCAGCTGTACGTACAATTTCTGTCTCCACAATCTTCCGCGCTTGTAATGTCTCGTAGGGTGAGATATTCTTACTAAGTTCCCTAAGCTGGCGTTTATAACGAAGAGTATCTGTATTAGCTTTCACAAAGTTACCTGTTCGGCCTCTTCTCTCAATTATGCCCATTATCTCCAGAGCACTTAGTGCCTCTCTTAAGGGAGGTCGACTGGTACCTAGCTGTTCCGCTAAAACTGGCTCTGTAGGTAATTTATCCCCTGGTTTGAGCACACCTCGTTCGATTAAATCCTCGATTTGACGAACAATTTGAACATATATCTTTTCTATTTTAACCTTAATGAATGGTTTCTTGTCCATTTATCTCCTCATATTCTTGTCTTACAAGATAATAATATAACAAAATTCAAAAAAAGTCAAGCCCTCAAATTGAATCATCCAAAACAGGAAACTGAAAGAGGTACATTGAGTGGCAATGCTTGGAAGAAATAGAATTATAAATAGTATTAAATAGAAGCACCATTTCTTTGATAATTCATTAACCTTATTAAATAATCTTTCTTCTTTCATCCTACTCATCTACTTATCTTCTATATGTAATTGAAGCTATTCTAATAACATAACATATATTCTTGTGAGTTTAAACATATTTGGCGCGATTTCGTCTAACAGAACCCGGGTTTGCCAAGATGCGAGCGTAGGGAGTAGTTTGGGCGGAGCGCGGTGTAACCGCGTATCCGCTGTTATATGAAGTATACTTTCTCAAGCAACCTCCCTAACTGCAAACATATTTTGAAAGTATATCGATTGTTTTGAACATTAACCTAATACCTTTGCTATGGTAGCGAAAGTGATTTAGATTCCCAATTAAGTAAATGTCCATTGCAGGATGGTAGAACATAAAAGCTCCAATTGAACCGGCATTTCCCCAAACATTATATTTTTCTGGCATCAAAAGAGGAATGGTTTTAAAATTCATTAATCCATAGCCATAATCAATCCCTATCGAAAATTTAGCCCAATCTTTCATTTTCTCAAAAGTATCTTCTCTAAGAATCTCATGTTTTACCAAGGCTCTCATGAATTTTAACAAATCTTCCGCTGTAGCCACAATTCCACCACCAGCATAATCAATACCAAGACTACGGTATTGTGTCGCATTTATATTACCTATATAAAAATCAGCTACGGGGTATTGGCTTTTTACCATCGGTTCAGAATAATGGAGCAGATATGAATGATTCATCCCAAGAGGCTGAAAAATGTAATGTTTAAGTGCCTCGTGAAAGGGTTTTGTCGTTATTTTCTCAATAATTAAACCTAATATATGATAGCCAGTATCTGAATAATGAAACCCTTTCCCAGGGGGGAAATGGGATTTCAAATTATCTCTAGACCATCGAATCACTTCCTGTGGAGTCCAGAAACGGGATGGTTCATCAATGAGGATATCTATCATGGGTTTACCCTGTTTTGGTTTATCTTCGAAATAGTCATGTAAACCTGACGTATGATTCAATAAATGTTTTATTTTAATATGGTTGGTATAATCATTACCCCTGTAAACATGTAAGTTACTCAATAGGTCATCATTAAAATACTGAGTGATTGTATCCTGGTAAGAAATCTTTCCTTTTTCAAGCAAAATACCAATAAGAACGGATGTAAACAACTTACCGATGCTGGCAATAAAGTAAGGTTGTTGTGGATTAGCAGGAATACTACCGGTCGAGCCCTTTGCCATGTTCATGTGGATGCCCAGCTTTTCCGAATGGACTAACAAATAGGCATTGTGTATTTTACGGTCTTTCTGTACTTTTTTTCTAAAAAGGTTTTCAATTAATGCTTTTGCCTCCTCTTTCTTCATTTTCTCATATCTCCATATTCAAACCCAAATTCGGTAAATTATGAACTATTTTTGATTTTTGAATAAGCTCCCCTTTTTTACAGTAAATAGCCAAAGGAAATTCCTTTCCCAGGGAGGCAGCTCCATATTGGCCTTCTTTATCAAGGGCAATAAGTCCCACCCATTTTTTCTGCCTTTTGGAGATCATTCTCTTGATGGCAGCCTCACAGGCTTGTTGAGGAGACATCCCTCTTCTCATATTTTCCACCACCAGAAAACTACCGCAAAACATCATTATCTGCTCACCAACCCCCGTAGCCGCCGCACCTCCTATTTCGTTATCCACGTACAGGCCTGCACCGATAATGCAAGAATCTCCCACTCGGCCAGGGGTTTTCATAGCTAATCCACTTGTAGAACAACCAGCGTAGATATCCCTTTTTGAATCTAAAAGTACTAATCCTATCGTATCGTGACTGCTATCCATTCTTTTTATTATTCCTTCTTCTGCTCGTTTAAGCCATTCCTGCTTCGCTTTCTCTGTCAAAAGGTTCGTCTTCTTGAAACCATTTCTTAAGGCAAATTTCAGAGCTTCATCTCCTACTAATAAAATGGAATTTGTCTTTTCCATCACTTTTCTGGCAACGGAGATAGGAGTAGCTATTTCTTTTAAGCCGGCTACCGCTCCTGCCTTATGATTCGGTCCCAACATTATAGCTGCATCAAGCTCCACAAAGCCGTCAGCATTAGGAATGCCTCCGTATCCTACACTGGTAACACCAGGATCTTTTTCAACTGCATTGATTGCCTTCTCTACAGCATCAAGAGGATTTTCTCTGCTCATTAGAATTTTCCAGGCGACCCTATTTGCCTCAGCGCCAAAATCCCAGGTGGAAATTATCAAAGGAAAGCTTAAGGATTTCATCCCGATGGTCCTTCATTCCAACATATATTTTATGGCCAATTAGTGGCCGTCAGTGCCTCGACTACAACTAACTCGAACCATTGTCCAAATAACCGTCCGCATCAGAATACTTCCTGTTCACCAGTCCTATTTATATCAAAAACTATCCCAAAAAGCAACTCAACTGCGCCTATTGGGAATGTCCTGCCAATGAATAGCCAAAAGCTTGAACATTAATAGGAAAACTGCCGCAAAGGCTTGTAAATATAAAGGGAAGTATATCAATGTTCTGGCCTGACATTTTTCTGTCATTGTGAGTCTGCCGAAGGCAGGCGTGGCAATCTCAAAGCAGGTTCGGGGCAGGTTCCGCAACCACAAAACGGGTATAGCAAGTTTGTGTATCCCAAAGAAAAATACATCTGGGCTCAAATCCGAATCCTACACAAAACTGAAAATGCGCCCTCTTTTCTTTTCAAACGAAACACGGATGTTGAACTTGATTTATCTAACGACCGGGAGCTGAGCCACCGCGCCGACTTTGCAGAGTACATCCCGCTACAGGAAATGTTACAAAAGCAAAGCGCCGCTATTTTCGAGCGCCGATAGGCGCAATCGGCTGCAGCGATTAGTTATATGGCCGATGTGGTACCATAGATTTTGCATTCACCAATATAGTGAGACGTTCAGATCCACAATTTAGTGCCTGGTAACAGTTACCGTTGTTGAATTAAATCTTGGCCCGCTACCAATCTCTTGGGGGTTGCTATTCACCAAACAATTCAGTGGCTCTCCTGCCAATCCCTCAGATTGCCTTGGTGACCACACGACTCTCTCAGGAACGGTGTTAGAGATAGTCACTTTCACCTGCACTTGTCCGCGTTCATTCGCCATTGTAACGATATGTCCTTCTCTAATACCCAGTCGCTCAGCGTCTTGAGAGTTCATCGTCACAACGGGGGGAATTGCACCATAGACCTCTTGAAATTGCGTACTGGTAAATTTTGGCGTGGCACTGGTTAACAAGATGAAATTTCCCTTCTCAATGCACAGCGGAGTTTGTATTGGCATAGGATTCAAACCAATTTCTGCAGCTATAGAAGAATAGAACTCAATCTTTCCCGATGGAGTCGAATAATCGTTCTTTGGCTTTGTCTTGAACGTGAGCATCTCTCCTGATATTAGAGACTGGAAGCTGCCTCCCTCGAAAGCATTCTCAAGTGCCAGCTCTACGGCACCCCAGGCATCTTCATAAAGCCACTCCTCCGTCAAGCCCAGTCGCTCTGCGATTTCTCGCATAACCCATACTTCACTTCGACCGTTAGTGACAGGGCGAACGGCTCTTCTTGAATATTGGACGTAGTTATGGCCCCAAGGAATGACCAGGTCTTCTTTCTCAAGGTAGGTCAGTGCGGGAAGAACAACGTCTGCATACTGTGCTGTTTTTGTCCAATGTGTTTCGTGAACCACTACAAAAACATCTTGTCGTGATATTCCTTCTCTGAAGGCATGCTGATTGGGAAGCGTCATGGCAGGGTTCATGCAGCTGATGTAGATAAACTTGAACCCACCACCTTTGACGAGGTCGGCAAGAGCTACTTGTTCCACAATTTTCGGGGTTCTATCTGCCAGCGCTTGGCCAGAAACAAGCGATTCATTAACCGAAAAGGAATTTCCACTGCTGTAAAAAAAGCCCCTGTGTAAACCAAGAAGTGCTGGAATGAATGATATGGCCCGCACTTGATCGGCACCTTGGTCGCATTTTTGCAATCCAATGCCAATCATCGTTGCACTGGGTTTCAGACTGGCATAGGCGTCCCCTAACTGTTCGACGTATCTCCAAGCAACCCCCGTAATTTGCTCTACCCTGTCCGGAGTCCACTTGCTGGCCTTCACCTTCAGCTGTTCAAAACCGTGAGTCCATTCCTTAATGAACCCTAGGTCTATGCAGTCATTTTGGATTAAGTGGTTGATTACTCCATAGGCTAAGGCAACGTCACTTCCTGGCATCGGTTGAATCCAAAGATCGGCACTTTTTGCAGTTGGGCTTTCTCTGGGGTCAATGACCACAATTTGAGTACCCCGTAGCTTGCGGGCCTTTTTAGCAAGGGACCACATATGAGGTGAACTCACGGCAGCGTTAAAGCCCCAGAATACGACAAGATCCATTGAAAGGATCTCGATAGGCCTTATGCCATAGCTATGGCCATAGTGCAAAGCCAGTGCTTTATGCCCCGAGTTGCTGCATAAAGCCCAATCCGTCTGCGTAGCACCGATATCATTCCATAGTCTTCGTGGAAATACTGCTGTTAATAACCCCATGTTTCCAGCGTAATCCAGATACAACACAGCCTCTGAACTATACTTTTCAAGAATCTCACCGAGTTTCTGCGACACGACGCTCAGACCTTTCTCCCAGTCGGTCCGCTCAAAGTGATCTCCTTTACGAAGGAAAGGAGCTTCAACTCGATTCTTATAGAGTCTTTCATGATCCTTGGCACCCCGAGGACACGTAAATCCTTGTGTTACTGGATTTTTCGGATCGCCCTTGATTGATAATATCTGTCCTAATTCTCCAAGTGTGACTATCAATGCACAGGTGTCATAACAGTCCCGAGCGCATACAGTCGAAACTTGTTTCATCGTTTTGACTCTCAGAATTTTATTGGATATCTTTTCTGCGTAGTCAAGAGGCCATATAACATATTATTAGGCGAGCTGCCTACTTAGCCCCGGCAGCCTCGTCCTGGCCCGTCCCAAGGTAATCCACCTGCCTCCCAGATAGGGGGAGGATCCGATTACCTCTGCGCGACTACTTCTCCTGTGGGAGTCGCCGCGGCGACATTTTTTGCCAGCCCTCCTTCGGACTCAGGAAAGGTCTCCGCATCCATGAGGTCGATCAAAATCCCGCGGCAAGCATCCTTCGGTAGAATGTAGGCTTCTCTAAGAAGGGCGCATCCAGGAAAAGGATCAACGTACTCCTCTTGTTTTATGGTAAAGCCTTTTTCTTTCAACTCCTTAACCTTAGCATCAAAATTGTCGATGAGAATGGCTAAATGAAAGAAGCCCTCTCCTCGGTCCTTCTTAATATAGTTATCCAGCCAGTTCTCAGAAATGGGGATTCCATCAATTCAAATGAGTTAAAATCTTCCTCTTCTCCTATAGGAAGCATGGCGGTTTTGTTCTCTTTACCCTCAAATCTTTCGATGCGCTCATCTGCAGGATCCAGGCCTAGAATATCACAGTATATCTTGACCGCTTCGTCTAGATCTCTCACCACCACTCCGATGTGATGTAGTTTAAACATCGGTCTTTTAGAGGTTGTCGATGTAATTTTATCTAACCCAGACCCTTTTGTGTTATCTTCCGTGTTTTTCCCGCAAAAAGCTTCAGGCACAAAAACACTCAATGCGATAATGAGTGAGACGGAAATAACTGTACTTTTGGTAACAGTTCTAACCCTAGCTCCGATTGCTCTGTGGTTCATCATGGTAACCTCCTCTTTAAGTAAAATAGAAAAATAATATTAATACAGACCTCGTAAAATCATAGTAAAAATAGCCTATTTTTTTGGACATTATTTCTTTGTAAGTTATTCTCGGAAACAGAGTTTTGACTCCAGAAGTAAATTTATATTTTTCATTAACATAAGAAATTGGAGAGACTTATAGCTAAAGGGCTTAATGAGGTACCGGATTTTTACTATATTATCAGTAACGGTGAGAAAAAATTTAAACCATATTACATAGCCCATACAAGGATTCAAACCCTTGCTCTATTGGATGAGAGGCACAACGGTTCGAATTGGTTGAACTGGCGGAGAGGGAGGGATTCGAACCCTCGAGACTAAATTAAGCCATCCTTCCTTTCCGTTCCTAGCCTATATTTTTGTCTGTAACGAGCTTAAGTGACTAGTTTCCAACTTTTATGTAGTCGAGCTTATTTTGATGTATTTTCATCTATTTTGGTCAAAAATGGTCACAATTTAGTCACAAAAATCATCTTCGCTTTCGTCCATAGAATGTTAGTTTAATAAGTCTAATATGAAAAGTCAAGATCGCCATCCTGCAATGTTAGTTAAAATTTAAAAGTGCACTCTTTAAAGTTTAAAACTGCACTAAATTCAGATCGGAATTTTTAATTAACAATAGAGCCCTAAGAAATTGACAATAAGAATTTTTTTGTTATATTAGGAAAGTCGTATTTGCCACGTCAAAAACAAAATAGACTCGGAGCCTAAGAAGCAGCTCATATGACCCAACCGAAACTAATAAACATAGAAACTTTTTAATCGAACTTCCTAAGACTCTGCGCTTGTAGTTCAATGGGATACGGCGCCGGATTGCGGATCCGATCCTAAGGGTTCACGTAAGAAGCAATCAAAGCATAAAAGAAAGCCTAGTTCATAGTTTCCTTCATTTTCTTTTCCCGCCAATTTGCCCGAATTTGCCCCATTTTACCTCTGTCATGGACACCTATATGGACACCAAAATCTAGCCATTCTAACAAATGGATAGAAGCGCCCAAAGTCTTATTCTATGAGGAGCTAGGGGGACATGACCCCTGGGGGAGCAGTGCCATCTAGCCATACGGAAATATATAGATAATTGACACATACGATATGGAATAATCTGAAAACCCAAGAAATCGAATTCTCCCCTAGGCTCTAACCTAACCCAAATCTCAGCACTTGTCAATCTAACGAATTGAATCATCTAAAATCTAACCGAAGGAGGACCGATTGAATCATTTAAAATCTAACCCAAATCTGATATGATACTCTCTAACTCGATATGGAGTAGGGAGAAAAGGATAATGGATATGCATTCAAAGAACCAATATCTCAAGGAACTGCAACAAAAGTACCTCATGAGCCGATCCCGAAAGGAAAGATCCTCTATTCTGGATGAGTACTGTGGAAATACTCATCAGAATAGGAAATACATCATCAGTAAGATTAACTCTTCTTTCTCTTCCAAACCCAAGAAGGCAAAGAAGAGAAAACAAATCTACGACGGTTATGTGAAGGCAGCCCTAGCCGAAACCTGGAAGATTTTTGACTACCCTTACGGA
>NJBQ01000117.1 GCA_005223095.1 Candidatus Aerophobetes bacterium Ae_b3a
TGGGGTTGGGTTTCATGGTCCGAATACTTGTTCAAAATGCGGTGGAAGGGGGACAGAGTGACCTACAAAGAAATTACTCTATTATCTAGGGCGTTTATTAAAATGCACCCACATGCACCCCGCCTAACCTTATATATATGCCCTGGGACCAGTTTGGTCTAAATAAGGTTCGCTATCTAGACTATTCTAGATAGCCGGTATACAAAAAATGTTTTTTATGCACGGTGTACAGAAAATATTACCAAGGTGAAGGAGAAAATAATTATGGAAGAAGATATTAGAACAAAAATAGCAGAATGGGTATTTGAGAAAGGAAAAGAGTGGATAGATAACTCAGATATACGGAATCTTGATAGAACAGCATTAATATTTGTGAGTTTACTCGAAGAATTAAAAAGTACTCTGGCTAAGAAATTATATCGATATTATAGTGGATAAGTAAAAATTTCGTTAAATTAAGTATTCTGAAATAGAAGAAATGTTTTCCTAGCACCAGTATACAGAAAGTGTTACTAGGGGCAGAGTTACGAAAGTAGCAAAGATGAATAAAACGGTTTATAGCGAGTATTTTTGTCCTCAATGTGGCAAATACTCGGGTGAATCATTTACTGTGATATTCAAGGGAGATTCAGCTCCAGATTCTGAAGTTCTAAAATGCCAATGTGGTTGGATTGGAGGATGGGATGAGTGTGTTGAAAAGAAGAAGAAATGTGGCACAAAGATCCAGAATGTGAACGGGCGTTAAAAAGATTGAATGATACTTCGTAGTATCAATTTAGAAAATTAGATTATATAAGGAGGAATAGAATGGCAGAAGGAATTATTGTGGCTGGAGAAAACATCACTACTATCTTATGGTTGATACAATGGTTGAATGACTGGGGTATTCTTATTTTAGCTGGTGCTGCTTTTCTTGCCCCCTATTGGGTTGCGCGGGCTCTCAAGAAATACTATAGGCCAAAGCTTGATATTGAGTTTAAGGATGAGCTTCCATATTGCCGCCATGAAGAGTCAAAAGGATACAGGCGATCTTATTATTGTCATTTTGTAGTTGTAAATAGTGGCCTAAGTCAAGCTGATGATTGTGAGGCTGTCTTAGAAAAAATTTGGTGGGCGGGTGACCAAGAAGAAAGTTTAGAATGGCAAGAACATCCAAATTGGATCCCTGTTAATCTAAAATGGTCTGCGGAAGAAGAGAATCTCATGAGAGCATGTTTTAAAACTATTTATCCTGGTGGGAGAAGATATTTTTGTGATATCGCTCGTGTGTGGGAAAAAGAAGGAGCGGAGTTTAAGTTTGAAACGTCATGGACTTTCATTAGTCAAAGCACTTTTAGGACAAAAGGTAAGCATAAAATCCAAGTCTCAGTATATAGCAAAAATGCTGCCAAAGTAACGAAAAAGTTTATTATTAATTGGTACGGAGCTTACAGCGATGGACCGGAGGAAATGCAGGAGCTCTTAAAAGTAAAGATGTTGTGCAAAAATCAATAAAAGAAAGAGGCTAAAAATGTTTTCCTAAACCGTAGATACAGAAAATGTTATTAAGTGTCGGATACAAAAAAATGTTAGCCCACCACCTATATACAGAAAATGTTACCTAGGGGAGGGGGATCCTATGTCCTAGCCTTTTTTTTACGTGATTGTTTTTTTTGTGCTGCTCAAACCGACTAATAGCAAAGAAATAGCGAGCCGGTTAAGACTCGCTATTTAGACTACTCTTAGTCTACAAACTTTAATATAACTCTGCGCTTCATTTTTAAGCCTTTCAATCTACAATCTCTTAAAAAGAAGCTAAACGCGTTAGGAGAAGCAGATCCAAACTTAGCTTTTACCTTAGCCAATATTTGATCTTTACCCCACACTCCTTCCTTTATTAGTTGACAATACATATCTTTGCGTGTTCCTTTAACAAACCCATACTTATTCTTTATTTTATTGTCAACTTTCTTTACTACCTTTTTTTCTGCCACTTCTTTTTTTGCCACTCTTATCACCCCCTTTCATTTATCTCATTATTACTATTATTATATAACAAATAAGAAAAAAGTCAAGCCTTTTTGCTGGTTTTTCAAATTTTTGGTGACGCTGCAAACTCACTATTAGAACGTCTTAGAGCGTTCTTAAAAGTTTTGTCGAACCCGCAAAATAAGACTCGTTCTAATAGTGAGTCTTAACCACTTTGTTAAAGCATCCCTTTAACTTTTTATTATACTTTTAAATTTATAATACTTAAAGTATTGCTTTAACATTTTAAGATATATTTAAAGTATAGCTTTAAATTTATAATACTTAAAGCTATACTTTAATATTTTATTATAGTTAAAGTATTGCTTTAAAATTAAGAGATACGCAGAAATTATGCCGTATAAGAGTAAAAATCCGTACCCAAACCCGGTGTCAAAAAAATTGGCGGCTGGATGAAGACTTGCTAGCAGTTATCTTTAACACTTTACTTTATTTTTATTTAATATATAATAATAGTAATGATAAGATAAATGAAAGGAGGTGAGAAAAAGTGACAGAAAAAGAATTAGTAGAAAAGTTAAAAGCTGCATTAAAAAAGAAGTGGGCAGATATAGAAAAAGAGGATTTGGAAAGAGAAAAGAAAGCTGATTTGAAAAAGCATACAGAGAAAGAAAAAGGTGAGATAGAAAGGTTGTACAAGGAAGATTTTGAGGAGCATGATAGGACGGTACTGCAAATAGAAAAAGCGACTAAACTCGAACAGCTAACAGGTTTAGTGCGAAGAAAAAATTGGGACGCTCAAGCCTGGACAGAATTTATATTTGAGAATGGATTTGAAAGCAAGATCGAGATTGGTAGCTTAGCTGGATTTGATACGTAAATAGCACGCAGAAAGAAAAATGGACTTAATTGAAATGGAGTTAGTTAATTAGGATACTAGATATGGAAGTAAGATAAATATGGAAGTAAGATAAATATGGAAGTAAGATAAATATGGAAGTAAATGTTATATTAAGAAAGAAAATCCGTATCAAAACGCAGTCTTATATAATCTAGAAGATCCGTACCAAAACTCAAGTCTTATATAATCTAGAAGATCCGTACCAAAACTCAAGTCTTAAATGAAAGGGGGTGAGACAAATGGCAGGTGCACTAAAGAAAGACACTGCCCACAGAAACGGAAGTAGAGTTCAAGTGATGATTCAATGTAGGATTAGGCAATGGACATCAGGACTCTGTAAAGATAGGTATTGCGAGGGCTGCAAAAAGAAGAAAGAGTGCTTCGAGATATCAGGCAGGTAGAAGGCAAGAAAAGAAAAAGGAGATAAGTAAAGTGAAGGTCGATGTATGCGATGTATGCTTAAGAGAAGGAAAGCTAACCAAGAGAAAGGGTAGGTATCGTTTAAAGGGGCATAGAAGCCTAAGCTTAGACTACTGCGCTAATCACTTAAAATCCGTGCCTAAAGAAAGCATTCCGTATGTGCAGTTTGTCTGGCGAATCAAATTCGGCTTAAATATTACTGCAGAACAAGCAAAGGGGTCGTTAAAGAGGAGCATCTAAAGAATAAGCAAAAAGGGGGTGAGAAAGAATGGAAAAACTAACTTGTAGCGTATGTAAAGCGGTCTATACTGAAGAAGCGGACATCAAGTTAGCGAAAGATATGAAGCAAGACTATGAGAAAATGTGCAAAGAAGATAATTTCATACCAAAAGGAATAGCTCCCTGTCCCAACGTGATGTGTGAAGGAGAACTGATATTGACTGCTTAACAAAAGCGTCAAAGGCATAGTAAAGGAGTCAAGAACATGTTTAAGGTTCATTGTGTAAATTGTGAGTGGAATGGAAAACGAAAGCAAGGACCCTTGAAACCTTGCCCAAAATGTGAGGGAACAGTAGTTTGGACTTTTACAGGAAACACAAAGAATAGAAAGGTTTAGCTAATCGTATTTGCGATATGTATAGAATCTATACCTATTTTGACACAGGTACTAGCCCATTTTTGCATTGAGGAAAGGGGGTGAGAAAAAGTGGAAAAACTACTAACAGCTAAATTCGTATCAGCCTCTCCTGCAGAGGAAGCGTTGATGAAGGGCGTTATTACAGTGATATGTCCTTATTGTGAAGAAGAGAGGCAAATAGAGCCTGATGGATTTTACGACGACATTGAGTGCGAGATTTGTGGCGGGCACTATAGCACAATAGGGGTAATATAAAGAGCCAGTAGATAAACAAAAGGGGGTAAGACAAATGACTAAAGCAGAAAAGGTTTTAGTGCAGGTAATAATTTGCGCCCTAAAACTAATTTGGGGGAGAATGTGGTGGAGACCTACTTTATGGATATTGAGGCTATTAAGAAAGGAAGTAAAGTAATGACAACTATATTCAATGTTAAGTTGAAAGATAAGGCTATATAAAATAAGATATAAATACACCTGCCATAGGTAAAATCTCTTTACCTGCTATATAACGAAAATCCGTACCAAAAACCCACACCCTTATATAACGAAAATCCGTACCAAAACCTCACGCCAAAAACCCTAAGGCGTCAACGCAAAAGGGATATATCTATATATATCCCTTTTTGGGACCTTTTGCGCGTTTTTGAAATACAAGAAAAATTAGGCGTTAAAATCATATTCAGTATAATAAAGAAAATCCGTACCAAAACCCCAACCCCAATCCCTAAATATAACAAAACTACTTATAATACCTATCGCGTTCTTGCGTAGGCGCAAGGGTGTTTTTAATTCCGGACTGTTTTGTATACGTGTGAGTTTCCTATGGGCCACAAATAGATTAAAAAATTTTTTTTGGGAAATTCAATCCAGAACCCCACCTTAAGGGTCCCACCCCCCAGCAAACCCACTAACGTGGGATCTTTCCCTTCTATAGCCCAAAGACTTGTGAGTACGATGTGGTTGGCCCCCTTTTCTTTGCAAAAGTAAAAAGGTGTTGGGTGTTATAGGGGGACAGCTCCTTTTCCTGGATATTTCCATCTATATCCCCCTCAATATTCTTCAATATCCCCCTCAATATTCTTCCTAATCCATTCTCTAGGAGGACAGCTACTTCTCCTGGGTATTCCTCTTTTAATTCATTCCTGCAAACTCCATGTTCTTTAGGCATACTTAGACCACTCTCATTACTTATTGACCTCCTCTTACGACACTTGACTTTATTCCTATTTGTATTATAATAATAATAACAAAGAACGAACATTGGAAAGAGGTGAAAAAAAGTGGCTCACCCTTATCAACCTCATAAAAAGAAGATTAAGTTCGCAAATCCAAAAGAAAGCGCCCAAAATGGATATGAGTTTGCGGCATCAATAGCAAAAAGACTGTATCAAGAAAAGCATATAAGATGTGTGAAAAGTGAATTATTAGTAGATATAGAAAAGATATATAATGACTATGTCTTATATGAATCTGAAATTGAGGCTCGTTCGTAACAAAGAACGAACATTGAAAGGGGGTCCAAACGATGTGAATTTATATCTGCCTCTTGACTATATACAAGGGGCAGGAATAAGTTCATTGACCTAAAAGAAAGGTGGTGAGAAAAAAAATGAAGCTTTATTATATTGAAAAAGTTGAATTAGCGATGATTGGGGGCACGACGCTGCATTACCTAATTAAAGCTAAAACAGAAAAAAGTGCTTTAAGGAAGGTAGGTATCGCCTCCAAACAAGATGAGGAATTTGGTGTCATTGAAGAACTGAGAGATGATATACTGCAAGAAAAGAACTTACTGAAAGGTGCACTATTATGCAGAGTAGAGCAATAGACATCTTAAGGAAAGCTAAAAGAAAGGTGGTGAGAGAAGGTGGCAAAAGAAAAAGGATATCGGTTAGTTAACTGGAACAAAGATGCAAAAGAATTACTAGCATTGGTTGAACAGAAATTAGCAACTCAGCCACGCAAGGAATTTCGAGATTGGTTACTAGAACAAAAAAGAGTGCTGCTGTATTCAAATGAAGTAGAATTTATTGGACATATGCTAAAGATGGACAATGAAGGTATGATTGATGCCGCAATACTAATACTGGCAGGTGCAGTCAAAAACACAGCCTGAAATAGAACAAGTAATAGAAGTAAAATCCGTATCAAGAAAGGGGGTGAGAGAAGTGGAAGAACATGTAAACTGGAGCCATATAAGTTGGAGAAAGAAAAAAGAGCGGACCTTAAAACAACTCAAAGAAATAGGAATCGACGAAACAGATGCAGCCTTAGTCGGTGACGAAACTTATGTTGAGGTCGAAAAGATTAGTAAATTAAACCTCGACTCACTAACTGAGGTAAAAGCAAAATGTGCATTCACAGTTCATGGCAGATTATATATTGAGGAGTTTAAAGGTTGGGTAAATGGATACGGTACATTTCTTTGTACTGAAAAGGAATTGCAAGCACACACTTAAGAAAAGATAAAGGCTTAAAATCCGTACCATGGATAAAAAGATGAGATACCATAC
>NJBQ01000027.1 GCA_005223095.1 Candidatus Aerophobetes bacterium Ae_b3a
GCCTCTGTATATTGGGTCAAAAAAAGGCTAGAAGTTCTAAAGAGTGTGATAGAGATAGCTCAGCCTTCAATGAAAGAAGAAGAAAAAGTAAAGATTGCTCTTGATGAGTGGAATATCTGGTATAGAGACAATCAGGAAAATGATCTTGAGGAAAATTATGCTCTGAAGGATGGATTATTCGCCGCTGGAGTGTTTATTACCATGCATAAGCTGTGTCAGAGTGTAACTATGGCCAACCTTGCTCAACTGGTAAATGTGCTGGGAGCTATTCACACAGATAAAGGTGGCCTTTATCTTACTCCCATTTATAGAGCTTTTGAACTTTTTGTTAATCACAGCGGAGAAATCGTATTAGATGTTTTAATCAATTCAGAAAGCTACAACATTGAAGGGAAGGCCCATTTTCGCCGAGAGTTCAAACTAGCCAATGCTCCCTATTTAGATGCCTCTGTGAGTTTAGACAGAGGCAAAGATAAGTTATACATTGCTGCGGTTAATTACCACAAAGAAGAAGATATAGAGTGCCCTATCTTCTTAGGAGGCCTTTCTCCATCTGCCGAAGCAAAAGTCTATGAGCTTAACGGTCCTGATGTGATGGCAGTGAATGATTTTGAAAATCCTGAAAAGGTCAAGATTAAAACTGGGATGATTAAAAACGCGGCCTCTAAGTTTAAGTATAGCTTCCCTCCGCATTCCTGTACGGTGATTGAACTCAACGTAAAGTAAGCAGATTTCTGGCCTCGTTTTCAATTCTTGACATCCTCCTTCCTTATGTTAAACTCAATCTAGTTATTAGTTCATATCCCCTCACCTTAATCCTCTCCCCTCAGGGAGAGGAAACCGTGATTTTCCCGATGAACTACAAACAATGAACACAAAAAGAGGGAGAGCAAAAATGGACAAGAAAAGGAACTCTTCGGATACTGATAGCACTACTGATACTGCAACAAAAAAATTCCAGGTAGGAGGACAGGCAGTCATAGAAGGAGTAATGATGCGCTCTCCTAAATCATTTGCTATAGCTGTGCGAAAGAGTGATGGCCAAATAGTGATAAAAAAGCAGCCCTATATTGCTCTCACCGAAAGATTTAGATTTTTGAAGATTCCCATCATTAGAGGAGCGGTAGTTCTCATTGAATCTTTATACCTGGGAATAAAAGCTCTTAGTTTTTCGGCCGAAGAGGCCATGGATGAAGAAAACCCCGAGACAAAAACCTTTGGTAGCAAGCAAGAAAAAAAAGAGGGAATATTTGTCACTTTCTGGTTAATCTTATCACTTCTCATGGGTTTTGCCTTAGCCCTGTTCATATTCTTCTACCTTCCTTTGGTTCTGGTAGACTTAACCGGGGTCAAGGGGGGATTCTTATTTAATCTCATTGATGGTTTGATTAGAATAACTTTCTTTATAATATATATATGGGCTATTAGTCTGTGGAAAAGTATGAGAAGGGTCTTTGAATATCACGGTGCCGAGCACAAGAGTATTTTTACTTTTGAAGCAGGAGAAGAGTTGACTCCCGAAAATACCCAAAAATATTCCACCCGACACCCTGGATGTGGAACAAGCTTTCTTCTAATAGTAATGGTGATTAGTATCCTGGTATTTATGTTTTTAGGCAGGCCCCATGGCATCTCCGGGCGTCTAACAAGACTACTTTTCGTCCCTTTGATTGGCGGTATAGCCTATGAATTAACCAGATTATCCCGCAAGAAAAGGAATAGTAAGATTGTTAAAATATTAATTGCTCCGGGACTGTGGCTACAAAAAATCACCACCAAGGAACCCGATGAAAAGCAACTAGAGGTAGCCATCGCCGCCTTGAAAAGTGCCCTGGAATAGTATCCATAGTTATATTTCTCCAGAAAAAGATGGAATTACCCCAGAATTACCAGTACTCTCCCCAGTCAGCAAGAAAACCAACTCCAAACCTTGACATACTCTCCTCTTATGCTAAACTCTCTCTAGTTCTTAGTCCATTGTTCATAGTTCATTGACCTGCTAGCCCGTTAGTTAACCGGTAACTGGTTAATTAGTTAAATGGTTAATTTCCCCTCACCCTATCCCTCTCCCCAAAAGTGGGAGAGGGCACTACTCACCGCTCACCGATTAACCACTCACCACTTACCATCTTATTGTTTTTTATCGATGAACTACCAACAATGAACTATGACCATTGATGATATAGATAAAGGGAAGGGAAGATAAGGAATGGACAAAGATATCCATCTAGTAGGACTGGATTTAGGGTCAATAAGCGTAAATGCTATAGTTATAGATAAAGAAGGGAAAATTGTTTATGAAGAAAATTACCGACGCCATGGTGGTAAGCCTCTGGAAGTAGCCAGGGAAATCGTAAAGAAAATAACCCGAAAATATCCTTTTCAATATATGGCCACAACCGGCTCAAATGGAGAATATTTAAGCGAAGAATGGGAGCTGCTCTATCTAGAAGAGATAATAGTCCAGGCTAAGGGAATCCACCACCTTCATCCCGGGATAAGAACAGTTATAGACATTGGAGGATGTGACGCCAAGTTCATCCAGATAAACGAAAGAGGGGAAGTCGAGGATTTTGGCATGAATTCAAGTTGTGCCTCTGGTACGGGCTCCTTCTTAGACCAACAGGCAAAAAGACTGGAGCTGCATATCGAAAAAGAATTCGCCCAGGAAGCTTTAAAATCAGTTAACCCCGCTCGTCTTGCTGCCAGATGTGCTGTATTCGCTAAGACGGATATGATTCACTTGCAACAGAAAGCAACTCCCACCTCTGACATAACCATGGGATTATGCGAGGCTCTGGCAAGAAGCTACAAAAGTAATATTGCTCGAGGTAAAGACCTTAAAGGTCCTATCTCCTTCCAGGGAGGCGTAGCTGCCAATGAGGCTATGTTACTAGCCTTTAAGAGGGTTCTAAAAAGAGAAGACATAACTGTTCCTGAGTACTTCTATTCCATAGGAGCTCTGGGAGCAGCATTAGTTTTGCTAGAAAAAAGGCAACTGAAACCATTCGATAAAGCTAATTTAAAAAAGGAAGTCTCCCTTATTCAAGAAAAAGAAGCCTTACCTAGACTCTCCCTGGATTGCAAAAAAGAAGAGACAACCTCACTAGAAGAAGATTATCCGTTCCTGAAAGACGGCCAACTAATAGATGCCTATTTAGGAATCGATATAGGCTCAGTAAGCACAAATGTAACAGTGATAGATAAGAAAAGGCGTCTTTTAGCTAAGAGCTACCTACCTACGGCCGGAAAGCCCGTTAAAGTAGTACAAGACGGCCTAAGAGAAGTTAAGAGCAAAGTAGAAGGGAAGGTGCGCATTAAGGGAGTTGGGGTCACCGGCTCAGGTAGATATATGATCGGTGCTTTTGTGGGGGCAGATGTAATCAAGAATGAGATTACTGCCCAGGCCAGAGGAGCACTAAGTGTAAGCCCTAAAGTGGATACAGTTTTTGAGATTGGGGGTCAGGATTCTAAATTTATCAGTCTGGAAAAGGGAACAATAATTGATTTCACTATGAATAAAGCCTGTGCAGCAGGAACAGGTTCTTTTCTAGAAGAACAAGCGGAAGAATTGGGAATAAACATAAAAGAAGAGTTTGAACAGATAGCTTTCTCCAGCGATAGCCCGGCTGACTTAGGAGATAGATGCACCGTATTTATGGAATCGGCTCTATTTGAGCATCTGCAAAGAGGATTTCCCATCCCTCATCTGGTGGGCGGATTGGCCTACTCGGTAGTCCATAACTATCTAAATAAAGTGGTGGAGAATAGAAAAATAGGAAGCAATATCTTTTTTCAAGGAGGAACAGCCTGCAATAAATCTGTGCTAGCTGCCTTTGAAAAGATCCTGGAAAAAAGAATAACTGTCCCGCCCCATAACGAGGTTCTAGGAGCTATTGGAGCAGCTATTGTGGCTGCAGAAGAAACAAAAGGTGAAAGCAAATTCAAAGGATTCGCCCTGACTGAAGCCGATTACCGAATAGAATCTTTTGTATGCCAGGATTGCCCTAATCATTGCAAAGTAAATCAGGTTTGGATTGAAGGAGAAGAGAAACCCTTAACTTATGGAGATAGATGCGATAAGTATAGTGGTAAAGAGGGGAGGAAAAAAATAAAGGGAGTCCCTAATCTGTTCAAGGAAAGGGATAAACTTCTTTTTGCCAGAGAAAAGGGATTGCTTCGCTCCGCTGGCAATGACAACAAAAGGAAAAAAATTGGGATACCACGTTCCCTACATACTTACGAGCTTTTTCCCCTGTGGGAAAGCTTTTTCACTGAACTTGGCTATGAGGTAATCTTATCAGACAGAACCAACGATGGCATTATTCATCAGGGAATAGAAATAGTAGTTGCCGATACCTGTTTTCCTATAAAAGTAACCCATGGTCATGTTCTGAATCTATTAGAGAAGGACCTAGACTATATATTTATACCCAGCATAATTGACTTTGAAAAAGGGAACTCTCAATTAAAAAGGACTTATAACTGTCCTTGGTCTCAAAGCATCCCCTACTTTATTAATGCCACTATTAAAAGAGAAAACTACTCCGCCAAATTCTTGCAACCAAAGATATCCTTCCGGGAAAGCACGGATGAAGTATTAAGAAAGATAGGGAGCCTCCTCAATGAGACTCCTTCTGAAATTAGAAAGGCTAGCCAGGTAGCTCGGAAAAGACAATATCAGTTTAGTGAGGAGCTAAAAAAGAAAGGCCAGGAGGTACTAAACAATCTGGGCAAAAAAAAGGGATTTATAATTGTTTCCCGTCCCTATAATGGTTGTGACCCAGGACTTAATCTAGACATAGTGGAAAAAATGAGAGAACTGGGAATGCTAGCTATCCCTATGGACTTTCTAAATTTAGACCCTTCTCTGATATCTCAAGATTACCCCAATATGTACTGGGCGTACGGCCAAAAGATTCTTGCTGCTGCTAGAGTAATAAAGGAAACAGACAATCTCTATCCTATCTATATTACTAATTTCGGCTGCGGGCCAGATTCTTTTATCTCTAAATACTTCGCTGAAGAGATGGATAGACCCTTCCTGGAACTGCAGATTGATGAACACAGCGCTGAAGCTGGGATTATAACCCGACTGGAAGCTTTCCTGGATAGTATTCAGAATAGGAAAATTACTCAAAAAAAGATTTCCAAAGAATTCTCCTTGCCTCTTCTAAAAGATAACCAAAGAACCATCTACATTCCTTATATGGATGATCACTCCTACGCCCTTAAAGCAGCCCTGGAAGCTCTGGGGAAAAAAGCAGAGGTTATGCCTATCAGCGACTTAGAATCCCTACGGGAGGGGCAAAAATATACCACGGGTAGAGAATGTTACCCTTGTATCCTCACTACCGGTGATATGATTAAAGTAATAAATAAGAACGGCCACAGAACAAATAAAATAGCTTTCTTTATGGGTACCGCTCAAGGACCTTGTAGATTCGGTCAGTACCAGAAGTTCCAACAACTACAGGTCCTGAAAAGACTAGGTTATAGCGACATTCCTATCATTTCTCTTGATTCAGAAAATAGCTATGGTGGCTATGGAGCAAAATTTAGCAAGCTTGCCTGGGAAGGGATTGCTGCTATTGATATACTGCGTAAAGCTCAAAGATTAATCAGGGTAGATGAAATAGACAAGGGAGAAACAAATAGATTATATCTAAAGTATAGAGACGAGATTTGTAAATTAATCAGCCAGGGGAAGGGCCTTAAAAGTCTAATGCAGGAAGCGGCCCGGGCTTTAACAAAGGTAAGAAGAAAAGAGAGCGATAAGCCAGCGGTAACTGTAGTGGGAGAGATATATGTAAGACATAACCCCTATAGCAATATATTCATTATCGATGAACTAGAAAGATTAGGCGTAAAAGTAGAATTAGCTTCAATGAGAGAATGGTTTATGTATACAAACCAGATGCACAAAGAGCTAACCTGGAAAGAGAAAGACCTGGCAAAATTAACTACTAACAGGATAAGAAATCTGTTTCAGGAAATAATAGAAAAAAGACTGGAAAAGCCCTTTAAAGATATAATAAAAGGATTTGAAGAGCCGCATATTGAGGAAATTCTCCAGCTAGGAGAAAAATACCTGGACAGGTCTTTAAGAGGAGAAGCTATTTTGACAGTAGGAAAGACCCTCCATTCCATAGAAAGAGGAAGGGATGGTGTAGTTAACATAATGCCTTTTACCTGTATGCCAGGAAATATAGCCTGGGCTTTGAGTACTCAAATAGAAAAAGAGTATGCTAACTTCCCTATTCTTAACTTATCCTATGACGGTTCTCATCAGGCTAACTATTTGAACAAGATAAGAACATTTGTCTTCCAGGTGGAGACTCATCACAAACGAAAGACAGCAGAGAACAGGAGGTAAAATTGAGAGCGCTGATAATATATTCAGGATCCACAGCAAGAATGAAAGCGATCGTGCAGGCCATCTCCTCAGGCATCAGGAAGGGAGGGAATGATGTGGACGAGGTGAAAGTAGGGCGAGGAGAAAGTATAACCAGCCTCTATGTCTATGACCTAGTCTATATAGGTAGTCCGGTTCTGGGATTCTGGGGAGGTAAATTTCCAGAATCACTTGCCTCATATATTAAGAGCTGCAGCGGATTGGAAGGCAAGAAAACAGCTGCTTTCGTTACCCCCAAAATAATCGGAACAACCAGAACCTTGCGAAGAATTATGAAAACATTGGAGGAGAAAGGCTCCATAGTCATGGCTTTTCGGACTATCAAGAGTCTACCCGAAGCGAAAGACTTCGGAGATATCCTGTCCAGAATTCAAAAATGAGCTTAGACGATTTAAGAAAAATGATTGAGGAATACAAAGATTATGTTCTCAATATTAACTACCCTGAACAAGAAATCCTGAAGATGTTGACTTTAAGGGATGAGATAGAGAACCTTCTCCTCAATTTGGAAAAAAGAGGAACTGACCTAGAAGCGGATAAAGTAAGACTGGAAACCTTTGATACCATCATAAGAAAAAAAATGAAAATGGTCTATAGAAAACTGACTGCTTCTCTCAATCCCCTACCCTACCGAGAGGAAAGAAAGATTCCCCGCTCCCATTGGTGGTGGTATCTGGATGAGTTACTTAAAGAAAAAATAGTTCGAGCAAGAAAAAGATGGCTTATCAGAGGAGGAATAGCTGCTGTTGCCCTGCTGGCTGTCTATATCATTCTTACCAAAATTGTCCCCCAACCAAAACAATCAGTTATTTATCAAGAGAAAGCACATCAACTTTACCAGGAAGGTGAATTAGATGAGGCTATCAATGTCTATAAAAAGGCTCAAGACCTAGAGCCTGACGATAGCAGTATCCCTTTGATGTTGGGAATGATTTATGAGGATAAAGGACTACTGGATAGAGCAAATGATTATTTTGAACGTGCCAGGTTATTATCTTCCCAAAAGATAGATTTCTATAACTCGCGTGGAATGGTCTATTTCCAAACGGGTAAATTGGACAAGGCTGCTCTTGATGCCAAAAAAGCCCTAGAGCTCGATTCTAATAGCGCCTTTTCCCATTTTCTCTTAGGAAGTATCTACGAGATGGAAAATAAAATTGCTGAGGCTATTGTTGAATACCAGATAGTCTCTGATCTAGACCAGGATCCCCAATTAACTGTTATGGCCCGCTTCAAAATGGGAATGATTATGCAAAGAGGCCCCTTGCGCTCCTTTGAATAAATGATGAAGAAGAGCAAATCACATTTATAAATAAATGGTGAATTAATGGAAAATATAAGACCCATATGGTTGGAGATTAATCTTGACGCTATTGCTCATAATGTAAAGAAGATAAGACAAATAGTTGGCAAGAACACCCAGATTATTGCTGTAGTCAAAGCAAATGCTTATGGACACGGGGCAATTGAGGTATCCGAAACACTCCTGGAAAATGGCGTTACTATACTGGGAGTAGGCGTTATCGAAGAAGGAATAGTATTACGTGAAGCAGGTATTAAAGCACCCATTTTAATCTGTGGACTCACTACTAACGAGCAGCTTGAATCTCTTGTTATGTACAACCTTACTGCCACTGTTTGCAAGCTCAAAACAATACAAACTTTATCCAGAATAGCAGGCAAGAATAAGAAAAAAGTAGGTATTCATATAAAAATTGATACCGGGATGGGACGATTGGGAATCCCTAGTGAAGATACTCTGAATTTCGTTAAGGAAATAGGTAAAATGGAAAATATAGAAATTGAGGGTATTTTCACTCATTTTGCCGCTACCAATGAAGAGGATGGAAATTACACCAGGAAGCAATTTGAGAAATATAAGAAAGCGCTCCTTGAGCTAGAAAGAGGGAGAATAAATATTCCTCTTAAGCATGTAGCCAATAGTACTGCTATCCTTAACTCATCCTGCTTCCATTTGAATGCAGTAAGACCAGGTATGATCGTCTATGGATTATTTCCTTCGCCTAGAACTAAACAGATAGTCCAATTAAGGCCAGCAGCAGAATTCAAGACCAAGATTATCTTCCTGAAAGAGGTTTCCGCTGGCAAGAGCATAGGATATGGAGGAACCTATACCACGACCAAACCTACCAGGATAGCTACCTTGCCTGTAGGATATGCCGATGGCTACTCCTGGCTTCTCTCCAATAAAGGAGAAGTCCTGGTAAGAGGAGAGCGTGCTCCCATAATAGGAAGAATCTGCATGGACTTATGTATGATAGATGTGACTCATATTGAAAGAGTTCAAATCGGTGATGAAGTAGTCCTGTGGGGAAAACAGGGTTCGGAGATGATATCAGCCGAAGAGGTAGCCCAAAAAATAGGAAGTATTGTTTATGAAGTTATCTGTATGGTGGATAAGGAAAGAGTGCCTAAAGTCTTTATAAAGAATGGAAAACCCTTTAAGGTTAAGTCCTTGTTAGGGAATACTTTGCTTGCTGGATAAAAAAGTTAATATACTGCTGGGAAGGCATTTTTGATTAGCTTAATATGGTTGGCTCTATTGTTATCCATCAAAATGCTTACCACATCAAAACGACAATTGGTATCTTTTATCCTCCGATGAGCAAGATAACCCAAGGCTAGTTTGCTAAGTCGTCGTCTTTTATCATAAGAGAGAGCTTCTTCGGGCAGGCCAAAATCGGTGGAACAGCGAGTCTTCACTTCCACAAACACTATACTCTCATCTTCTTTTGCCACTATATCTATTTCCCCCAGATGGCTGCGATAATTCTTTTCAATTATCTGGTAGTTCTGCTTTCGTAAAAATTTTGCTGCTACTTTCTCTCCTCTGTTTCCTAGTTTCTTTCTTGTATCTACCATTCCTCATTCTCACCAAAAAACAGCGCTCGTTCCTGCGCTAATAGGAAACGCCCTTCAGGAGTCTTATTCGCCAGGGAGGCCAGTAGAGGAGAAATGCTTGCCCCACAATATTTTCAGCAGGCACAAACCCCCAAAAGCGACTGTCATCACTGGAGTCTCTGTTATCACCCATCATAAAGAGAGAATCAGAAGGAACTTTTATCGGTCCATATTCATCACGCGGAAAGCCTCTATTCCAGCTATCAGCATGAACAACATAGGGCTCACTTAAGAGCTTTCCGTTGATATAGACCTTCTTCTCCTTGATTCTTACTTCATCGCCGGGAAGACCGATGGCTCTCTTAACAAAATTATCTTTAGGATTTAAAGGAAATTTGAAAACAATTATGTCTCCTCTATCCACATTATCTAAATCATAAAAAAGCTTATAGGCTATAATTCTATCCTTTATCTCAAGATTTGGTTTCATAGATCCGGTGGGAATCCAGAACGACTGTGCAACAAAGGTAATTATCACAAAAGCAAGGAAAAAAGCGATAACTATAGTCTCCACAGTCTCCTTTGCCCAGGATAGAAACTTGGCTCTTTTTTTCATCTTCCCACTTTATTCCTCAAGTAAGATAAATTGGCTCTCCTCGCTTTTCCTTGCTTAACTACCTCTATTTTCTTTATTAAGGGCGAGTGCAAAGGGAATATTCTTTCCACTCCTATGCCAAAAGAAACTTTTCTTACAGTAAAAGTCTCCCTTATTCCCCCTCCTCTTCTGCGAAGAACCACCCCTTCAAAGATTTGAGTTCTTTTTCTCTTTCCTTCGTGAATGTCAAGATGTACAGCCACTGTATCACCGGGACGAAACTTGGTGATATCCTTCTTCATTGCCTCTTCTTCTATCTTTTCAACCCTAGCCTGCATTCTAACCTGCTCCTTTTCTCAATGTTCTGTCCGTGCTCTCTTAATCTGCTCTAGCATTTCTTCTTCTTCTCGGCTAAGCTTAGCTGTCTTTAACAAATCAGGACGTTTTTTAAAGGTGTTTTCTAATTTCTTTTTTTTTCGCCATTCTCTAATTTTCTGGTGATTACCAGATATAAGTACTCCCGGTACCTTCCATCCTCTAAACTCAGGCGGTCTGGTATAGTGAGGATAATCTAGAAGTGTTTGATAGAAGGAATCTTCACGTACCGAATCTTTGCATCCGAGAACCTCCGGGAGCATTCTAGCTATTGCATCTACGATAACCATGGCCGCTAGTTCTCCTCCGGTGAGAACAAAATCACCTAAAGAGAGCTCCTCGTCTATGAGATGCTCCCTCACCCTCTCATCAACTCCCTCGTAATGTCCGCATATAAAAATTAAGCCCTCCTCTTGGGCCAATTCCTTAGCTTTTTCTTGAGCAAAGGGTTGACCCTGGGGAGACAACAGAATAACCTTCCAAGAAAATCTTTTCTCTTCCTTAACTTTCTCCACTGCCCGGAAAAGAGGCTCTGGTTTCATCACCATACCTGCCCCTCCTCCATAAGGAAGATCGTCTACCGTTCTATGTCTATCGCCAGTGAAGTCTCGTAAATTATGAAAATTAATCTCCAGGATTCCCTTTTTTCTTGCTCTCTTAATTATACTTTCATCAAAAGGGCCCCTAAACATAGAAGGGAACAGAGTTATAATATCAATCCGCATGCTAGATTCTTATTTTGTCTCTTCTTTTGTCTCTTCTTTTGTCTCTTCTT
This sequence comes from Candidatus Aerophobetes bacterium Ae_b3a, assembly GCA_005223095.1. Taxonomy (GTDB): domain Bacteria; phylum Aerophobota; class Aerophobia; order Aerophobales; family AE-B3A; genus AE-B3A. Next base: position 11,023 of record NJBQ01000027.1, read on the forward strand.
TTCTCTCCTCCAAAATCTCTACCATTACTCTCTTCTTTAGCTTGGCTGCTGCTGCACCTACAATTGTCCGTAGAGCATTAGCTACTCTACCCCCTCTTCCTATCACTTTGCCCATATCATCTTTAGCCACAGAAATTTCCAGCAAGATAACTTTCTCTGCTTTTATTTCCTGCACTTCCACCTCATCTGGAGAATCCACTATCTGCTTGATGATGTATTCAACTAATTCCCGCATTTCAACCTCCTTCTCGTACTAATCAGACCAATTTCATTACTCGTATCTAGTATTGAGTATATCTATCGCGCTGCATTACACAATACACATCACGCTTCACGTATTTCATCTGGAGAAAGAATAGAGAAATTTATCAGTAATTTTTTTACTGAATTAGTGAGTTGAGCTCCTTTGCTAACCCAGGACAGAATCTTTTCTTTATTTGCCTCCACCTTCTTCACTCGTGGATCATACCATCCCAGCTTTTCGATAAACTTTCCTTTTGGCGAACAACGAGAATCTACCACCACTATACGATAAAAGGGGACCTTGTTAGCTCCCATTCTTCGCAGTCGAATTTTTGTTGCCACCGAGTTCTCCTTTTTGACTGTTTTTCAATCTGAGTATTGCTTTTTCTGGATCCGATGCATTGAACACAGCTGTACCGGCTACTAAAATAGAAGCCCCTGCCTCTATAATCTTGGCTGATGTATCCTGATTAATCCCTCCATCTACTTGAATTTCTAAAGAGAGTTTTCTCTTCCTAACAATTTCCCGTAAATCTCTTATCTTAGGAACTACAGAAGAAAGAAGACTTTGTGAACCAAATCCCGGATTAACTGTCATCACTAGAACTAGATCTATTTCAGAAATAACATACTCTAACTCTTGCAGGGAAGTAGCAGGATTCAAAGCTACTCCCACCTTCCGTCCTTTTTCTCTTATAATAGTAACCAACCTATCCAGATGTAGAAATGTTTCTACATGAACAGTAATTAAATCTGCACCCGCATCAATAAAAGGGTTAACCCATTCTTGAGGATTATCCACCATCAAATGTATATCAAAAAGAAGGTTAACCTTCTTTCTTAGAGAGGCAACCAATCCGGGACCAAAAGTTATATTAGGCACAAAGTGCCCATCCATTATATCAAAGTGAAGACTATCTACTTCTCGTTCTACCCTGCTTATTTCCTGGTAAAGACAACTAAAGTCAGCAGCTAGTATAGAGGGTGAAATCTTCACCCTGTTCGTTACTCTTTTGTCCTTATTCAACTTCCTCTGTTTTAACCAATTTATTATCTATATATACTTTAATCTCTCCCTTTCCAACTACTCTAGAGACAATCAATACCTTCTCTCCTGGTTTTCTTTGCCCATAATCTATACCTCTTTCCCCCCGGCTATCTATAATTACTACTCGAACTTCCTTGTTCGTCAGCCCAGGAGGAACTTCTACTGTAGTCATTATCCATTCTGCTTCAGGAGATAAAGAGTGTTCTTGCTCATAAAACGTACTCACTGTTAACTCAATGGAGGTTTCGGAATCAATCATAGTGCCTGGAGAAGCCGATTGATAAAGAACCGCTCCTTCTTCGCCTAAAGAAGGAGACTCTTTTATTTTCCCAATTTTCAAGGATAACTTATCACAGAGGTCTCTTACTTCCTCAATTTTGCTCCCCACAAAGTCAGGCATATAAAATTGAAGATTTTTAGCTCCTAAACTTACCAGGATGTTTATCCCCCTCTCTACATCTATCTCTGTCTGGGGAGAAGGGTCCTGAGAAATGATCTCTTCTTGAGGAACTTGGGTATAGGAATAACTCACTATACCAATTCTTAATCCCCTTTGAGCAAGATAGATATTTGCTTCTCTTTTCCTTTTTCCCACAAGAGAAGGAGTTATTACTAATCGTGCCCCCCCACTAACAAAAACTCTAATCTCTCTATCTTTATGTACCTTGGTTCCCGGAGCAGGAAATTGAGAAATAATAATCCCTTCAGGAACTTCAGAAGAGTATTTCTCACCCATTAACTTCAAGGACAAATCTTGCTCTCCCAAGAGAGCAAGAGCCTTCATCATCTCTTTACCCACAACAGAAGGAACCTCTATTCTCTGAGGAGGCACCAATATCCTTAATGTCAAAAAAACCATGCCTAATGATAACCCCACCAAGCAAGCAAGAATCCCCGCCGCTTTCAGTAGTGATTTTAACCACCGAAGCAATTCTATTCCCCTAGCCCTTTTTTAGCCTTTTTTGCCAATTCTGAAAATCCAGACGGGTCGCTTATAGCTAATTCGGAAAGAACTCTTCTGTTCAGATTAATATTAGCTTTTCCCAATCCTTTAATGAAAAGAGAATAGGAAAGTCCCTCTTTACGGACAGCCGCATTGATTCTGGTAATCCAAAGCCTCCTAAACTCTCTTTTCCTTCTCTTTCTCCCCTTATAACTGGCAGAAAGTGCCTTTTTTAAAGCCTCGCTAGCCAGAACATAAAGCTTGCTCCTTCCTCCTCTGTATCCCTTGGCAAGCCTTAAAATCCTTTTTCTCTTTTTAGTATGGATTATGCCTCTCTTAACTCTAGCCATTAAAACCCCCAGATATACATAGCGTATAGCGTTTAGCGTATAGAAAATCCTGCACTCTAGCACCTATCTGTAATTCACCAAAGAGGTTGACACAATTACAATCTATTATCTGGAAAAAAACAATGCACTCTTTTTCTTGCTTTTTGTTTTCACTATACGCTATCCGCTAACCGCTGTCCGTTATGCCATCAATTTCTTAATTCTTCTCACATCTTTTTTATTTAATAAAGTGCTTTTCCTGAAAGCTCTTTTCTTTTTGGAAGATTTCTTTTCTTTTAAATGTCCCGTACAAGCCCTATTTCTTTTTATTTGTCCTTTCTTCGTTGTCTTGAACCGTTTCATTGCTCCCCTGTGGCTTCTAACCTTTGGCATCTACCTCTCCTTCTGATTTCGGTTCTAGTAGTCCGTTTCCTAATTAACTTTACAATGGTTTGTCATTGCGACAGGAAGAAATATAAGGATATTTTAAAAACGCTCTACTAGTTATATCATTTATCTAGCTTAGGCACCAAATATTGCTCTACAACCCTGCGGCTTATAGATGGACTGGTTTCAGCTTTTCCTACTTCTTCTATTTCCTTGCTGGCCCGTTCCAGAATTTTTTTTCCTTGCTCCTGGTAAATCATCTCTCTTCCTTTAAATCTAAGAGAAAGCTTTACCCGGTATCCCTCTTTTAAGAACTTACATATTTTCCTTACCTTCACCTCAAAATCATGCTCTCCAATCCTATAACTTAATCTTACTTCTTTGATAGTATTGACTGACTTTTTTTTAGCCTTCTTTTTTCTTTTTTCCTGTTGATATTTGTACTTTCCGTAATCGAGAATACGACAAACAGGAGGATCAGCTTGAGGAGCTACCTCCACCAAGTCCTGTCCCTTTTCTTGAGCAATTCTTAAAGCTTCCTCCCTGGAAAGAATACCCGCTTGCTCCCCTTCTTCGTTGACAAGTCTTACTTTTTTCGCTCTTATCTGACTATTTATCCTGATCTTACCCTCCCTTGCAATCTCCTATCTCGTTGTTCGTATCTTGTATCTCGATGCTTGATACTGGATACTCGTCTCACTTTCGTCTCTCCGTCTCTTGTTTTTCCCTTTTTTCGAGATACTAGATACAAGATACGATTTTTGATTCACTAATTGGTGCCCAGTGCTGGACTTGAACCAGCGACCTCTTGCATGTCAAGCAAGTACTCTAACCACTGAGCTAACTGGGCTTGGAGGCGGCACCCGGATTCGAACCGGGGAATAAAGGATTTGCAGTCCTCTGCCTTGCCGCTTGGCTATGCCGCCTGGATTATTTTCCTTTAGCCTGATTTAATTACTGCTCTAGATCGTTCCCGGACGATTCTTCCTCTACACTCTCCTTTAGAGGAGTCATCCTGCATTCTCCGTTAAAAAAAGCCCCTTCTGCAATAGTCAAATCGGAAGCCTTTACCTTCCCCTCCAGGCTTCCTGTCGGAAAAAGTTCTACTTTTTCCTGACAATCAATATTCCCTATAACTTTACCACTAATATCTATCGACTTGGCTCGAATATTTGCCTTTATTAAAGCGTCTTTTCCTATAATAACATCTCCCTCAACTTCAATCTCTCCTTCAAAGTCTCCATCGATACGAACACTTCCTTTGTCTCTTAGGGTTCCTTTAAATTCTGTTCCTTCCCCTATGATACTAGCAGTTTTGACCTTCTCTTTATCGCCAAACATCTCTCATCTCCTTATTCCAAGATTAAACCTACTTCACCTCTCCCAGGGGCTCCACCATTAACCCTAAAGGATCAACGGTTTTTCCTTCGGACCATACCTCGAAATGCAAATGCGGTCCCGTACTGTGACCCGTGCTACCCACTCTTCCTATGACTTCTCCCTTATCCACCCATTGTCCTTCTTTTACCACAACACGAGAAAGATGACCATACACCGTTTGATATCCATGCCTATCATTCATCCTGATCATTAAGCCGTAGGCACTTTTCCACCCAGCAGAAACAACTTCCCCCTGAGCAGAAGCTCTCACTTCTGTACCCCAGGGCACCACAATATCAATGGCTTGATGAATCTCTCTCTTCCTGGTAACAGGATTTACTCGTGAACCATAGTCGCTACTAATCCATCCCTGAACAGGAAAAATATTGGGAGTAGAAGCAAATAAATCTTTCTTCTGGCGAACAATCTTTTCTACTTCTTCAAAACCTCTCCCACGTCTTTCAATCTCATTTTCCAGAAAAACAGCACTTTCCTCAATTCTCTCAATTAAGCGAATGGCAAGTAATTCTTGGTCACCTACTTGTATGACTTCTTCCAATAGAGAATAATCCTGCGGACCCCCCTTGCCTAACTCTTTACTTGTCTCTGCGCTTCCCCCCACTCCAGCCAAAATCCTTAACCTATCCTCTAATTTTTTTAGTTTCTCCATCTCCTCATTAAAATTGCTGATCCTCTGAGCCAAAGAGAGGATTTCCTCCTTCTGAGTTTGATTTGTTACCTCCAACTCATCAAGCCGAGCTACTTTATACCTCATCTGCCTATAATCATTAATAAAAAAAGACAAAGATAAAAAACCTGCCACTATTGCTGTCAGAACCAAAGAAAAACTAATCTTCGAAATTGTGATCTGTCGCACTCCCCTTCCTGAATGGGGAATCAGCATCAAGGTGAAGATTTCTCTTCTTTTTTTCTTTTTTTCCATTTTCACCTCCTTTGAAATCTTTATTATTTTCTTTCCCTATTATTCTATGCCCCGCCTTTCATCCTGTGAGTGGCATTAATTATAGCACAGAAAAGAAGAATGTAAAGGTCTCCTCTTATATATTACTCATAGGGACTTAAAGAATAACATCTTATCGAGTGTTTGTCAATACAGCCAATTCGTTCCTCTGTTTGCTATAGGAGAAAAGATTTGCTACAATAGAGTGGTATCTCGTATCTCAATGCTCGATGCTCGTTTTGAATCCATCCTTTGTCTTTTTCTTTTCGAGATGCGATTCACGAAATACTAGATACGAATCTTCCTGGACCTCCAGATGATGAAAAAAAACAAAGAACTTATTCTCATTGATGGTAATGCTTTGCTCTATCGAGCCTTCTACGCCCTTCCTTCCTTCACTAATATTGAGGGAATACCTACTGGTGCTGTCTATGGATTCATCCGCATGCTCATAGGGCTTCTGCGTAAGGAAGAACCCCAATATATAGCCTGTGCTTTCGACAAAGGGAGAGAGACTTTTCGTCATCAGAAGTCTAAAGATTATAAAGCAAACCGACCAACAATGCCGGAAGAGCTGGTAACTCAGATTCCTTTAATTAAGGAGACGCTAGAAGCCTTTCGTATACCTGTCTTTGAAGAAGAAGAATATGAGGCGGATGATTTACTGGGAACTCTTGCCAAGAAGGGAGAAAAAGAGGGACTTAGGGTAAAGATTCTTACTGGGGATAAAGATCTTCTACAGCTTGTTTCTTCTTCAATTTTTGTACTTAGACCAAAAAAAGGCATCAGCGGAACTCATCTTTTTAATGAAGAGCAGGTAAAAAAAGAGTTTGGCATCTCCCCCTCTCAAATAGTAGATTTCTTGGCTCTGGCTGGCGATTCCTCTGATAATATTTCCGGAGTTCCTGGTATCGGGCCGGTCACTGCCAAGGCATTAATTCAAGAATTCGACAGCTTGGAGAATCTGCTTGAAAATCTGGAGAAACTTCCTCCTAAAAAACGAGAGCTTATAGAAAGATACATCTCCCAGGCAAAACTGAGCAAGGAATTGGCTACTATAATAACCTCTGTTCCTATTGAAATGAACATTGAGGAGCTTAAAGTAAAGGAGCCTGATAAGAACATACTCTTTTCACTCTTTAAAAAACTTAATTTCAAGGGGTTAATGAAGGAATTCGCTTTACAAAACCCCCCGAAGGCAAATTATAAAGATTACAATGAGATAGCCACTTGTCAAAATCTAGAAGACCTGGTCTCTAAACTTAAAAAGACCTCCTTTGTTCTTGCTGTAGAAAAAAGTGGAAACCTGGAAGGAATAGCTTTTTTCCTAAAAGGAGGAGCCTCTTACTGGCTTCCTCTAGAGCAGACAAAAATCAAAAAAAACCTTATTATCGGTAAATTAAGTCCCATCTTAAAAGACTCTAAAATCAAAAAGACAACACACAACTTCAAAGAAATTATTTTCAAAATCAAAGAATGGGGAATGAACCTAGATGGATTAAACTTTGACACAGAGCTGGCCGCCTACCTTTTAAATCCTCTGGCTTCCAATTATTCTCTGAGGGACCTCTCTTTTAATTACCTGGGAATAGAGCCTGGCCAGGAGTTCCATCCTGTCAAAAGAGCCAAACTTACTGGAGAACTGGCACTTCTATTAGAAAAAAGACTAAAAGAAGAAAACTTATGGGATTTGTTTCTCAAGGTAGAAATACCCCTGGTAGAGGTTCTGGTTGAAATGCAAGAGAGAGGAATCAAAGTAAATAGAGCTACTCTAAAAGAATTTTTGCAAGATATCAAGAAAAAAGGAGAGAGACTAAAAGAAGAAATTTACCAGGAGACAGGAGAGAAATTTAACATTAACTCCTCTAAGCAACTGGGAAGAATCCTCTTTGAAAGGTTGAATTTGCCACCCATTAAAAAGACCAAGACTGGTTATTCTACGGACGAGGAAGTTCTACGAACTCTCTGCCTGCTCCGTCCTTCTCTTAGTAAAATATCAGAGTATCGCCGACTTTTCAAATTGGAAACTGGCTATATAAAACCCTTGCCAGAGCTAATTAACCCCAAAACAGGAAGAATTCACACTTCCTTTAACCAAACTGTAACCGCTACAGGAAGACTCTCTTCCTCTCAGCCCAATTTGCAGAATATTCCCATCAGGAATAAATTGGGAGAAAGGTTAAGAAAGGCCTTCCTGGCAGACAAAGGGTATCTTTTTATTTCTGCCGATTACTCACAAATAGAACTAAGACTCCTGGCTCATCTCTCCAGAGATACAAATTTGAAAAATGCTTTTCTCAGAGGCGAAGATATTCATCGCCAGACAGCAGCTGAAATTTTCCAGGTTCTTCCCCTACAGGTTACTCCTCAGATGAGACGGAAGGCAAAAATAGTCAATTTTGGCATCCTCTACGGAATTAGCCCCTATGGACTGTCCCGAGATATGGGAATATCTCAAAAAGAGGCAGAAGAATATATCCAAAGATATTTTGAACGCTATCCCAAAGTAAAAGAATATATTGACAGGATTTTGGAAGAGGCTCGAAAACAGCGATATGTAACTACTCTTATGGGACGGAAAAGACCACTTCCAGGAATACTAGTCTCGAATAGAAAAAGGCGTGAATTCGCAGAAAGAACCGCTATTAACAGCCCCATACAGGGAGGAGCTGCTGATCTTATCAAACTGTCTATGATTAATTTACACAGAAGACTCAAAAAAGAGAATTGGCATGCTTATATTATCCTTCAGATACATGATGAACTCCTTCTGGAAGCTCCCGAAAACCAGATAGAGATGGTCAGGAAAATAGTCAAACAGGAGATGGAACAAGTAATGAAGCTTTCCGTCCCTTTGATAGTGAATACAAAGATAGGGAAAAATTGGGGTGATATGAAATAAAGACAGCGTGGAGCGTTTAGCGTATAGCGTATAGTGAAAACAAAAAGCAATGAAAAATAGAGGAGATATAAATGGAACTTTACAAGCTATCTGCTTATGAGCTCCACAATTTAATTAAAGGAAAAGAGGTTTCTGTAGAAGAGGTAGTTACCTCTTTGCTGCAACGCATAAAAAAGGTAGAGGAGAGAGTAAAAGCCTTTCTCTCTTTCTACCAAAAAGAAGCTCTCAATGAAGCCAGAAAATGGGACAAGAAAATATCTGGGGGAGAAGAAGTAGGACCTTTAGCAGGGATTCCTATTGCTATAAAAGATAACCTTTGTTTAGATAGCGCAGAAACCAGCTGTGCCTCTAATATTCTCAAGGGATTTTACCCCCCCTATTCAGCCACTGTATTGAACAAACTGAATAAAGCAGGAACTATTCTCTTAGGTAAGACTAATATGGATGAATTCGCTATGGGGTCATCTACGGAAAACTCTGCTTTTCAGATAACGCGTAATCCCTGGAATTTAGAAACAGCTCCGGGAGGATCCAGTGGAGGTTCAGCTGCGGCAGTAGCCAGTGGAGAAGTTCCTTTCGCCCTGGGTTCGGATACAGGAGGGTCAATTCGTCAACCGGCTGCTCTCTGCGGAGTAGTAGGCCTAAAACCTACCTATGGACGAGTTTCTCGTTATGGACTGGTAGCCTTTGCTTCTTCTCTAGACCAGATCGGCCCTATTGCAAAGACAGTGAGAGATTGTGCCTATTTACTCCAGGCAATTTCTGGCAAAGATGAACTTGATTCTACTTCTTTAGATTATCCTGTCTCTGACTATATTCAATGCCTTATTCCTGACTTACAAGGAATGAAAATAGGACTTCCCAAAGAATACTTCATTACCGGAATAGAAGAAGAAGTCAAGAAAAAAGTTATCACAGCTACTAAAGTAATACAGGAACTGGGAGCTCAAATTGAAGAAATATCTCTTCCTCACACCAAGTACGCTGTAGCAACCTATTATCTGATAGCTACCGCAGAGGCAAGTTCTAATTTAGCTAGATATGACGGAGTGGGATATGGATACCGGACACAAGAAAGGACCAACCTTATAGATATGTATAAAAGGAGTCGGCAAGAAGGATTCGGGGATGAGGTGAAAAGAAGGATAATGCTGGGAACTTATGTTCTCAGCAAAGGCTATCACGATGACTATTACGGAAAAGCACAAAGAGTGCGCACTCTCATTAAGAACGATTTTGATAAAGCATTTAAGGATTTTGATGCTATCATTACCCCCACTTCTCCCACTGTCGCCTTTAACTTAGGAGAAAAAACGGAAGACCCTCTCAAAATGTACCTTTCTGATGTCTTTACAATCTCTGCTAACCTAGCCGGAATTCCTGGAATCTCTATCCCTTGTGGATTTAACAAAAACGGCCTGCCTATTGGTCTACAGATTTTAGGGAAACCTTTTGACGAAAAGACTATACTGAGAATAGCATACGCCTATGAGCAAAACACAGAATGGCACAAAAGGAGACCAGGAATTTAACCAGTGAATGGTAAGAAAAATTATCGAATCCAGGATGAGTATATGAGTCAAACAGAAATCAATAAAGGTTGTCCAGTTATCACAGTAAGAGGGGAAACCCTACCTGAAGTCTGGGAAAAATCAGTGATAGAGTGCTGGAAAAAAGGAATAGCCGTAAGAACTGAATATGATAAAACCGAAGACCCTCCCAGTCGGGATTGCACTATGATTATGGAAGTAGCACATCCCTTTAAGGAGCCTCGTCTGCACCGAGCCTTTCCTGCTGGCCTGGAGGACCTGGAGATATATCGACAGGAGGTTCTCCTTGGCATCCATGATGACTGGATTAAGCCAGAGGAGGGAAAATGGGAATATACCTACCATGAAAGACTATTTGATTATAAGATTGAAGGAAGGAGCATAGACCAAATTGATTATGTAGTCCGAAAGCTATCCGAAACGCCCTACTCTCGCAGAGCTCAGGCAGTAACCTGGAAATCCTGGCTTGACCCTGAGTATGACGATCCGCCTTGCCTTCAACGCCTCTGGTTGAGGATATTTGAAGATTCCCTACAGCTAAATGTTCACTTCAGGAGTAACGACGCCTTCAAAGCAGCATTTATGAATATTTTTGTTTTCACTGAACTACAAAAAATCATAGCAGAAAGAATCACCAAAAAAATAGGCAGAAGAATAGAAGTGGGCAAGTATGTCCATATCGCTGACAGTTACCATATCTACGGGTCCTATTATAAGGATTTTGAAGGTTTTCTTGCCACCCTGCAGAAAAGGTCTTTTGAGGAAAGAACCTGGCAAACCTCTTTTGCTGAACCATTCTTTGAGGAAGCAAGAAGAAAGTTGAAAAACTCAGAAAATAAATAAACCCATATTGGGACAGATAAGAAGGAACTCTTAATGAAGAAGGTATTGGTGACCGGTGGGGCTGGTTTTATTGGCTCTCACATTGTAGAAGGCTATCTTAAAGAAGGCTACCAGGTAGTAGTGGTGGACGATCTCTCCCGGGGGAAGAAGGAAAATCTAAACAGGAAAGCCAAATTCTACAAGATGGACATTAATAGTGAAAAACTAACTCAGATTTTTGCCCAGGAAAAGTTTGACTTGGTCAATCATCATGCTGCTCAGATAGATTTAAGAATTTCGGTGAAGAAACCGTTACTAGATGCAAGGATAAATATTCTGGGAACTCTAAATCTTTTAGAGAATTGTTTGAAATACAAAGTCAAGAACTTTATCTTCATCTCTTCCGGAGGAGCAATTTATGGTGAGCCAGAAGATATGCCGGTAGATGAGTACTATCCTAAAAACCCTCTTTCTCCCTACGCAGTTGCTAAACATACCATAGAACACTATCTTTACTATTATCGACAAACTTTTGCTTTAAACTATGTAGCCTTAAGATATGCTAATGTTTATGGGCCAAGGCAGGATCCTTTTGGGGAAGCAGGAGTGATTGCCATATTCAGCCAAAGGATGCTCAAAAAAGATAGGCCAACTATCTTTGGAGATGGCGAGCAATTGAGAGATTACATTTATATTGAGGAAGTAGTGGATATTAATATGCTAGCCAGCCAAAAAATAGAAAGCCTTAATGAAAGAAAAATAACCTCACCTGATGATTTATCTTATAATGTAGGGATAGGAAAAGGAAATTCGGTGAACTTCCTATATGGAGCGCTGGCAGAAATAACAGATTTCCAGGAAAAACCTATCTATGCTCCGGGTAAAAAAGGAGATATAAGAAAGATATATTTAGATACTACAAAAGCAAAAAAAGAACTTGGCTGGCAAGCTAAACTACAACTAGAAGACGGACTGGAAAAAACCGTTGAATGGTTCAAAGAACGTGAATTGGTATAAATGGTCGCTGTCCCTATTTAATTTATTTAATTCCTATTCAACTATTTAATATTTAAATAGAAAAGTTAGAAAATTAGCTTTAGCAATTTATGTGGATGAAGGACTTTCTCCGGCCAGGGCTAATAACTTCTTCTCTTTTTCTTCTACCTCTTTTTCTAATCTTTCCACTACTTCCTTATTCTGTTCGCTCAAGAGGTGTTTGAATCTTCCTTGCGATTCCAGCCATTCTCTGAAGGGACGCCTTTTTTTAGGGCGATAGGTAATTCTGTAGTTACCATTCTCCACTTCATATAGAGGCCAAACTCCAGTCGAAACAGCGAGTTTGGCAATTTTAATAGATTGAGAAGAATCATGTCGCCAGCCGCGAGGACAGGGAGAAAGAATATTAATAAAGGTGGGACCTTCTGTGTTTAAAGCCTTCTGCACTTTTTTAATCAGGTCGTTATAGTAAGCAGGGTTAGCCTGGGCTACATAAGGAGAGTCATGAGCAACTATAATCTGTGTTAAATCTTTGCGCGGCCGCTCCTTTCCTTCTGGAATAGCCTTCCCCACTGGAGAAGTGGTAGTAGCTGCTCCTTCAGGAGTAGCACTGGAACGCTGAATCCCCGTGTTATGAACTACAATTCCATCAGCAATAAAATTATGCTCACCTTCTACTCTTAAATCCAAAGTCGCTTCTTGTCCAACCAATACTATGTCTCTAACTTTTTCCATCTCAAAATATTTATTGTCTATTAAAAAATTTTGATACTTATATTGATCTGGATATTTTTCTGATTTTTTTCCGTTTGAATTTTTCAGCACTACGACTTCTTCATCCCCTGTTTTCATTTCTGAGATTGTTTTCCATACAAGATTATTTTCCTTGCCTCTACCATTTCTCTCTAGGACCAAGAAAGGATGATTCGCTGTTGCTTTTATTGAATGATGTAGAGTGGTGAGTTGGTAAACATCTTTTGTTCCATTGTCGAATACACCACTGCACCTTTTTAAAACTAATTGATAGGTTTTCTGGTCAAAAGCATATATCTCATCCCCTTCTTCTATCTCCGTTATCTCCTTAAGCCCATCCTTAGTCATTATTAAAGAAGAGGTACTTAGACAATTCATATAGGCCTGATTATCATAACAAACATAGAGGAGATTGTGCCCTCTTTCCATAACTCCTGACAAAGCCTGCAAGCCTATGTCATAGGTTCCGCCGTCTCCTCCAAAAGCAATAAACTTAATTGTTTTATCGATCTTACCTTGTCTCTTTAAAGAGCGATAAGCTGCTTCTGCTCCCGACAGGGTAGAGGCGGAATTTTCAAAGGCACAATGAATAAAGGGGGTCCTCCAGGCAGTAAAAGGATAAATAGTAGTAGCTACTTCCAGGCATCCGGTAGCAGAACTTATTACTAGCGGATCATCTGCCGCCATAAGAATCTGCCTTACAATAATCGACGCTCCGCAGCCGGCACAAAGCCGCTGACCCCCACTGAGAAGTTCCTTTTTCTTTGATAACTCTTTAAGAGATGGCATCCAAACCTCCTTATGTTTTAGTATTGCGTATATCGTATTGCGCAATACGCATCACGCACGACGCATCACGATTCACTTTTCTCTCAGCCCCAAATAACCAACTAACTCTTCTGTTTTCTTGCTCTCGGCAGTTCTGGCCAGATTCTTATAGACTGTCTCAATCTCCTCTATGCCAATATCTCTTCCCCCTAATCCATAGATATAGTTCACCACCGGGGGTCTTTTCTTCTCCTCGAAAAGAGCTGATCTAATCTCTAAGAATAGCGGACCTCCCTGGGCTCCAAAAGAGACAGAACGATCAAGAACAGCCACTGCCTCAACATTTTTCAAAAACTGAATAATTTCTTCTACTGGAAAGGGGCGAAAAGCTCTTATCTTTAAAAGACCAGCCTTCACACCTTTCTCCCTCAATTGGTTCACCACAGTTTTTACGGTTCCGGCCGTAGAGCCAGCAGCTATAATAACCAAATCCGCTCCCTCTAACTGATATCTTTCCATTAAATGGTAGGGTCGGCCGCTTATTTCTCCAAATTCTTTGCCTACTTTCTCAATAATCTTCCCTACCTTCTGCATCGCCTCAATTTGCTGTCTCTTATGCTCAAAATAATAGTCGTATAAATCAAGAGGGCCGTAAGTAACTGGATTATCAACATCAAGCAGAGAATGAGGATTCCTGTATTCACCAATAAATCTTCTTACCTTCTCATCTTCTAATATTTCCACTCGCTCCATAGCATGGGAGATAATAAATCCATCCAGAGTAACCATGGCCGGTAAAAGAACTTCCTCGCTCTCAGCTATGCGTATAGCCTGGATGAGGTTATCATATACTTCCTGGCAATTTTCACTGTAAAGTTGAATCCATCCAGAATCTCGTGCTCCCATTGAATCCGAATGATCACAGTGAATATTAATAGGACCACTTAAAGCTCTATTGACCAGAGGCATAACAATGGGCAGTCTATAAGAAGCAGCAATATAGCAAATCTCCCACATCAGAGCTAAGCCATTAGCTGAGGTGGCGGTCATAGCTCGAGCTCCGGAGGCAGCCGCTCCTATACAAGCACTCATGGCAGAATGTTCACTTTCCACTCTGACCATCTCGGTTGAAACAAGACCATCAGCAACAAACTGAGAGAACTTCTGTACAATCTCTGTTTGAGGAGTAATAGGATAAGCAGCCAATACATCCGGATTGATCTGCCGTA
>NJBQ01000028.1 GCA_005223095.1 Candidatus Aerophobetes bacterium Ae_b3a
CATTCTGTAAATCAGCATCCAGGGTAACTATAATCTCGCCCTTTGCATAGTCAAAGCCGGCTGAAATGGCCGCTGTCTGCCCAAAATTTCGCCGAAAGACGACTGCCTTGACCTTACTATTCTCCTCGCAAATTTGATGAAGAAGAGCAGGAGTCTTATCTGTACTTCCATCATCAATGAAAATTATCTCATATCCTTTCCCTAAATTATCTAAAGATTGCTTTATTTTAGTATAAAGTAGTTCAATATTCTCTTCTTCATTGAAAACAGGTATGACTACAGAAATGTGCTTTGTCTTTTCTTTTGCAGAATTACTCAAAGCATCTCTCTCCTTTTTCTTATTTCCTTATCCTTGTCTTAACTCAGGAATTTCATCTACTCAATAACAATCCTCATCATTTAACTATAGCAATTTTGCCTATTTTTCTGTTTCCAGCATTATTAGTAACAAGATAGACATAAGTCCTCGATGTTATTGTCAACTCAGACAGAAATTTGCCTATGCCTGCTCCCAGATAAGGATATAGGTTGCCTTGATTAGAAATTCGATAGACAGCACTTATGAGTATAGGTCAGGCTCTTTTTATTTATATATCTCCCCAGGACACTTTCTAGCTTAGGATGATATTTCTTTATCTCTAGATTTCTTGCTAGATCCGTTGCCAAGAGGCAACGGCCAAAAACCTCCATAAATCCAACAACCAAAAAGAAAACAATCAAACCCTTCTTTGACCATAAATCTCTCATTCCAAATGGTTACCTTCCCGATCTCTTATTCTTTTTCTTTTCCCAAAGATTCCAAAAAGAAGACTAATATTAATCCGAATAATAAGCTCATTACCCCAGTCACCGCTACATTAAGAAGTTTATTGGGCTTTACGGGAACTTTCGGCTCCTCTGCTGCAACCAGAATCTCTGTATTGTACATCTCCACAGAATCTATTCTCTCAAGTCTGGTCTTTTCTAGCTGGGCCTCTCTCAATTCTGCATTGAGAGTGTCATATCTTTGCTCTTTGGTTCTCTGGAACTTTGTACTCTCCTGTTCAATCGTTCTCATCTCTCCCAAAAGAGCATCGTATCGCTGGTCTTTAGTTTTCTCAAATTCAATTTTTTCCAGCTGAGTTTCTCTTAATCTTTCCATAAGATTAGCATATCGTTTTTCTTTTTCAGCAATATCAATACTGTAACTCTCCCATCTACTTTCTATGCCCTCTAGGCGGCCCACCAACACGCTTGCTTCCGCATCCGAAAGTGCCTCCGGGCTCTCCATTCTTTTTTCTATTTCACGAGATAGCGCCTCTGCTGCGTCCCCTAATTTTACTTTCTCTTTGTTCGAATTGTCAATCTCATTTCCCAGAAGAGTTAGCTGATTATTTATGCTTTGAATGTTTTCATCATATCCGGCTATAATCGTCACTTTATTTTTGTCAATTTCATCTAATTGCACATTGATATTTTTGATCTGTTCATCATATCCGGCTATAATCGTCACTTTATTTTTGTCAATTTCATCCAACTCTTGGCTAATGTCTCTGATCTGTCCATCGTATCTGGCCAGAATTTCCTCTTTGTTCTCATATAGTTTCTTTATCCCTTCATGCCTCTCCAAAAGTTTAGTTCCTAAATAATTGGCTATACTTACTGCCTCGCCAGGACTGTTTACATCCACCTTTATCTCGACTAAATCCTCTGTTTCCCTTACCGGCTCTATCAAGATTTTCTTGCGGAATTCTTCAAGAGTGTAAGGCAATTCCAACTCTTTTATTGCCTCTATTAGAATTTGAGGTCCTTTGAGAAATTGAGAAGTAGCAATGGGACTTTCGATGAGTTCTTTTTCCAAAGTGTCCACATCTATGATATCTCCAATTTTTATACCTAATGTCGCTTCATAAACAGGTGGCAGTAAAAAACTGACCACTGCACTGGCTACCACAGCTATAAAAAAAAGTAACAAAATCGTCTTCTTTCTTTTCCATATTACTCTAATATAATCCCTCAAGTGTACATCTTGTTCTTCCATAATCATCTCCTCTCTTACCTCTCTTTTAACTTCCAATCATATGGGATATCATTTTTATAGGGATCCAGACGATACTCGTCAGGTTCTTTGTAATTATAGGTCTCCGTGGGAATGTTTATCACTATAGCCTCTTTTTCTCCTGTACATTTAAAACCGTGATAGACCATTCTGGGAATATGAAGAAGACAGGCTTTGTATTCTCCCAGGAAAAATTCATTTACTTCGGCGTAAGTGGAAGAATCCTTTCGAGCATCGTATAAAACTATTTTCATCATCCCTTTAATTACAGCCATATTATCATCCTGCTTCTTATGATAATGCCAGGCTTTCACCACTCCCGGATAGGCAGTAGTCATATACACCTGACCAAATTTCTTAAAGAGTTCATCATCGGCTCTTAATATTTCCATTAAACGGCCCCGTTCATCAGGAATCACTTTCAATTCCTTCAGCTTTACCCCTTCAATCATTCTCCCTCTACCTCCTTAGGATTCGTGTGTAAATATTCAGTGAACCACGTCATTACGAACGGAGTGAAGCAATCTCAGTTTTTGAGATTGCCGCGTCGCTATCGCTCCTCACAATGACAATCAAGATGGTCCTTAAGAAAATCTTTGAGAGCCTCTTTCCATTCTCTCATACCATCCCCCAGGCTCAGTCTTAAAGAGTAATTGTCGAGAACAGAAAATTTAGGTCTGGGAGCAGGACGAGCTAGTTTTTCGGAAGTTATGGGTGCCACCTTTACCCCTTTTATTCCGGCAAGTTTGAGTATCTCCCGGGTAAACTCATACCAGGAACATCTTCCCGAATTAGTAATATGATAGATTCCGTAGAGTTTAGTTGCCACTAATCTTTTTATTTGCTGAGAGAGGTCTTTAGTATAGGTAGGTGAACCCACCTGGTCATCTACCACTTTAAGGATAGATTTCTCTTGAGCTAACTTAAGAATAGTGACTACAAAGTTTCTTCCCCATTGTCCATAGAGCCAGGAGGTCCTCACAATGAAATACCTTGAGAGAAAGGATTTGAGGTAATTTTCCCCTGCCAGCTTCGATTTCCCATAGATATTCATTGGAGCGGGCTCATCAAACTCATCATAGGGAGTTTTTTTGTCTCCCCTGAACACAAAATCAGTGCTTACATATAGTACAGGTATGTCCAACCTCTGGCAAGCAAGAGCTATATTGCGTGTCCCCAGAGCATTGACTTTATAAGCCTTATCTGCATCTTTTTCACAGCCATCTACATCAGTATAGGCAGCAGCGTGAATAACAAAATGGGGAGTCAACCGGGAAAAGAGCTCTTTTACTGCTTCTAAGTCAGTTATGTCTATTTTATTTACAGAAGGGGAGGGTGAACAGGGAAAATCTCTTCTATCCAGTCCTGTAACCCCGTATTCCTCCCTTAGAGTCTGGTATAAATCTACCCCGAGCATCCCGCTGATTCCGGTAATGAGAATCTTCATATACTTTCCCGCTCCTGGTACTGCTTGCTGTAATATTCCTGGAATTCCTTATCTTTTTTCTTTATTTTCTGCCACCAGTTTTTGTTGGTCTGGTACCATCTAATAGTTCCTTCCATTGCCTGGGTAAAACCATAGCTCGCCTGCCATCCAAGACTTTTTATTTTGCTAGAATCAAGGGCGTATCGTCTATCGTGAGCTAGCCTATCCTTAACTAATTTAATCAGACTGGCCGGCTTATTTAATAGTCTCAAGATTAGTCTGGTCACCTCAATATTAGCTCGTTCATTATCTGCACCAATATTGTATATTTCTCCTACCTTACCTTTATGAAGCACCAGGTCAATAGCCCGGCAATTATCAACAACGTATAACCAATCCCTGACATTCATACCGTCTCCATAAAGAGGAAGATGTCTATCCTCAAGAGCATTGGTGATAAAGAGAGGAATTAATTTTTCCGGATACTGATAAGGGCCAAAATTGTTACTACTTCGGGTGATTATAGCGGGAATTTTATGGGTGACATAATAAGAACGAACCAGTAAATCTGCAGCAGCTTTGCTGGCAGCATAGGGGCTGTTAGGCCTTAGAGGATCTGTCTCTTTGAACGAACCTTCCTCTATACTTCCGTAGGCCTCATCGGTCCCAATCTGAATGAATCTTTTTATAGGGTTTTTCCTAGCTGCTTCCAGAAGAACATAAACTCCATACACATCGGTGCTGACAAAACTACCTGCTTCTATTATGGACCGGTCTACGTGACTCTGGGCAGCAAAATTTAATACAACATCTACCCTGGGAAATACCTTCTCCATCAGTCTGCTATCACAGACATCGCCCTGAATAAAAAAAAGGGGATTGACCTCGAGCTGCGAGCTAAAGATTGAAGAAAGTGAATCTAAATCCTCTATTGTTTGATGAGGATATTCAGTCTTATAATCTTTCTCTAAGAATGAGTTCTCAGAATTCAAGAACTCCTTCAGATTATCTAGATTGCCAGCATAGGTGAGTTTATCTAAGACGAGCACCTTGTAATGAGGATATTTTTTGAGAATATGCTTTACAAAATTACTTCCGATAAAACCAGCTCCTCCGGTGATTAGTAACTTCAATTGTCACTCCCCCTCACCCTATCCCTCTCCCCACAAGGAAGAGGAAACACGAGCAATTAGTGATGAATTCCGCTTCACCATTCACTATGATTTTGGGTTTTCGTTTTTCACTATACGCTATCCGCTAAACGCTGTACTAGTAAATCGTATTTCGTGAATGGTGAATCGTAAAATCACATATCCTACACGCTCTCTTTACCCTGTCCCTTTTTCTAAGATGCGAGAGTACCTTCTTTTTTTCTTACTATTCAGGAACGACTATTCACGATTCACTAGATCGTTCCTACCTGACTACTATCTCCCAGCATAAAGCGATAAGCTTTAGGCTTCAAAGTAGACTTGCTAATTACTACACTCTTTCCGATGAGACTGTCTTCTATGCGAGCTTTTAATCCACTAATTTTACACTCATCCATAATGATGCTGTGTTCTACCTCACTCTCTTCAATTGAAGTACGGTAATAGATTGAGGTAAAAGGGCCTATGTAGGAGCTAACTATCTTGCATCCTCTGGCTATTGCTACTGGCCCTCTAATAACGCTGTCAACTATTTGGGCTCCCTTCTCTATTCGGACCTTACCGGATATTCTTGAATTCCCGTCTATTTCTCCATCTACTGCTACTTCAAGGTCACTGAGCATTATCCTGTTGGCTTCCAGGAGGTCTTCTGGCTTACCTGTATCTTTCCACCAACCGTTAATAATATGTGAATGAACAAGATAGTTCTTATCAATCAAATATTGAATAGCATCGGTTATTTCCAGTTCATTCCTCCAGGAAGGTTTAATATTCTCTACTGCCTCAAAAATATGGTGGTCAAACATATATACTCCCACCAGAGCCAAATCAGTCTTGGGCTGCTTGGGTTTTTCTACCAATCTCACCACTTTGTCTTCTTTAAGCTCAGCTACCCCGAATTGCCCAGGATTTTCCACGTGGGCAAGAAGAATCTGAGAATGAGAACTTTTTTCTTGAAACTCCTCTACCAGAGATTTAATTCCTTGTTTTATTATATTATCACCCAGATACATAACAAAGGGCTCGTCCTGAAGAAAATTTCTGGATATTTTTACTGCATGAGCTAAACCCAAAGGGGCTTCTTGCTTAATATAAGTAATCTTGATATTCCATTTCTTTCCTTCTCCTACTGCCTTGCTTATCTCCTGATAGGTATCCCCTACCACAATGCCCACATCCCTTATTCCGGCTTCCTTTATGGCTTCGATTCCATAGAAAAGAATAGGCTTATTAGCCACCGGGATAAGCTGTTTGGCTGAGGTATGGGTAATGGGTCGGAGACGAGTCCCCGCTCCTCCACTCAATATTAGAGCTTTCATTCTAGTCACTCCAAATTTGGTTCCTATATCCAAAGTTCTGTATTAAGAACTCAAGAAACTTCATAACTCATGATCTAGGGACTAACGAATAGTCTCTAGGCGACTCATACGTTTCTCAATGCTAGCGAATTTTTCCTCTAGAGCTACGATACGGTGGTCCAGCTCAGCATAGGAGAACTTTACGGCTGACAAAATCTCTTGATGTTCTTCTGCATTCTCTTTACGAAGTCCATCTATTCTCTTGTTCAGTGTAGCATGTTCTTCTGCATTCTCTTCACGAAGTCCATCTATTCTCTTGTTCAGTATAGCATGTTCTTCTGCATTCTCTTTACGAAGTCCATCTATTCTCTTGTTCAGTGTAGCATGTTCTTCTGCATTCTCTTTACGAAGTCCATCTATTTTTTCACTTAAGAGACTGTATCCTTCAGCTACTAGCTTAATCTCATCCTTTAAATCTTCCGCCACCACATCAAAGTGCCGTTTTATTTCCTCTGCTATTTTATCTTCCACCCGTAATCTCCTTTCCTCTCCGATAAAAAACCGATCTCCCTTCTCGGTTAAATCGATCACTAACCTGCTATTTCAAGTCTTTTGCCTCATCTATCAGCATCACCGGAATTCCATCTCTGATAGGGTAGTATTTACGGCATTTTTGGCAAATGAGTCTGTCATCTCTAAGGTGAATCTCGCTTTTACAGATGGGACAGGCAAGAATATCTAAAAGTTCCTTGTCAATCATTGCTATTTTCTCCCTTCATTCTATTGTTGCTTCCTTAAACCAGTCCAATGTCCTCTTGAGGCCTTCCTCCAATTCAACTTTGGGTTCCCACTTCAGGTGTTCCCTGGCCCGGGTTATATCGGGCCGTCTAACCCTGGGATCGTCTTCTGGCAAAGTTTTATAAACTATCTCACTTTTACTATGAGTGAGCTCAACTACTTTTCTGGCAAATTCCAAGACAGTCATCTCATTGGGATTACCCAAATTTATAGGCTCATTCCCCTCCCACCTCATCAATCTATATATCCCTTCCACTAAATCAGAGACGTAACAGAAACTCCTGGTTTGGGAACCATCTCCGAAGATGGTGAGAGGCTTGCCTTTTAGAGTCTGGTCGAGAAAAGTAGGAACAACTCTTCCATCGTCTTTTCTCATCCTGGGCCCATAGATGTTGAATATACGAGCAATCCTGGTATCAACCTTATGATAATAATGATAAGCCATAGTTAGAGCTTCACTGAATCGCTTTGCCTCGTCATACACTCCGCGCGGACCAATAGGGTTGACATTTCCCCAGTAATCTTCCTTCTGAGGATTAACCAAAGGGTCTCCATAAATCTCGGAGGTAGAAGCAAGAAGGTATTTCGCTCTTTTCTCTTTTGCTAATCCCAGAGTCTTATGTGTCCCCAGAGAACCCACTTTAAGAGTTTGAATGGGGTATCTCTGATAATCAATGGGACTGGCTGGAGAGGCAAAGTGAAGAATATAGTCTAAGTCTTCCTTTATATAGATATATTCGGTAACATCTTGCTTTATGAATTTGAAATTATTATTTCCGGCTAGATGAGCAATATTATCTGTCTTCCCGGTAATAAGGTCATCCAGAGCTATTACCTGATGACCTTTATCCAGCAAATAATCACACAAATGAGAACCCAGAAAACCAGCTCCTCCGGTAATTAATACTCTCATATTCTTACCTGCCCATACTCTTATAAATAAAACCCAATTCCTTCATTTTCTCAGGCTCATAAATATTTCTTCCGTCCACAACAAGAGGATTTACCATTAAATCTCTTATTCTTTCCAAGTCTATCCTCTGAAACTCCTCCCATTCGGTAACAATAACTAAAGCGTTGCTTCCTCTGGCTATTTCATAAGGATCCCGCCCATATTCTACATTCCTTAGAACTTCTTTGGCTTTATCCATAGCCACTGGGTCATAAACTTTTATTTGTGCCTTTTTCCTTTGCAACAAGCTTATAATTTCAATAGAAGGAGCAAGCCTGATGTCATCAGTATTGGGCTTAAAGGCTAAACCGAGAATGCCAATAGTTTTACCTTCCACTGTGCCCAGAGCCTTCTCTATCTTATCTAGCAACATCTTTGGTCTATTCTTATTTATCTTTTCTACCTCTTTTAAAAGAGCAAAATCATAGTTGAGCTTTTCGGCGATTCTTATGAAAGCCTGCAAGTCTTTAGGGAAACAAAAACCACCGAATCCTATCCCTGCTTTAAGGAAAGAGACGCCAATTCGCGGGTCATATCCCATACCTTCTGCTACCTTCTCTATATCGGCCCCCGTCTTTTCACAAATATCGGCTACAGCATTAATAAATGAGATTTTGGTAGTCAAAAAGGAGTTGGAGGCATGCTTTATTAATTCTGCGGTTTCCAGGTCTGTTATCATTAAGGGAACAGAGTCAGAGCGGCTGGATTTCCGATTAATAATAGGCGAGTAAAGTTCCTTGAGGATACTGGCTGCCCTCTCAGTCTCCACCCCGATTACTATCCTATCCGGGTTGAGAAAATCATCCACAGCAGTTCCTTCCCTTAAGAATTCAGGATTTGAAGCAATATCAAAGTCTGACAGACTATTGTTCACTCTAAAAAGACGCTTTATCCACTGCCCTGTCTGGACAGGAACAGTGCTCTTTTCCACTATTAGTCTATACTCCTTCATACTTCTGGCAATCTGGCTACAGACTTTTTCTACTGAAGATAAATCTGCCTCTCCATTTTCTTTAGGAGGTGTTCCTACGGCAATAAAGATAACCTTAGCTCTAGACACTCCTTCTTTGATAGAAGTAGAAAAGGACAGCCTCTCTTTGTCCATATTTTTTTTGACTAATTTCTCAAGCTGCGGCTCATAAATAGGTATTTCTCCTTTTTTCAATACTTCAATCTTCTCTTCGTCATTGTCAACACATATGACATAATGACCTATCTCAGCTAAACAAGTTCCTGTAACTAGTCCCACATAACCTGAACCAATAACGGCGACATTCATTAAGACTTCCCTTTCAATGTCTGTCCTTGTACCAATTAATGAATTTCTCTACCCCTTCTTCTATCTTTATCTTAGGTGCATAACCTAACATTTTCCTGGCTTTAGAAACATCCGCGTAAGTAATAGGAAGGTCCCCCGGTTGTTCAGGGAGATACCTCATCTTAGCCTTCTTACCCAATGAATCCTCAATCAAGGAGACCAACCTTCTTAATTCAATGGTCTGGCAACTTCCCAGGTTAAAGACCTCAAAATCAAATCTCTTATCCAGAACTTGCATCATCCCATCAATAATATCTGAAATATAGGTATAATCTCTCCTTGAGGAACCATCGCCGAAAATATCTATCTCTTTTCCTTGACTGATCAAGCGAGTAAATTTATGGATAGCCATCTCTGGCCTTTGTCTGGGGCCATAAACAGTAAATAGTCTCAAACAAGCAGTGGGAATATGATGGAGATGATGGTAGGTATAACAGATTATCTCACCGGTACACTTACTAGCAGCATAAAAAGAGACGGGTTTACCCAATTCTTCTTCTAAAAAAGGAATCCTGTCTGTAGCCCCATAGACTGAAGAGGAAGAAGCAAAAATAAAAGATTCCAGATGATACCTCCTGCATACTTCAAGAAGATTCAAAGTGCCCTTTATATTTACCTCCTCATATATAAAAGGATTCTTTAGGGAAGCTCTTACTCCTGCTCTGGCAGCTAAATGAATCACTTTACTAATTCCATTAGACTGAAAAATCTCCTCCAGGCACTGCTTATCCCTTATATCTACTTCCTTCAATGTGAAGTTTTTGTTATCTAGATGTGTTTTTATATTATCTCTTTTTATCTGTGGCTCATAATAGTCATCAAAATTATCAATAACTATCACCTTCTTACCCATCTTTAGTAATCTATCCACCAGGTGCGAGCCGATAAAACCTGCCCCCCCTGTTACCAAGTAACTTGCCAATTTGTCCTCCACTAACTCGTGAATCGTGAATTGTCAACTAAACCCTACAATCATTTACTTCCTTGTTTGCGATTCACTATTCACCATTCACTATTCACGAATTTTCCGATCTCTTCTGTCACCAACTTAATATCATCTTGGCTCAGCTCTGGATAAATCGGTAAAGAAAGCACCTCCCTGGATGCCTTTTCTGCCACAGGAAAATCTCCTTTTTTGTAACCCAGACCTTTATAGATCTCCTCAAGATGCAAGGGAAGAGGATAATAGACCTTCGTCCCTATTCCTCTTCTTGTAAGATATTCCTTCAAATGGTCTCTTTGCAAGCTCCGAATGGTATAAACACCATAATTATGTCGGGTATAGGAAGCTTCTTGAGGAATTTTTAGGCCAGAGGAAGAGAAAGAAGTAAGCAACTCATTGTAGACATGGACTTTCTGACGACGCATATTTGTCCAATCATCCAGATACTTCAATTTAACCCTGAGAATTGCTCCTTGTAATTCATCCAATCTACTATTATATCCAGATAGACAATAAGAATAATCGCCATCAAGACCGTGAGCCCTAAGAAATCCCATCTTTTCAGCAATTTCCTCATTATTAGTAAGGACCATCCCTCCGTCACCGCAGGCTCCCAAAACTTTGGTGGGATAAAAACTAAGACAGCCTACATCTCCCAATGAACCCACTTTAGAAAAAACTCCGGAAAATAGACATTCTGTTCCTAGAGCCTGAGCAGCATCTTCAATTACTTTCAGATTATACTTTTTTGCCAGAGATATAATCTTCTCCATCTGAGCCGCATGTCCGTAAAGATGCACAGGAATTATAGCTTTGGTTTTTTCTGTTATGGCCTCTTCTATTTTTTCTGCATCGATATTAAAGGTTTCTTCCTCTATGTCTATAAACACAGGAGAAGCTCCTATCTGAGTAATTACCCCCACGGTAGATATAAAAGTAAAGGGAGGAACTATTACCTCATCTCCCTTGCCTATCCCCATGCTAATTAAAGAAAGTTTTAAGGCATCTGTGCCTGAAGCAACTCCTATCGCATACTTAACTCTACAATAAGCAGCAATTTCCTCTTCCAATCTCTTTACATTAGGACCTAGAATATAACATCCACTCTCCAGAACCTCCTCTATCGCACTACTAATCTCTTTTCCCACTATTTTGTGTTGAGCTTTCAGATCGAGCAAAGGAACCCGCACCTATTTTCTCCTGTCACTCTCGCTTTAGTTCATAATCTAATACTTTTTCAGGGAAAAGTCAACTTTTCTAAAGCTCACTGCTGCCAGGATATACAAAGATAGAGCTATGATAATGACCAAGTCAAACCCCAGAGATATAGCTAAAACAGTAGCTAAAACGGCAGCGATAACAGAAAAACAACCATTTATTCCCCAGGCCCAGGGCACAAGAGAAGGTGCTCTGGAAAAAACTCTGGCTAGTCCTAAGGGAAAAGGCATTCCCATAAAGAAGGCCAGAGGAGCAATAAAGAGAAGAGAAAGCAATATTTTCACTGTATCTGAGCAGGCTATAAATAAATTGAAAATATCCTCAAGGTAAAATAAGTAAATCAGTGCCATAACTACTATTGCTACCACAGCTAGGGTAATAGTGCTCAATCTTTTTATCTTGATTTTTTCTGATACATAGCTTCCCCAACCAGAAAAAAAGAGAAAGGCAGCCAGCACTACAGCTACAGCGTAAATGGGATAGGATAAAAAGAGTATGAACCTTTGAATAAAAGAAATCTCTATAAACATATATCCTATCCCTAAGGAGAGAAAATAAGTAAAGATAGGCAGCTTATTACCAGAAGCAGCCTTTTTTCTAAGAGAAAAAAGAGGCAGGATGACTAAAATAAGGCTCAGGAGTATAGCCTGAGCTAAAGTTACTATTAAGACTATGTATCCCCATTCAATGAAGGGAAGCCATTGTCTACCCATGGTTTCAAGTAAATGGGGTAAGGATTTCCATTTAAAGAAGTGGAAAAAATAAGGAGAATTATCAGTGGCTGGCTTTATGTAAAATGAGTAATCAGCATAGAATTTCTTCCTCTCTCCAAAAAGAATATTCTGGCTAGCCTGGTAATAATAAGCCTCAGGCAAAATATTGTAATGGTTTATATCATCAATTTCTATACCTGGATACCAGATAGGGTCAAATAGCCTTTCCTTCAGGAAATCCCTGATTATTCTAATCTCTGGAGAAGTAAAAGGAGACCGTTTGATAAGTAGGGTGGAGGTAGCCCAGCTTCTTAGAAAAATGAGTTGAGAAGAAATATTCTCAACTCCCAACTCCTGTAATGACTCTACCGCTGTAGCAAATAGCTTGATTCCATCCCGAGGAGGAAGCTTTAACCATCTGGTGATACAGAGAATGCCCTCAGGATTGAGATGTCTTATATATTCCTTCACTGCCTCTTTGGTGTAAAGATAACTCTCTGATAGGGCATAAACACCAGCCGAGGAGGCACTGAAGGAATCTAAAAGAGCGAGCTGGATTAAATCGTATTTACTCTGGCTTGACTGGATAAATCCACGTCCTTCCGCTATGAAGACTTTTACTGAGGGGCGAGAAAAAATTTGATTGGAAAAGTGAGCATATTCATCCTTAACCAGGTTCACTACCTGAGGGTCTATCTCTACTGCTTCGATTAGAGAAGAGGCGTGATAGAGGGCAGATAAAACCTCTGAACCCCCTCCTGCTCCTATAATGAGTACTTTGGGCTTATCTAGAAGGTGATAAGGCAAGGCAGAGCTGATATAATCTAAATATTCCAGATTAGATAGCTGATTATCAAAATTAGTGATAACAGACATAGAATCCGCATCAGTGAAAAGGGCCAATTGAGGAGGAATCTCTCCTCTGAAATTAAGACTTAAACCAGGAGCATGCCTTATGGACGGACTCTCTACTACATTAATCAAACCTAAGGGAGAGGAGACTTCCTTGAGAATTTTTACCTGAGGAAGATTTAAAGTCACACTTAAAGATTTATATTGAGAAATGTTTAGCCTGAGGGGAAAGAAAAAAAAGAATGAAAAAGAGAGGAAAGAGGCAAGGATAAGACCGATTAAGACTCTTTTTCTTAGATAAAGCGAAGCCAGTAGAGCAGAAAGTAAGCCTATTGCAGTTAAAAACAGCAAAACGGAAAGAGGAGGAAAAAAGTACATAAGAAGAATTACCCCTAAAGCTCCCACCCCGGAACCCAGAAGATTAAGGAAGTAGACCTTGCTTATTTTCTGGCTGAATTGAGAGAAGGAGATTCCAATACAGGTAGCTCCTAAGAAAAAGGGAATAAAAAGAAGGAGGTAATATCCCAATAAATAAAGATACTGTCCCTTGTACCAGATAATGAGAAAAGGATCAAAAGGAATCTTCTGGGAAAGAGCAAAACAGAGCCAGAGGGAAATAGAAAAAAGAAAGGAAAAAATGGTGAAAAAAGAGTAGAAATGTCTCTTTATTCTTTTTAAAAAAAGAAAGACAAATGTTCCGCTGGCTCCAAAGCCGAGCAGGGCAACACTAATTATCATATAGGCAAAGTGAGACCAGGAAGTAATGGAAAGAATCCTCATTAAAAGAATTTGATAGGAAAGGATGGAAAAAGAGATAAAGAATATGGAAATAAAAATGGCCACTCTAATGTTCTCCCAGCAGAGGTACAAATCTCACTGGTAGGATATTCTCGGTAATAATTTCACCTTCTTTCTTGTGCACTAACATTAGATTCTGGGTCCAGAAAACGCTACCCACAGGAATACACATTCTCCCTCCTTCTCTTAGCTGTTCAATCAAAGGAGGAGGAATGTGACTGGCAGCACAGGTGACAATAATAGCATCAAAAGGAGCCTCCTCTGGCCAGCCGTAATACCCATCGGCTATCTCTACTCTCACTTTGGAATAACCCAGGTCTTTCAATCTCTTCTGAGCAGAAGTTCCCAGTTCTTCAAAAATTTCGATGGTATATACTTCAACTCCCATCTGAGCAAGAATTGCTGCCTGGTAGCCTGAACCTGTTCCCACTTCCAGGACTTTACTCCCTCTTCTTACATTCAATAGCTCGGTCATCAAAGCCACGATGTAAGGCTGAGAAATAGTCTGCCCACATTCTATGGGTAAGGGCCTATCCTTATAAGCTGACCCTACCAAGTCTTCTGAGACAAACTTATGACGAGGGACGGTCCCCATAGCAAGAAGTACTGCTTCATCCTTAACTCCCCGTGCCATAATCTGCGTCTGGACCATTCTGGCTCGTCTATCTTTATATATATCCTTCTCTTTACTGACATACGGCACCCCCAAAAGCCATACCAATACTGCTACTCCCACTATTATAGCCAGGTAGAAAATATATCTTTTCATTTTCATATACTCTCCAGCCTTAGAAATTTACATGCTTGCCGAAGGACATTCCTTAAAAGCAGTGAATAGTCGTTGCTGAATAGTGAATCGCAAACAAGGAAAGAACTTACCCCCTCTCCCTTCCCTCTCCCCCATGGGGAGAGGATTGAGGTGAGGGGAAAAAGGAAATTCCTATACTACTTGATTAACCATTCAAGAAATACGATTCACCAGTTACAGCGACGGAAGAAATTGTCCTGAGGCGTTTTTCATCAGCCAAGCTCAATAGGAGAGACGTAGTCCCCCCGTTCCTTTCTTAGCTTCTCCAATCTCTCTCTCTGTTCTGCCAGAACTTTAAAGAGAATATCCGGGGTATCGGGAACCTTTGTCTGGTAAATCTTAGCTATTCTTTCCATTTTCTCTATGTTTTCTGAAATTCTCAGGGTAAATTGCTCTATATAGCTTTCTTTCGAGTAATCCTTGCCCAGAACCTCTTTAAATAACCTTTTAAGGTCTTCATATCTGGGAACATAACCAGTGGGAGTTTTGATTGCATCAACATCATCATTAATACGAAGCTCCATCCACTTAAGCCAGATATGCTTGTCCTTCATCCCACTGATATACTCTCTCTTTTTGTTCTTTAAAAAGTAATTAGCGGAAAAGATGAGGGGTGGTTTCTTCACGTCGCGGCCAAAAGCTAGATTAATTTTGATATATTCACCCAGAGGGATGGATAAGAAGTCAAGGTTTGACATCAGATTAAATGTCCTTACTCCTTCTTGCCCCAAAGTAGCTGAGGTAGTTTCTGATTCCAATGTTGCCCCCTTGCTTAATATTCCATGTTCCCAATCAAAAGACTCCTCTACCGGTACCGAGGTATCAGAATCTCTACCACCATAAATTATTCCACCCACCTCCACCCCGTCTGGATCATCTAATCTAGGATCACAGTTTTTTAATCTTCTCAGTCCGATGGTATATCGGGCATTTTTGTGAGAGGGATGTATTTCTTCACCCTTTGTGTCTCTTTTTCCTATGCTCCATTTCCCGAAATGATTAACTCCTTCTGCCGGAGTATCCCCATCTTTTCCCAACCAGTAAGCAGTCTTATTCTCCCTTACCAGGACATTGGAGAAAATAATCTCGCCCGGAGAATGAAGAGCCTGCCAGATTAAAGGATCGTCCTTTGAGTTTACATCTCTAATAATCCCAAATATTCCGTATTCAGCGTTTACAGCGCGGATTCTTCCATCTATTTTTCTTAAGTAGGCTATATCATCACCCACAATAGTCTCACCCTCTAACATAGAAGTGGCGGTTTTACCACAAGCGCTGGGAAATGCTCCCATAAGGTAGGTCACTCGTCTTCCTGGACCAGAAATACCCATAATAAACATATGCTCGGTCAGCCAACCTTCCCGGGAAGCCTTATGAATCGCCGGCCGCATAGCAAGCTTCTTGAGACCAATAGTATTTCCACCATACTGAGTATTGGCACTAAAAACTATATTATCTTCTATATCTATATAGACCCTACGCTGAGATACGTTCTTGCTTACTCCCTTTTCCAGAACACCAGCACTGTGAATGAATCTAAAAAAATTCTTAGAGCCTTGCATTCTTTTAAACTCCTCATACCCATTCCTATAAAGAATACCCTCGCTATGGGCAACGTAACTTGAATCGGTTATTTGAACACAGGGAATGGAAAATCGGGAATTTGTTGGGCCAAGACAGAAAAAACAGATATAGACCTCTTTTCCCTCCATAATATTCTTCAAATATTTATGTATCTCAACCAGCCCTTCATCCCTATCCATACTATTAATACTAGAACCAAGGTCCACATTGGAAGGAAGAAGAAGTCTGGTTTTGTCTTTATCTCTCGCCTGGTCGTAATATCCATCAAAATGAACCGTATGACCCTGCAGGGCAAGCTTTCCCTCCTCTCCATTTTCTATGGCCTTATCCCTGATATACTGAGCATCCTCAGCAGAATCAGCACGAACGAAAATAGAAGCAGGGTTACAATGCTCCACGTATTTTCCTATAAAGTCATGCAGATTTACATTCTCTAATTCCACCAACTTCTGATAGCCTTCTCTTCCGCATTTGGTCCTGAGTAATTCCGCATACCTTCCTTCCATTAATTCCTCCATATCAGTTCATCGTTCATAGTTCATCCCCCTCACCTTAATCCTCTCCCCTGAGGGAGAGGAAACGAGTATCGAGAACGCAGATCTCTTTCCCTTTCTTTACCATTCACCATTCACCATTCACCAATTTTTTTATGAACTCTCTTAATCGTGCAAGTCCTTCTCTAATATCATTCATTGAGGCAGCATAGGATAATCTGACATAATTATCTGCTCCAAAGGCAGCACCCGGAACTAATGCTACCCTGGCTTCCTTAAGTAGCAATTCTGCCAGATGAACAGAATCCCCTATTATTTCCCCGTTATATCTCTTTTTCAGTATTTCTGATATATTGATAAATACATAGAAGGCACCTTCTGGCCTCAGACAAGAAATTCCTGGAATTTCCTTTAATCTCTCTACTACGTAGTCTCTTCGCTTTCTGAACTCAACCACCATCTTGTCTACAGCTTCTGTCTGTTCACAAATGGCTGCTATAGCCGCTTTCTGAGCTATAGAAGTAGGATTGGAAGTAGAGTGACTTTGCAGACTGGACATTGCTCCTATAATCCTCTTCTCTCCTGCCGCATAACCTATTCTCCAGCCAGTCATGGAGTAAGTTTTAGAAACGCCATTTATAAGGATAGTCAGCTTTTTTATGGCTGGTCCCAATGAGGCGATACTAATGTGTTCTCTAGCATCATAGATAATTTTTTCATAAATCTCATCGGAGAGCACATAGACACCTTTCTTTACCAGTATCTCCTTAAGAGCCTCCAGCTCTTTCTTAGAATAAACTACCCCGGTGGGATTATTAGGACTATTGATAAGAAAAAGCTTGGTTTTAGAAGTGATTGCTTGCTCAAGCTGAGAAGGAGAAATTTTGAATCCATCTTCCTCTGATATCTCTATAAGAATAGGCTTTGCGCCGGCAAGCTTTATCTGTTCAGTATAACTTACCCAATAGGGAACAGATAGAATCACCTCATCACCTTCCTGGCATAAAACCTGAAAAGCATTATATAGACAGTGCTTTGCTCCACAAGAGACAATTATCTCTGAAGTATGATACTCCAGATTATTCTCTTCTTCGAGCTTCTGACAAATAGCTTTTTTCAGTTCTTCTATTCCTGATGCAGGCGTATATTTAGTAAATCCCTCATCTAATGCCTTTTTAGCCGCCTTCTTTATGTAGGAGGGTGTATCGAAATCTGGCTCGCCTGCACTAAACCCAATCACATCAATGCCCTCAGCCTTCATCGCTTTAGCCCGGGCCGCAATAGCTAAAGTAGCGGAAGGACTAATTAACTCAGCTCTTTTGGAAAGAGACATAATTTACTCCCCCTCTTGATAGTTCATTGTTCATAGTTCATCGATAAAAGAACCTAAGTTCCAGTCACATTCTATAAAAATTTCTTCAAAATTTCCCCTGTATAAGAACGTTTGTTTCTAACAATCTCCTCGGGAGAACCACAGGCAACCAGCTCCCCTCCTTCTTCTCCTCCCTCAGGACCTAAATCAATAATATAATCAGCCACTTTAATTACTTCAGGATTATGCTCAATGACCAGAATGGTATTCTCTTTATCTACTAATCGATTTAAAACACTTAAAAGCTTATCTATGTCAGCAAAATGAAGACCAGTAGTAGGTTCATCCAATATATATAAAGTCTTTCCTGTGCCAAGTTTGGAAAGCTCCCGGGAAAGCTTTACCCTCTGCGCCTCTCCACCAGACAGAGTAGTAGCGGGTTGCCCCAGATGGACATATCCTAATCCCACATCATTCAAGGTCTCTAACTTTCTTCTCACTTGAGGAATGTTACGGAAAAATTTTAAAGCCTCTTCTACCGTCAGGTCGAGAACATCAGCAATATTCTTGCCCTTATACTTTATCTGAAGGGTTTCCTTACTATAACGCTTTCCCTTACAGACATCACAGGGGACATAGACATCGGGAAGGAATTGCATTTCAATCTTGATCATTCCCTCTCCCCTGCATCGCTGACATCTGCCCCTTTTTACATTAAAACTAAATCTACCCAATTGATACCCTCTCATTCTAGCTTCTTCTATCTGAGAGAAAAGTTGCCTGATAGGAGTGAAAAGACCGGTATAGGTAGCCGGGTTAGAACGAGGAGTTCGTCCAATAGGAGACTGGTCAATCACTACTACCTTGTCAATAAAATGTATACCCTCCATCTTTTCGTATTTTCCTGGTTTCATCCGGCTTTTATAGAAATGACGTGCCAATGCTCTGTATAGGGTCTCCTCTACCAGGGTGCTCTTGCCAGAACCCGAAACGCCGGTAATACAGATAAACGTCCCCAGAGGAAACTTAACATTTATTTTCTTTAAATTATGTTCTTCTGCTCCGATAATCTCAAGATATTGATTATCTCTTGGTTGGCGACGAATAGTAGGAATAGATATCTTCAACTCGTTTTTAAGATATTTTCCAGTCAAACTAGCTTCGCAGTCAATAACATCTTGTAAGGAGCCACTCACCACCACCTCTCCCCCATGCTCTCCTGCTCCTGGTCCTAAATCAATAATATGATCCGCTGCTTCTATAGTAGATCTATCGTGCTCTACTACAATAATAGTATTACCCATATCACGCAGACCTTTCAAGGTATCCAGAAGTCTCTTATTATCTCTCTGGTGTAAACCAATAGTAGGCTCATCAAGAATATAAATCACCCCCACCAGGCCTGACCCTATCTGAGTAGCCAGACGAATACGCTCTGCTTCACCCCCCGATAAAGTACCTACCCTTCTATCCAGAGTAAGATAATCCAGCCCAACGCTAACCATAAAACCTAATCTTTTCTTTATTTCCTTTAAAATCTCGCCAGCTATCAATTGCTCACGTGAGCTCAACTTCAAATTGGAAAAGAAAGTATTATTCTCTTTTATGCTCAGTTTCACTATCTCATAAATGGACATACCTTTAAGAGTTACTGCCAAACTCTCCTTACGCAGACGAGCTCCACTGCACCCCGGACAAGGAGTCTCTCTTATATATTTGGATATCTCCTCCTGAACATAATTTGAATCACTATCCTTGTATCTCCTTTCCAAATTGGGGATAACTCCTTCAAAGGTAGTCCAATACTCATAAAATTCCCCCCCTCTTTGTTCGGTAAATTTAATCTTCTCAGAATCTGAGCCATAAAGGATAGTTTTCTGTGCTCTTTCTGATAAGCTTTCAAAAGGTTCATCCAGAGAAAAATCATAGTGTTCAGCAACTGAAGCAAGCCGCCTAGAGTAATATCCAGCAGCGGTTCTTGCCCACCTATGGAATCCTACCCCCACGTTCCAGGGTACAACAGCGCCCTCATTCAGAGACCTAGCCCTGTCCGGCACTACCAGGTCAGGGTCTATGCTCTGCTGAGTTCCCAATCCATTACAAACCGGGCAGGCTCCATAGGGACTATTAAAGGAAAACATACGAGGAGATATTTCCTGATAACTAATACCACAGTGAGAACAGGCAAAATGACGACTAAAAACATACTCCTTCTCCTTCTCAGCGAGCTTTTGAGTAACCAGGACCAAACCATCTGACCTATTACTGGCTGTTTCTAAAGAGTCAGTCAAACGAGTTTCTATCCCCTTCTTTACTTCTAATCTATCCACTACTATCTCTATAGTATGTTTTTTATTTTTATCCAGAAATACTTCCTCCTCCAGAAGACGAATCCTCCCATCAATTCTTACTCTTAAATAACCCTCTCTCTTTATCTCTTCTAAAAGGTCCCTGTACTCTCCCTTTCTTCCTCGCACTAGAGGAGACATTATCTGAATCAAGGAATCCTTCCTGAACTGCATAATCTGATTACTCATATTTTCTATGGTCTGAGATTGGATTTTTCTACCACAATTATAGCAATGAGGCTCACCAATATGGGCAAAAATAAGCCTTAAATAATCATAAATCTCAGTGCGGGTAGCTACGGTTGACCTGGGATTTGAAGAGGCTTTACGCTGCTCAATAGCAATTGCTGGAGATAGACCTTCAATATAGTCCACCTTAGGTTTGGACATTTGCTCTAAAAATTGTCGAGCATAACTGGAAAGTGATTCTACATATCGCCGCTGTCCTTCTGCATAGAGAGTATCAAAAGCCAATGAGGACTTTCCAGAACCACTTAATCCAGTAATAACCACTAATTCATTGCGCAAGATTTCCAGATCTATGCCCTTAAGATTATGCTCTCTAGCTCCCTTTATAATAATCTTATTCTGGCTCATTGTAGCTCTCCGCCTGTATTCTATCTACTCAACATCTCATTGTCAAATTGTTAAATATATGTTAGTATAGTTCATTGTTCATAGTTCATCGATAAAAAACAACATTCTCCTCTTCCCCAGGCGAGAGGATTAAGGTGAGGGGGCACGAATGTCGAGTAATGAAAAAGGAGAAAGAATGCAGACAAAACACTTTAAGATTCTTAAAAAGGAAAATCTGGCTCCTCAGATTAAACTTTTCCGTATCAGGGTCCCTCATATTGCCTTAAAATTCCAAGCAGGCCAGTTTGTAGTTGTCAGACTAAATGAGACAGGCGAGCGTATCCCCTTGACCATTGCTGAACATAACCCTGAAGAAGGAACTATTACTATTGTGATCCAGGAAGTAGGGAAGACTACTGCTCAGTTAGGCAAGATGAAAGAAGGAGAGACAATAGAAGATATTCTTGGGCCATTGGGCATCCCCAGCCCTATCAAAAAAGTAGGAACTGTGCTTTGTGTAGGAGGAGGGCTAGGAGTAGCTCCTCTCTACCCGGAAGCTAAAAAGTATAAAGAGGTAGGTAATAAGGTTATCTCATTAATAGGAGCAAAAAGTAAGAATTTCTTCTTCTTTAAAGAAAGAATAGAAAGGGTAAGTGATGAGGTACTATACAGCACTGATGACGGAAGCTCTGGCCATCATGGCTTTGTTACCGATTTGATAAAAAAGGTTCTGGGTAGGAAGGAGAAAATAGAGGAAGTAATAGCGATTGGCCCTCTTCCTATGATGAAAGCAGTCTCTGAGCTCACCAAAAAACATGATATTGAAACCAGGGTGAGTCTCAATTCCATTATGGTAGATGCTACAGGTATGTGTGGTGGCTGTCGGGTAACGGTAGGAGGAAAAGTAAAATTTACCTGTGTAGATGGACCAGGCTTTGACGGACACAAAGTAGATTTCGACGAGCTTATACTCAGACAAAAAAGGTTCGTCCGGGAAGAGAAAATAGCCTTAAAATGCTACCTTTCCACCACTACTGAGGCATAGCCAACCACTGCCTCTAATCCCCGGTAATATCTCCAACTGGAGGGGAAAACATCCTCTTTTTGTAAATTTCCTCCAAGATGAAGGAATTATTCAAAAACCTGATTTTGTCACTTTAATTATCTTTGAAGTACTTCCCCGAAGATTAAATGCATCTACATATCTCATAATGCCTTTTTTTACCATCTTCATAACATAGGCTTCAGGATTCTCAAGAAGTCCGTGCTTCCTTAGGTTGTTATACAGCCTATCGATTGCTTCTTTAACCTTTTCATCGTAATAGACATAATGCCCACAGACAACTGTCACCGCACGCAATTCAGCAGACTTCTCTTGAAGCTCATCGACAGTCCACTCATCCTTCCTCCTCAACCACTTGTGAAATGGCGCCTTTTTAAATACTGCCTCACTCATAATTTCATAGAGATTAGAACTATCCTTGCCCATTTTCCCTTCTTCAATTTCTGCCAGAGTTAACAAAGCTCTTGTCTGTTCTGCGGCAAAGGAAGGTCCAACATTAGCAGCGGTAATTCCATAGTGAGGATGTAAGGAAAGAATAGGATTACTTAAGTAATCTGCGTTATGTTCGTTAAATCCTAGATGAAACTTTCCGGAAACTTCTGGAAGAGAACTGGCAGCAGTATAGTCAAATTCTCCTACATTTTCCAGCATCTTAATCTCTGCTCCTGTTCTTCCCACTACAAATACCGGCTCAGGTAGCTTCCTTTTCTTTATTTCGGAAAGCATACTTTTAATTGATAAGTTAAAATGCTCTACTGAAATGCTTTTTCCTGCTGTCTCTTCTGTACCTATCTCATAGCTTACAGGCCTCTTTTTAAGAGCTATCCTTTTTCTCTCAGTAAACTCAATTAAATCAACGGTTAATTTAATCATCTTTTCTTCATTCATTTCAACCGATAAAGGTGGTTTGAATGAGCAATCAATATGGAATCCAGAATAACCCGCCTTTAGACAGACAGCAAGTGTGCGCTTTACTGATTTGATTGCTTCCTCTTCATCTAGCTCTTTTTCCCTCTCTTTATACCAGGGACCACAATGGTCAACACCTACGCAGCGCAAATAGTCAGGTGAGGATTCGCTATCCAACCCAAGTGAGTTTTCCACCTCGAGGATCTTCTGGATAAAGCTTTCAGGAGTGAGCCTCATTACATAGCCCCCTCCCTCATCCTCACTGACTTGATTTCTACTTGCTACAAAAAGGAGAGGAAAGTCATATTCCAATGCTAATTCAATAGGTGCCCTTATAAGCTCCTCTGACATAGGGCAAATTCCAAGATGAGTTATCCTATCTCCTTTTTCGGCTAATTTCTGGGTTGCTCTTACTAAATCAACTAATGACACATTATCCTTCAATGACATTTCTCCTCCTTATTCAAAGGTTCTTTTCCAGATAGCGTTGTTTTAGAGCTGATATTAACTCTTTGTATCCCAACTCTTTTGCACGATTGTGCAGGCGCTCAACATGCGTTGAGCGAGGCTCAGGCTCAAAACTATAGTTCTCATAAATTTCGATTGCCTGTTCCATTGCCATTGCACCACCTTTAGGATTATACCTTCCCGTCTCATCTCTCCACTCATTAATTGCTGAACCGGCCAGCATGAGGAAATTACTTTCATGGTAGGCTCTTTTCTTTATATCATGAAGATTTAATATGATATTTCCCTGATCAAGACCTCCTGCTCTGGCTACCATAACAGGCTTATGCTTACCCAAGGATTTTGTAAGCACTCTCTCCGATGCCTCCCATTCCCGTCCATAAGGTCTCAAAAGAGGAACTTCATGAGTTCCAATAGGACCTGTTTGTCTTATATCGATACCATCTAGCCTGGCAAACATATCAAGAATTTCTCTGTATATAACTCTTGTTAATGGAGTTATACCTCCGTTATGCCCGTAGATGGGAACCTCTCTTCCTGTTCTTATCATATAATCTCTGGCTAGCCTTACTCCTCCTCTTCCATGAATTTCACTAAACATTATGGCAGTAGCGCCGTTATCCAGGGCAATATCTATATTCTCCTTAAGATTTTGTACGGAATTCCCTATGTGTGAAGCATATATTATCTCTCCTTTCCCCCTTACCTCATTTGCCTTTTTTATAGCTTCACTTACTCTTCTTACTCTCTTATTAAGGGGACAATCCTTATACCATACGCCATAGTTTTCATCGTCCTTAACAAATAAAAAGAGTGAATTCTTTGCAGCTTCGGCTATAACGAGGCTATATTCATCAGCGGTTAACCCTGTCTTGGGCTTGCCAATTGTGCCAAAGGAAATTCCTGATCGATACTCGGCCATTTTCCTTAATCCTTTAGGACCAAAAGCAGGACCGGGAAATGCTGATATAATTTCCTCAGAGATGGATATATCAACCAACTTGATGTCAATATTCTTAGGAAAATCAAATTGTACAGCGCCAGCAAGAATATGCAGAATCTCGGAAGAGTAAATTG
Organism: Candidatus Aerophobetes bacterium Ae_b3a; assembly: GCA_005223095.1. Lineage (GTDB taxonomy): Bacteria > Aerophobota > Aerophobia > Aerophobales > AE-B3A > AE-B3A. The sequence goes on from NJBQ01000028.1 coordinate 24,145, forward strand.
TATTATGTTTTGTATCCCATATATTCACCACAGGGAAGGCAATCCTCACCAGCCCCACTGTCTTTTTGCCATTAAAGGCGATGGAATCAAGGAGGTAACCCGTACTCTTTTGCAATCTTGTTCCGTTCCCGCTATACCTTTCGCCTGATGTTTGAAGACGAGCTATTTCCTGAGCAGATTTCTCTATATTTGTACTTTCTATTGTATGAATGAAATAGGTGGCAACTATATGCTCTTTGGTATCTGCTATTCCGAAATCAGATAGATGTTCTTCCACCTCTTTTCGTATGATTTCCTCTCTTTTATCCAGGTCAAAAAGAACATCTGTTAACTTTGCCATTATTAGCCCTCCTTAATATTCCTTGGCATACCTTCAAAACTTCGGTCAATTTTGTAGAGAAGTTAGTTCTCACCTTGTTTCATCGCAAAAAAATAGGGCAGGTTTTCATATTATCAGTACTAAATATTGAATACTTGCCTCTGAATTCCATAGAAGGGTTCTTTCTATTTACGAATCTGGATCGTCTTTATCTCACAAGCTCCTAGTTCAACTCGTAATAATTTGCCTTGAATAGGCAGTTTTAAGATTTTCCTTTCCATCATATCTGTCTCCCATACTTGTAAAACAGGCTCTGAGAAAAGAATTTCAGTCTGAGTTCTTTGGCCAATTGTCTCATAGAACCTCAAAATAAAGGATTCGGAATCCTCAGCTTTCTTGATTGTTTCCAGAATTACATCCTCTGGCTGAACTTTAATAAAAGGAAAACTCTTGGGCAAATTTCCCTTATGAGAGGGCTCGCTAAGGACAAGAAGGGGACAACTAAACTCGTACCCCTTTCTAATTGAACCCGCCTCTTTCCAAGTTCCTTTATGGGGATAAAGAGCATAGGAAAAAGTATGTTTTCCCTGGTCTTCAAGCAGGGTGGATAACTCTGGAAGACCCATCATCGAGGGATCTGGGTAGTCAGGACTGCTAAGAAGGGTCATCCTTATAAGGTCATCTTTAACGTCAAATCCATATTTACATTCGCTCAGGAGGCTAACGCCGTAATTTTTCTCCTGGTCAGTATAGTCAATCCACTTT
>NJBQ01000118.1 GCA_005223095.1 Candidatus Aerophobetes bacterium Ae_b3a
TTGCTTTCTTCAGTACACCTACCCCGTCCATGCCCGGCATCTTGAGGTCTGCAACAACGACTTGGAAGGAACTCTGTTTCATCTTTTCTACTGCTCTTAATCCATCCTCTGCAGTATCCACACCGTAGCCCCTTCGAGATAGTACCTTTTCCAAACCGTTCCGCATATCGGCCTCATCCTCAACCACCAGGATCCTGTTTTTTGTTGAGCTTACCATTGTTTTTCACTCCTCGTTTAGACGCAAACCTTACTCCTTATATTTAGACATAATAGCAATTTCCATACCAAATTTATAAAAGGCTAATAGAACATACAGGAAACTTCTGTAATCGTTTTGTTCACAACAGAATGGAATTCCAACGGAAGCGTATTTCGAAATTGGTGAGATTGTCTAAATAGGTCAAGAATGACCTACGTGAATTGGGGATATATCTGCAAATGATTATAGTCTCGAAGATCCCTGGCGGGTCATTTCTGACAGGGGGAATCTCCTTGGCCCTCATGCAATTGAACACCGCACTTCCTCATAAGTCTGCGGAAGTTTGCCCTGTCCATCTTTGACTGTTTTGCTGCCTCGGTAACATTGCCTTTGGCTACTCGCAAAAGCCTCTCTACAAATTCCTTACTGAATGAATTCAGTATTTGCTCTTTTGCCTTTTTGTAAGACAGGCCGGAGAAGACAGGCCCGCTATCAACATGTGCTTCCACAAGTTTTTCCGGCAGATCGGAAACTCTTATAGTGTCCTCTGTTGCCAAGACTACCGCTCTTTCGATCACATTTTCAAGTTCACGAACATTTCCGGGCCAGTCATATCCAATGAGAACCTTCAGGACGTCCTGCGGGATCTCGCAGATCTTCCTTCCCAACTTCCTGTTGAATCTCTTTAAGAAGAACTCAGCCAGAGGCAGAATGTCATCTCTGCGTTCTCGTAGGGGCGGAAGAAGAACAGAGACTACGTTCAGCCGATAGTACAAGTCTGCTCTCAATGTTCCTTCTTTGATGCATTGCTCCGGGTTCTTATTGGTTGCGGCAATCAGTCTAATATCTGTAACAATATTATCGGTGCCGCCGACTCGCATAAACTCGCGTTCCTGCAATACTCTCAGCAGTTTTGCCTGTATCGGCAGACTGACGTCGCCGATCTCGTCAAAGAAGAAGGTTCCGCCAGATGCAATCTCCATAAGCCCTCGCTTCGTACAAATGGCGCCAGTAAACGAGCCTTTTTCGTGGCCGAATAATTCGCTCTCTAATAGCGATTCCCTTAACGTTCCACAGTTCACCGCGATAAAGATTTGATCTTTTCTTGGACTATTGTAATGAACATAGCGGGCAATCAGTTCTTTGCCTGTACCACTTTCACCAAGTATCAAGACTGTTGCGTCAGTACTGGCGACCCTGTCAACTATCTTAAAAACCTTCTGCATCTCCCTGCTATCGCCGACTATATTCCGAGTGCCGCTGACTTCCCTCATCTTCTGCTTGAGATATCTATTCTCATTTGTCAGGGCGATTTGCTTCAAAGCCTTACGAACAACGGTCTTTATGCGTTCAGGATCGAAAGGCTTGGTGACATAGTCATAAGCGCCAAGTTTCATTGCCTCCACAGCACTTTCCACCGTCCCATATCCTGTAATCATAACCACGATTATATCCGAATAAACCTCTTTCGCTTTGCGCAAAAGTTCCATTCCGTCCATACCCGGCATCTTCAGGTCAGTAATGACTATGTCAAAATAGGATTGTTCCAGCTTTTGTGCACCAATGGGACCAGTTTCAGCTATTTGAACATGGTGTCCCTGTTTTGACAGAATCTTCCGTAGTCCCAAAAGCATATCTTGTTCGTCTTCAACAACTAGAATATGCGCGTTGCCTTTCATTTTCTCTTTTTTCCTTCCGCTGGTAGCCTGACAATGAACGTACTTCCCTGGCCAACCTTGCTTCTCACATCAATAGAGCCATTGTGCTTCTGCACAATTCCGAGACTCACTGATAAGCCCAGTCCTGTGCCTTTCCCGATTTCCTTCGTGCTGAAAAAAGGATCAAAGAGCTTACCCAGGTGTTCCTCCGGGATGCCGCAACCTGTATCAGAAATCTCTATCTCTATAAACTCCTTGTCCTCAGTAAGTTTAGTAGAAACGGTTAATTCTCCCCCTTTGGCCATAGCTTGCAGAGCGTTCACTATGATGTTAACAAATACCTGCTGAAGCTTGTCACTGTCTCCCTTTATACTAGGTAGTTCTTGAGTCAGCTGAGTGATCATCCTAACATCCTTTAATTGTGCGGGATGGGTTGTCATTGCAATGGCCTTTACCAGTACATCGTTAATGTTCACCATTCTCATTTCTGGTTCGAACTGGCGAGCGAATTCTAAAAGGTCCCTTACAATTTTGCCTGCCCTGTTTGTCTGTTTCATCACCACCTGCAGATTCTCTTTGCAACTGTCATTGTCTTTGCCCAGTTCGTCGATGGCCATCTGCGCATAAATAGAGATCGTTCCCAAGGGGTTATTAATTTCATGAGCCACTCCGCCCGCCAACTGCCCTAAGGTTGCCAGTCGCTCTAATTTTATTATCTGTTGCTGAGTCTGTTCTTTTAGCCGTTCGTCCCTGTCCTTCAGTGAAGAAGCCATAAGATTGAACGTTTCACCCAATTCCCCCATCTCGTCCTTCGATTTGAGCTTAACCCGGCATTCTAAATTGCCTTTTGCCAATTGTCGGGACGCAAGTACTAGACGCTCCAGAGGCTTCAATATCCCGCTGGCGAGGAAGCTGGAGACAGTCAGAGCGATAATCATTCCCACGAGTGTTATTCCCAAGAATATCAGGATCGCTCTCCGTCTCATATCCACAAATTTCTGCTCCAAGACTCCAACACACAGAATACCGACTATTCTTTCCTTGATATCCTTTATGGGCTCATAGGCCGCTATATACCAGCGGTCTATCACAAACGCTCTGTGCATCCACGGGAGGCCGTTTACCAAAACCTGTTCGTAAACCTCTTCCGAGACCCGAGTGCCGATCGCCCGGCTTCCATCTTCACCTTTAACATTGGTTGAGATGCGCAAGTCTCCTTGGAAGATGGTTGCCGTTCCAATCTCCTTTCCCTTGTATTTGACGCCCTGATAGACTATGGCTTTCACATCGTCAACGATCTCATAGTTTCGATTAAGTAATCTTCCGCCGTAGAGTACGCCCAACAGACTGCCATCACCGCCCAGAACCGGAGCCGCTGCCTTTATCATCATCGCTGAACTCTCTTCAACCTCACTGCTCTGCCTTGCCTTCGGGGTCGGGATAACCTTCATGTAAGCTTGCTGAGCAAGATCCTCTCCTTCTTTTGTGAGTTCTTCCTTCGGGACAATCACTGTTCCGGCTACTGCTTCCTTCCTCGACAGCACCCGACTCACCAGCTCATCGTCTGCCTGGCTGTCACCGTGGACGGCAGGATTCCGTGCTCTCACAGTGACCCGGCCATTCTCGTCAGTGAGGGTTAGGATATCCAGAAATTCATCCTCCCTGATCTGGTCCAGTTCTCTTTGCAAGGTTTCTCTGTTGTTTTCCAGCAGTGCATTCTTTATAAAGAACCTCGCACCAGTCAGCCGCACGAGGTTTTCGGTTTCCTTGATCTCATCATGGTAAATACGTCTGGCAGAGTTGAGGTCAGTTCTCACCCTGTCCTGGGTCTGACTGATCAGCCCATCAGCAATTAACCGTATGCCTACCAAGGTAACAGCTACGCCGAAGATGATAATCACCGCGAGAGAGCTTCCGATCAGCTTTGTTCTTAATGAAATTTTCATATCTTTAGATTCCCATTCTTAGTTTACAGAATCTTGACAAACTGTCCAATTTTTAGGGTCCACTTGAATGTCGTCTTTCGCCGCCAACTCTAGCACCTTCAGGATCTCTTCCTTGTGCCTTCGTTTACTTTCTTGCCAGATCCAGTATCGATCTGCAGGGACAAGTTTGCTGAGCGTCACATGCACAGCCTTCTCAAGATCTTCCAACGTTTCCGCCACTTCCAAAGATTTCAATACACTCTCCTTGGACATCTCTTGACACCTCCTTTGAATCGAAGACGCGAGCTGCCACCCTCAAGCCTAATTCACCAGACGCTTCCCAGCACAGGGTTCCGACACACCGTTATCTAAGCTATCGTGATTAAACTCACAGAGTTGTCATAGTTTTTTTGGTCATAAAACAAGCAATCAACCACCAGTTCGCTAGTTGACTCACAATATATTATATTCGAAATATTCCTTTTGTCAGGGTGTATATACCGGAGAGAGCTACGATGCGGTTCATACGTGAATTCTTAACTCATCAGCGATGTTTGGAGGTGGGGGGTTGACAAAGGGAAATTTTGTATTATAATATTGTGAGTATAATCACAATTGGCATGACCGGAGAGACTGGCGGGTCAAAATAGATACATCGCCGGAACCTTGCCCGGTGGTTGGAGAGAGATATGACTTGGAAAGCTCTTTTGGGAAGTCTCGTGGGGATTAAGCCATTACGGGACTCTGCGAGGGAACTGCATCACATATGACGAATGAGGTATTAAAGCTGCTCGTTACTCAGTAAGGGATCTGTGAGTATTGTCTATGTAACTGAGAGCCGTGGACTTGAAGCTATTGAGAAAGTGAGCAGAATAGTATGTCTTTCGGCAATGACCACTAACAGAGGCTTAAATCGTGAGAGATAATATCCCAGAAAACGCTGCAGTAAGACTTTCTCTTTACCTGAGGCATCTGAGGAAGATGAAAAAGGACAAGGTTATCTCTTCCGAAGAACTAGCTGAGTTCATAAGAACCTCAGGGGCTCGGGTGAGGAAGGATCTGTCCTTCTTTGGACAATTCGGCACCACGGGTAAAGGCTATGTGGTAGGAGAACTTGAGGACACAATATCAAAAATACTGGGTCTTGATCAAGTGTGGACGGTCGCCTTGGTAGGAGCAGGAAAGTTGGGTATGGCTCTATTAGAGTATTCTGGTTTCAAAGAAAGTGGCTTTCATATAAGAATAGCTTTCGATGTAGATCAGAGCAAAATTGGAGAGAAACTCGTAGGGGTACCTGTCTACCATCCCTACCAAATGCCCAAGGAGATAAGGCAGCAGGAAATCAACATGGGCTTAATAGCCGTGCCAGCCGAGGCTGCTCAGGAGTCAGCAGATCTCCTCATCATAAGTGGAATAAGAGCAATACTCAACTTTGCCTCAGCTACACTGATAGTACCTTCCTACGTTAAGCTCATGCAGGTGGACCTTACCTCTCAGCTTGAAATTATGGCGTACTTTCTTTCTCATACACGGGAAGAGAAGATTCTGACGAAAAGACCAAAATGGAGATAGGTGAAACAAGATGGCACATAAAATCCTCATTGTAGATGATGATCGAGATTTTGTGGAAATTAGTAGAGCTACCCTCGAGAGCAAGGGGTATCAGGTAGTGGCTGCTTATGATGGGAAAGAGGGATTGGAAAAGGCTCTCAAAGAAGATCCGGATCTCATCGTGCTCGACGTGATGATGGCTACCCAGACTGAGGGTCTGGAGGTAGCTCGTCAGATGCGAGAACACAAGAGTCTCAAGAAGACTCCCATTGTGATGGTGACAGCCATTAGAGAGAGGATGGACATCTCATCGAAGATAGGGCCGGATAACAATTGGCTGCCGATCACCGAGTTCATCGAAAAACCCTTTCCGCCGCACAAGCTCCTGAAGAAAATTGACCAGCTTCTCAGTAGGAAGAAATAGGGAGTTCACTCATGCATCGCCTTACTTTCCAGCAAAGAATATTCCTATATTTTACTCTTACCATTGTGGTTTTGGGCATATTAGTTACATTTCTAGGTACGTATCTTATCTCAAAGAGGGTACTTAGCGAGGCTCAGACTCGTATAACTCTAAACCTTCAGACGGCTGATTTTGTCTACGTAAATCATATGCAGACCATCTTCATGGCCTTGAGTCTCATGGCTGATAAAGAAAGGGTGATCCGTGCTCTCCAACTGACCGAGGATATCAGCAGAGTGCAAACGTTCCTGGAGCAAAAGAGAACGGATTTGGAATTAGACTTTCTCACTCTGTGTGACGCAAGTGGTAGGGTGCTTCTCCGTACTCGTCCTCCCTATCTTGCGGGAGATAACTGCTTGTCTTATCCCCTCATCCAAAAAGCTCTTCAGGGCGAAGGCGCAGCAGGTACGGTAATTCTTCTTCAGGAAATGCTTCAGGGGGAAGGCGAGGGCCTAGCATCCCAAGGATATGTACGTTTCCTTCCTACCCCGAGGGCAAAACCGAAACCCGAGAGGGAAGAGAGCTCTGGTATGTGCATCATGGCCGCAGTGCCAGTAGTAGATCCTTACGATGGACGGGTTAGGGGAGTCCTTTATGGTGGCAACCT
>NJBQ01000119.1 GCA_005223095.1 Candidatus Aerophobetes bacterium Ae_b3a
GTATAAATATGTTCATTTCTCCAGAAGTGAAAGGAAAGGTTACTCTTCGTCTGGGAAAACCCATTCCCTTTCTGGATGCCCTTGAAGCTATTCTAACCCAGAACTATTGTCAGTACGAAATTGAGGATAATATTATCACGGTAAGCAAAATGCCAATCTTCAGTAAGAGTTTTTTCCTTCAGTATGCTCTGGCCCCTTCAATTACTTCTTCTGTAAATGCTCTTATTTCTTCAGAGGGAAGCTTTCAGTTAGATGAGGCTACCAACACAATCATCGTCAGTGATAAAGAGGCGAAAATAGAGGAGATAGCTGCCTTTCTCGAGCAAATAGATACTCCAGCCAAACAGCTTCAAAGCAAGAGCTTTGCTATCAAATATCTCTACTTGGAAGAGATGGCCAGTATGATTGAGGAGAACCTGTCCTCCTTTGGAAAAATAATAGAACGCAACCAAGACAGGAGCATGCTAGTAATAGAAGATACTTCCTATAATCTGTCCAGGATACACAAGCTTATCAAGGAGGCAGATATCTTTATTCCTCTTAAGAAAACCTATGAAATTAAATTTGCTCCTTTAGCTTTCTTAGCCGAACAGGTAGATGGTCTTCTTACCGACAAGGGAACTCTAGAGATAAAAGAAGAAACCTTTCGCTTTACTGTTATTGATGTAAAAAAGAATCTGGATAGAATAGATACCTTAGTTAAGAAAGAAGATATTTTGCAAAGACAGTTGATTTCTCCTGTTCAGTTCGAGGAAGAGAGTCTAAGGAACGTTCTCAACCTGCTTTCAGATGAGGTCCGTATAAATATGTTTATTTCCCCAGAAGTCAAAGGAAAGGTTACTCTTCGTTTGGGAAAACCCATTCCCTTTCTGGATGCCCTTGAAGCTATTCTAACCCAGAACTATTGTCAGTACGAAATTGAGGACAACATTATTAAAGTAAGTAGGATGCCGATTCTTAGTCAAAGTTTTTCCCTTGAATATGCTCTGGTCTCTTCAATTGCTTCTTCTGTAAGTGCTCTTATTTCTTCAGAGGGAAACTTTCAGTTAGATGAAGTTACCAACACAATCGTCGTTAGTGATAAAGAGGCGAAAATAGAGGAGATAGCTGCTTTTATTGCAGAGATAGATACTCCTGCCAAACAACTTCAAAGCAAGAGTTTTTCCATCAGATTCGTTATTGCAGACGAAGTTGCCTCTCTGCTTGAGGATTACCTCAGTGCAGAAGGAAAAATCGAGGTTGATCCTTTGGCAAACACTCTTCTCTTAACTGAAACTAGCCGTAATTTTGTCCAGTTGGAAAAGCTCATTTTGGACTCAGATGTCTATCAATCCAAGGAGGAGATATTTACTTTAGAGTATGCTCTAGCCTCTTCGGTTGCCCCTCTTTTAGAAAATTACCTGGGTCCTGAAGATAAACTCCAGGTAAGTGAGCAAGCAAATGAAATAATCCTTAGCTCCAGCCCTTATACTTTACAGAAAATAAGAGAGTTGCTTAGGTCCTTAGATATTGCTGACAAACAAATTCTAGAGAAGAGCTTTACTGTCAAGTATCTTTACTTGGAAGAACTAGCCAGTATAGTTGAGGAGAATCTTTCTTCTTTGGGAGAGATAATAGAGCGCAACCAAGCCAGGAGTACGTTTGTAGTAGAAGATACCTCTTACAACCTTTCCAAGATAGAGAAGGTTATCAAGGAGGCAGATGTCTTTATTCCTCTTAAGAAAACCTATGAAATTAAGTTTGCTCCTTTGTCTTCTCTGGCTGAACAGGTAGATGGTCTTCTTACCGACCAGGGAACTCTACAGATAAAAGAAGAAACCTTTCGCTTTACTGTTATTGATGTAAAAAAAAATCTGGATAGAATAGATACCTTAGTTAAGAAAGAAGATATTTTACAGAGACAATTGATTTCTCCTGTTCAGTTCGAGGAAGAGAGTCTAAGGAACGTTCTCAATCTGCTTTCAGATGAGGTCCGTATAAATATGTTCATTTCTCCAGAAGTGAAAGGAAAGGTTACTCTTCGTCTGGGAAAACCCATTCCCTTTCTGGATGCCCTTGAAGCTATTCTAACCCAGAACTATTGTCAGTACGAAATTGAGGACAACATTATTAAAGTAAGTAGGATGCCGATTCTTAGTCAGAGTTTTTCCCTTGAATATGCTCTGGTCTCTTCAATTGCTTCTTCTGTAAGTGCTCTTATTTCTTCAGAGGGAAACTTTCAGTTAGATGAGGCTACCAATACAATCGTGGTTAGTGATAAAGAGGCGAAAATAGAGGAGATAGCTGCCTTTATTGCAGAGATAGATACTCCTGCCAAACAACTTCAAAGCAAGAGTTTTTCCATCAGATTCGTTATTGCAGACGAAGTTGCCTCTCTGCTTGAGGATTACCTCAGTGCAGAAGGAAGAATCGAGGTTGACCCCTTGGCAAATACTCTTCTTCTAACTGAAACTAGCCGTAATTTTGCCAAATTAGAAGAGCGTATTTTAAGTTTGGATGTCTATCAGCCCAAAGAGGAAATATTCACTTTAAAGTATGCTCTGGCCTCTTCGGTTGCCCCTCTTTTAGAAAATTACCTGGGTCCTGAAGATAAGCTCCAGGTAAATGAACAGGAAAATGAAATAATCCTTAGCTCCAGCCCTTATACTTTAGAGAAAATAAGAGAGTTGCTTAGCTCCTTAGATATTGCTGACAAACAAATTTTAGAGAAGAGCTTTACTGTCAAGTATCTTTATTTGGAAGAACTAGCCAGTATAGTTGAGGAGAACCTGTCCTCCTTTGGAAAAATAATAGAACGCAACCAAGACAGAAGTATGTTTGTAGTAAAAGATACCTCTTACAACCTTTCCAAGATAGAGAAGCTTATCAGGGAGACAGATATCTTTATTCCTCTTAAGAAAACCTATGAAATTAAGTTTGCTCCCTTGTCTTCTCTGGCTGAACAGATAGAGGACATTCTTTCTGAGGAAGGAAAGAAGCTATTGAAGACAAGAGAGGACACTGACACTATTCTTGTGAAGGATGTAAAGAAGAATTTGGACAGAATCGATAAGCTCATTAGTGCGAAGGATACTCTGGAGGCTCAGCTGATAACAAAGAGATATGTGCTCAAATATTTGAGTGCTATCGAGGCCAAGTATTACCTTGAGGTGAACGATATGGTGAGTGACGATGGGGAGATTCGTGTTCCTGTAGTGAGGGAGAAAGTAGAAGCAGGAAATGTGAAGGATCAGAGTGAGTACATCAGAATTCCGCAGGAAACAGTTGGCAATCCACAGGAAATTGAAGCGGAAAGCACTCAAGTTGATTTACCAGAAGGGGAAGAGAATGTGATTTATATAACCGACCTGAAGAGGAATATTTCCAAGATTGATGAAGCAATAGAAGAAATGAACAGTCCTTCCCGCGCTGAAGAGGTGGTCGTTATGGCATTCAACATTCCCCAGGGTTCTCTGGAATCCATAGCTATTGCTATGGCTTACATAATAGGAATGAATCCTGAGGATATCCAGGGAATAAAGATAAGAGAGGGAGAGACTGAGTGGATTAAAATGAAAGTGGCTTCTCCCACCATTGACCTTGGAGATATCGGCGCAGTGGGGAGAAAGTAATGGAAAAGGAAAGTGAAATGAACAAGATAAAAAAGGGATGGGTTTTATTGGTAATTTTCTTTCTTCTTTTGGGTTTTAGTGCTTTTATTCAGCCGTCCACTTGTGCGGATAACTCTGGTAAGCCATCTATCCTGGTAGATACCTCTACTGGCAGGATAACGGTTACGGCTTCCCGGGAGGAACTGAAAGAGATTGAAAGAATGATTCCTCAGTTTCCCCTTCAAATAAGACAGGTAGAGATCGAGGCTAGAATACTAAATCTTAGTGAAGATGTAGGTAAAACATTTGGCTTGAACCTGGAGAGATTAACTGATGTGGAAGTCCCCATAGGAACAGAAGGAGAGGGAACAGCCCTGGAATATGGCCCTAGGACACTTAAAGAAATTGAAGGAGGAGTGGGGTCTTTTATGTTCTCTTTTTATAGGCTGATAAGCGGCGAGGAGAAATTAGATGCTATTATAAATATGCTTATCAAAGAGGGTAAAGCGGAGGTTCTTTCCTCTCCCAGGGTGACTACTATGAGTGGGGAGGTAGCTGGAATATATGCAGTTCAGGATGTTCCGTATTTAGCCGAGGTTACGATTACATCCGAGGGAGATAGGATAGAAGTTTGGAATTATGCTACGGTGGGAGTTGTTTTGCAGGTGTTACCTAAGATTATAGGAGATGATCTGGTTCAGATGTCCATTGTTCCCATAGTAGGTGATTATGAGTATACTACAGAGGGAGGTAGTGCTCGTCCTCTGTTTAAACGGCAGATTTCCCCCACGAATGTTACAGTTAAAGAAGGAGAAACTGTTATAATTGGAGGATTAATAAAAAAAGAAAAGACGAAAATCGAGACCCGTTTTCCTGTTCTTTCTTATCTCCCTGTTATTGGTAATCTCTTCAAGAACAAACAGGAAAAAGAGTCAAAGAGCAATCTCCTTATAACGGTTAGACCCCACATTGTTAGTGAGAGAGAAATAAAGGGGAGAGACAAGAAGATTTTTACTTTTGAATACGCTTTGGCGGGAGATATGGCTAAACAGATAAGTGACATCATTTCTGTGCGGGGAATGATAGAACTGAATCCAAAAGAGGCACCGCCCAACTCCATTTTAGTAAGGGATAATGAGGATAGAGTGAAAGTTATTCAGGAGGTGCTGAATGGAATTGGCTCCTTTGTAGAGCAAAGAAGGCAGAGACTTTTTTCTCTTCAATTCTCTTCTGCCCAGCCGACCAAAGAAATACTGGAGTCGCTTATTTCGGGGAAGGGCAGCATTAAAATAGAAGAAGAGAACAGCTTGCGTGTGGAAGACGGAGCATATCAACTCTCTCAGATAGTAAAGGCGATCTTTTCTCTGGAAGAGTCTAATAAGATCCGGCAAAGGAAGACGTTCTCTTTAGAATATGTGCAGGCCGGTAGTATAGTCTCCTCTTTAGAGGAGCTTCTTTCCCCTCAAGGCTCTATTGAAATAGTAGATAATAGCCTAATAGTTAAGGATAATAATTGGGTAATTGAACAAATGAGAAAGAGAGTAGAAGAACTGGACATTTCTGGAAATAGTTCATAGCTCATTGTCCGTACCCCCTCACCTTGATCCTCTCCCCTGAGGGGAGAGGAGAGTTCTGTTTTTGTCGATGAACCATGAACTATGAACCATGAACTAAAGAAAGGTTAAAGATGCCAAAGTTGAAGATGGGAATACCTAAGGGGAGCCTGCAGAAAATGACCATTGATTTATTCAGAAAAGCTGGTTACCAGATAGGAATGGGCGAGAGGTCTTACCTCCTTACTGTGGATGATGAGGAGTTGGAATGCTTGTTGATTCGGACACAAGAAATTCCTGTTTACGTGGAAAAAGGAATGTTGGATATAGGATTAGCCGGGTATGACTGGATTTTGGAAAGAAAAGCCAGAGTGAAGAAAGTGAAGGAGCTATTATATTCTAAGCAGGGGTTGGGCAAGGTAAGATGGGTGCTAGCTGCTCCCATAGATTCTGATATAGAAAAAGTGGAGGATTTGAAAGGGAAAAGAATAGCTACAGAATTAGTCCAGGTGACTAAGGATTATTTTAGAAAAAAAGGAATAAAAGTTGAGATAGAATTCTCCTGGGGAACTACCGAGGTAAAACCTCCTCATCTGGTAGATGCTATTGTTGAACTTACAGAGACAGGAGCTTCCCTGAGAGCTAACAAGCTGAATGTTATAGATACAGTCTTAGAGTCTACTACCTGGTTGATTGCTAATATATCTTCCTGGAAAGACCCCTGGAAAAAAGAGAAAATAAAGAATCTGGCTATTCTACTGGAAGGTGCCTTGAACGGACTGGGAAAAGTGGGATTAAAGATGAATGTTCCTGAAACTAAATTAACAAGATTGCTTGCATCTTTACCTGCGTTAAAGAAGCCTACTATCTCCAAGCTCAGCGAAGGAGAGTGGTTGGCAATCGAAGTAATTCTGGATGAACTACAGGCGCGGGAATTAATTCCTAAGATCAAGAAGTTAGGAGGGGAGGGGATTGTAGAATATCCCTTGAATAAGGTAATCTATTAATCCCTTATTTGGTTCATTGTTCATAGTTCGTTGTTCATTGATTAAAATCTCTGGCTATGAACCTTGTTCTTTTTGTCGATGAACTATGAACTAGAAGGAGGATTAATTGTCTCAGATTCAGGTTAGTGTGGTAATGGGTAGTAAGTCTGATCTTCCAGTGATGAAAAAGTGTTTAGGAGTACTGGATGATTTCGGTGTTGTGTAT
>NJBQ01000029.1 GCA_005223095.1 Candidatus Aerophobetes bacterium Ae_b3a
GGTAACGCAGGTCCTCCTCTCTATTCAGATATTCTCAAACCCGCAGTTCTTATCGCACTGTACGTAGCTTACAGGATGGGGATATAGATCTTGGTTTTGCCGTGACCTATTAAGGGGAAAGCGAAATAGGTGATTCCTGAGAGAAGGGAGGTTACGAATGGCTATTAATAAAAACAGAAAAGAGGATCTTGGCCTTGAGCGGAGATTATGGCGTGTGCTTGCATGGGTTCTGGTGGCATTATTTTTGTTGGCGAGTGACGTCTGGCCCATGCGCGCGCCGGGCGCGGATGCCGATCGTGCAAAGAGAATTCTGCCTCGGTTTGACGCGTACGTAGAAACCACATTCAAGCGGAGCGGCGTTCCGGGTATGGCCATTGCCATCGTGTATCAGGACAAGGCGCAATACCTCAAGTGTTTTGGGATCAGGAAAGTAGGGTCTCCCGATCCCGTAGACACGGACACCATTTTTCAGCTGGCATCTATGTCCAAATCCTTTACTTCGGCCACCATTGCTTCCATGGTCGGTGATGGTTTACTGGGGTGGGATGACAGAGTAATCGATCACTATCCCCAGTTTCGCCTGTACGATCCCTGGGTAACGAATCGGATTACGATCCGGGATCTCCTGTCGCACAGAAGCGGATTACCCGAATACATAGGCGATATACTCGAATCCGAGTTTAAATATGACCGCGAGGAAATTCTCTACCGGCTTCGTTATCAAAAACCCATTGCCGGTTTCCGGTCCCGTTACGCCTATCAGAATTTCCTGATTACTGCAGCCGGTGAGACCGCTGCCAAAGCGGCCGACACGAAATGGTCCAAGTTAGTGGCAGAGAGAATATTCAAGCCGCTCGGCATGAACTCAACCAGTGCCCTCTTTGCCGATGTTGAGAAAGCAAAAAATAGGGTCATAGGTCACGTTCGAAAAAATGACAAGATGATGCCCCACACCTTACGCCAACCAGATGCTCAATCCCCGGCTGGTGGCGTCAGCTCTACAATCAGCGATATGGTCAAATGGGTTCGAATGCAGTTGGCGGGAGGGAAGTTCGAAGGAAAGAATATTATTTCTGCGGAAGCACTGGAAGAAACTCACAAGCCCCAGACCATTATCCATTCATCAGACAGCGGCATATCATGCTACGGCCTTGGCTGGTTCGTTGATTATTTAGACGGACATAAGGTAGTGCACCATGGAGGCGATTTCGAAGCTGGCATCAGTACCAGTACTTTTCTGGTTCCTTCAGAACAGGTGGGCATTGTGATTTTGACCAATGCCTTCCGGGATGGTCATATTCTACACAGTGCTTTGACCAAGACATTTAGCGACCTATTCTTTACCGGGAAAAATGAGACAGACTGGTGGCCCATTATCAAAGAAGAGTTTGAAAAAGCGTTGGTAGGATCTGTGTTAGATCCATTTGAGCATCTACCCGAGACACCATCTCCTAAAACACCCGGATTGCCGCCCTCCAGCTACGTTGGAGAATATGAGAACCCCTATTACGGCAAGATCAGCGTGGTTGAGAGAAATAACGGGCTGTCCTTCTACATGGGGCATAATACAATTCCCTGTGAGTTAACCCATTGGAACGGGAATATTCTTAGGGATGAGAAGACCAATTCCGGGGTCATTTTCAACATAGGCACTGACGGTAGAGCCTATGAAGTTCTGCTTGAGAGTCTGGATTTTAACGGAAGGAACGGTCGCTTTATTCGCGCACACTAAAGTGAACATATTGATGGGGGAAACATCCCCCCTCAATATGTTCACTCCCTCAGATACACAGAAGGTAGGCTACATTTTGCCTGCCATAGCAGGAGAGCACTGAAAGGAGGATGCCTATTGCACAAGACCTAAGATCGCTTTTTGCCTGATTCTAAGTCGCAATAAGGAGGGAACAAATGTTTAGGAGAACTCTGGTCAATTTGATTCTGGTGCCGGCAATGTTCCTGACCCTGGGGGTGAACCTGATCAGCGCCACCCCGGTGAGGGAGGAGGTCCGAGGCAGTGGCCCTGGCTTTGGAGCACCTTTCGGCGTCGCTGTAGAGTCCGATGGCAGTCTGGTGGTGGTAGATCTTGCTCTCAACTGCAGGCTTTCCTCGGAAAAAAGCAACATCAAATAGGAGGCAAGTATGGCCAAGTCCCGAGTAGCTCTGGTCAAAGTACATCCCCAAGCAGTAGCATCAACAATCCTCAATAAGGTAAGAGAGACCATCAATCTTCTTGGTGGCCTAGAAGATTTCTGCCGCAAGAATAACACAATTTTGCTAAAACCTAATATCTCTGACACGGGTGCTCTTTACTGTACCAATCCTTCAGTAACCTGGGCGGTGGCAAAGACATTCTCCCAATATGGGTGCAAGGTTCTTATAGGCGAGGACCCATCCATCCACGTTAAAGAGGAAATCGCCTACACCGAATACAGTATGTACGAATTAGCTGAGCAGGCAAAGGCAAAAGTGGTCAGTCTTCGCCATGGACCTCACTCGAAAGTAAAAGTCCCGGGAGGTGGTTTTTTCTCAGAAATCGAACTTTCCAGTTTTGCCATAGAAGCTGACCTTGTGGTGAGCCTGGCAGTAATGAAATCAGCAAATATTACTACTGTCACTCTAGGGCTGAAAAACATGAAAGGGCTAGTAAAGCCTTCCTGGAAGCGAAAATTTCACTCCGGTAATCTAAATCAAGGCATAGTAGATCTAAACAAGATAATAAAAAAGCGCCTTACAATCATTGACGCAACCTTTGCTAAGGATACATCGGCACGAGTCTGTTATCCCGTTGGTTTGCTGATGGCAAGTCGTGACCCTGTAGCTGCAGATGCTGTATGTACCCGGATTATGGGCTTTGATCCCCATAAAATCGAACATATCAGGTTTGCCCAAGAAGCGGGACTGGGAACGCTTGATTTGGAAAACATAGATATTGTTGGAGAAAGGATTGAGAATTGGACTGGTAAGTTTTGTTTTTCGTCTCCTAAGAATCCTTTTGAATTAGTGAAAAAAACTAGAGGAGAAATAAAAATAATCCAGGGAAACCCCTGCAGTGCCTGTTTGAATGAGCTCGGGGAAAGCCTTGCATTGTGCGAAAACCAATTAGAGGATTTTAAAGATCTCATTATTCTGGTAGGACCCGAAGCGAAACCACACCTCTCTTGCCGGAATCTGATTCTTTTTGGTAACTGCCTTAAGAAATACAAGGATAAAGGTATTTACGTAGCCGGTTGTCCCCCGACTGAGTATGAGCCAGCTAAAACGGATTCTCTAAGAGAAGTGTTAAGCAAGATTTTGGACAAAAGAGAGCGAAATAGGATTAATTTGGCTAAAGACAGCTAATTGGATGGATCTTGACTCTCAGGTTCTTCAATTCTAGAAGGATTCGAAGAAGGAGAGTTCTTTTTCAAGAAAAAAAGCTTCCCAAGAAGGAGAAAATCCAAAAAAAGAGAGTCTTGATAGTATCATTATGGGACTTGACCGTATGAATTTAAGAGACATAATAGCAAGAATCATAATTGCTCTGGTAGGAAGCGTAATCATAACCTGCAGCATATATTCTTGGCAAGAAATTAAGGTATTAGCTATGAGTAAGACTATTCATCTGCCCGCGCCTGTTACTAAGGGGAAGGTATCGCTAGAAGAGGCAATAAAAGAGAGAAGATCGAGAAGAAGTTTTAGGGATAATGCCCTTAACCTCAACCAGGTCTCACAAATTCTCTGGGCGGCTCAAGGGATCACGGAAGAAAGAGGATACAAAAGAGCAGCGCCCTCAGCCGGTGCTCTATATCCTCTGGAAATTTATCTTGTGGTCGCCAAGGTAGAAACACTTGATGCCGGAGTGTACCACTATAACCCCGTCAATCATTCCCTGGATTTAATCTTATCAGGAAACTATCAAGTTGCACTGGCAAAAGCCTGTCTGGGACAAATGTTCATTGCCGATGCACCCATCTCCATCGTGGTAACGGCACAATACCAGAGAACAACAAGTAAGTACGGAGAAAGAGGACTTCGATATGTCCATATCGAAGTTGGACACGTGGGGCAAAATATCTGTTTAGAGACAGTAAGCTTGGGACTTGCAACTGTCACTATAGGAGCATTTTGGGATGAAGAAGTTTCGAAGATGCTAGATCTACCAGAGAGACATAAGCCCTTATATGTATTACCAGTTGGATATCCTGAATGAGATCGAGCAGCAGAAACTTCCCTCTGGGTTTTCTTTTGAGCTAATAAGGAGCAATTCTCGCTGCTCCATTTCAAGAACAGATCCTTACTATGTTGTGGTGGCAATATGACATATGAGTTTGAGCTAGTAAAACCCTTAGTTAGAACGTGATCCAACAGCTTCGAAGAAATACCGACTCAACCCAAATTTCAGCACTTGTCAATGTGGTTTTGGAGGGTTGTGTTGGAATTGCCGGAGAGTCCACTATTCAGCATATCAATCCAAGCATTTGATTTATCTAGAAAATCTGTATAAACTCTGACTGGCGTAGGGTAATGGCAAGAACAGTCACTACGCTCTATTTATTACTATTTTTGTCAAATAATCAAGGAGGTCAAAGTGAGAATTTTCAAAAAATGTTGTCCAGCATTCACCCTTTTCTTATCACTCTTGTTGTTTTCGGGTAGTCTCCTCACGGTCACAGCTCAACCCCAAACAGAAAGACTTTACTATGGCATTGAGGCAAACGGAGTGCTATGCGGGTACTCAGAGATTAGTATTTCGCCGATACTCAAAGATGGTAAGGAAATGATCTTGCTGAACCAAAACACGTTTACGATGCAGTCAGCCCTGGGAAGCGAGTTCAACACAGAACTCACGCTCACATATCACATAGACCCAGTGACTGGAACATTCTCCTACCACGATAGCAGAGTTACGCAGGGTCCAATAGAATTAGACTCTGCTATCCATATCGAGGGAAATACAGCCTGCTTCACCAGTACAATGAGCGATGAAGAAATAACCACTCTACTTCCACCCGAGGTGATACTCGAAAACACGGTATTTTTTCCCCATCTGAAAAGAGATTTCGTTGACGGTAACCTGGAAAAAAAGACATACCAGATCTATGAAGTCAGAGAAGCTGAGTTACAAGAAACAACCTATACTAAGGTGGGGATGGAGAAGCTGGAGCTAATTGGCACACCCTTCAACGCTCTCATCCTCGACAAACTCAACCACAAAACAGGTCTGAAAGTGAGACTATGGCTCGATACGGAGACTGCATACCTGCTTAAGGCACTCGCTCCCAATAACCGCGTTAGCTATTTAACTGATTCTATTGTAGTTAAAAAAATCAAAGTGGTGAATCTAGATGAAAACCTCCTTGTTAGGGTTGATGTGGCAATTGGGGACCTTCAGGTCTTATCTTGGCAGTTATGTTCTCGCTGCGCTGCAGGCCGAATTCACGGTACGGTATAAGGACGGCAGTCTTGCAGTTGAGGATCCACTCGCCAAAATAACTGTAGGACTGCAGGCTCCCGATGAAAAAGGAAGGTGGCTGGACGAATTCAATAAAAATACGATTTTCTTCGACTGGGATGAAGAAGGAAATGTGAAATCGATGATCATAGATTCAATCGACAAGTTTCGCCGGGCTGAATCCTAGACTTTTCTGGGTTCCTACTATCTACATTCAAGGTCAAACAGCCGATTAGGTGTATCCTTGATTCTTGCGCAATATCTTCCGCTCAGTCACACTTACACCTACCTATCTCCAGCTATTGCGCAGTGATTAACTTTGGCAGGCTTGCCTCAAAACATAGTCTATAGCTCAGTGTACCATTTTGCCACGGACGGCTTCCAAAGATACTGGTTCAGGTCTAAGCGCCCATCTTGGTCAAACTCTATGCTCTCCTTTTTTAACAGTGCTTTTTGCACTTCATATCCCTGCTTTGGCTTTAATGAGATTTCGCCCTGGCTATTGACGACTCGATGCCATGGCAATCTCTCTTTTTCAGAAGATGAATGAAGGATCCAAGCTACCTGACGAGCAGCACGGTGATTACCGGCCAATTCTGCGATCTGTCCATAGGTTGCCACTCTCCCTTTCGGGATTCTCTTAATAATATGCTTTACTCTTTGGAAGAATAATGTACTCATGAAGAATTTTTCCTTACAAATGCGACCTTACTTGTCCAGGGATTCAAAAGATTCCTTCAAGAGAAAGCGCAAACACTCCGGGAGGCCAGATCTCCCGGGTAAAATAACCTGGGTTCTACCCATTCTATTCTTAGGCAAGGGTACTAATCGAGATTATTGAATTGCAGGTTATAGAAATGAGCATATCTGCCGCCTCGTTCCAGGAGCTGCTGATGATTGCCTTCCTCGATAACCTGACCATTCTCAATAAACAGTATCCTGTCGGCTCTCAAGACCGTACTCAGTCTATGAGCAATTACGATGCACGTTTTCCCTTCTTTCAGCCTGTCCAAAGCTTCCTGAATAAGAATCTCAGTTTCCGAATCAACCGAAGAGGTCGCCTCATCAAGAATGAGAATGGGTGGATCCCTGAGAATAGCCCTGGCAATTGAGATGCGTTGGGCTTGACCCTCAGACAGTTTCACCCCTCGCTCTCCAATCTCGGTGTCGTAGGCCTGGGGAAGCTCTTGGGCGAAACCATGGACGTTGGCCTTGCGAGCCGCCTCCATAATCTCTTCCTCGGAAGAATCCAAGCGCCCATAGGCAATATTGTTTAACAGGTTTTCAGAGAAGAGAAAATCGTTCTGCATTACCATTCCTATTTGACTGCGCAGAGGGTGAAGTTTGAGATCGGCGATATTCTTTCCGTCAAGAAGAACTCGGCCTCTGTAAGGTTCATAGAATCGGGGGATTAATCTGGTTATGGTCGTTTTCCCCGAGCCACTTGGACCCACTAATGCGAGGGTTTCCCCTGGATGAACAAGGAAATTTATACCTTTCAACACCGTGTCCTTGTCATACCTAAACCATACCTCCTCAAATTGAATCTCTCCCTTGGTATCTGCTATACCCACAGCCTTAGAGGAGTCTTTAACGTCAGGGTGGTTATCCATGTACTCAAAGTACCGCTCAATCCCGGCCAGAAAACGGACAACGCTTTCTCCCATCCTCGAAAGTTCTACCATTGGTGACATAAAGCGCTGCAGGTACATAACGAAGGCAGTGAGTGTGCCTACTGTCATAACTCCGGCAACTACTTGAAAACTGCCGTACCCCAGGGCAATGGCCAGTGAAACTCCCAGAATTGAAATGGAAGCCGGAAAAATCCAGGACATGGACCTAATCACCCCGATACGGCTCTGGTAATGTTGTCTATTCTCCCTCTCAAACCTCCTCATTTCATGTTTTTCCCGAACGAAGGACTGGATTATTCTCATGCCCGAAAAATTCTCTTCAATTCTACCGGCAAACAAAGCCATTGCCTTTCGCACTTTTCGAGCGCTCTTGAACATGGTCAGAAAGATGCGGTAGTCGATAAGAAAGATTGCTGGTAATACCGCCAGGCTTGCCAAAGCTAATTTCCAATTCAAGGTAA
Source organism: Candidatus Aerophobetes bacterium Ae_b3a (assembly GCA_005223095.1). Classification (GTDB taxonomy): domain Bacteria; phylum Aerophobota; class Aerophobia; order Aerophobales; family AE-B3A; genus AE-B3A. The sequence continues at coordinate 7,527 of NJBQ01000029.1, forward strand.
AAATCAGAATCCCCGCAAACAGCAGCATGCACCCGTTGCCAATAATGTTCTGGGGACCATGATAGAGCACGTCTTGCACTACGCTCAGATCGTCCACCATTCTGGACAATAACTCCCCAGTACTAGTGTTGTCATAGAATTTGAAAGACATTCTTTGTAGGTGAGAGTATAGATCGTTTCTCAAGTTATAAGCTATTCTCTGCGCCAGGATATGACCCCAGAAGGATCGAATCTTGTCAACAACCGCTACCAGCACAAATGTTCCCATTATGGCGCCCGCCAAGCTCCAAATCAGAGAAATGTTCTTGGTGGCGATTCCCCTATCGATAACCTCCTTGACAAGATAAGGTGGTACCACAAGACCTGCCGCAAACAAGACATGTAGACACCATATCCCCAGAAGTTTTCCTCTGAGGGAATGTGCGTACTCCTTGTAGAACCTTGATAATAGCTTAAACCCGTGCCTAAACCCTATTCTCGACATCGATTCGGTTGTGTCTAAAATTAGCTTCCGCTTTGCCATCAGTTCACCAAGAAACGTAGTCTACCTGCTTTTTCCTTGACCCCGAATCGCCTCTTTGCAGAAACCCACCTATTCGGAGCTCCATCTAGAATCACTATAGTCTTGAAACCAAATATGTCAAGACAAGACCTCCCTTTTTCATTATGCTCTTTTCTAGCCTGGAATGTTCTTCGCATTATGTCCTTTCTCCTGGCCATAATATCATCCCTTCTACCATGGTAAACATCAACTGGTGTGACATTACTCAAAGCCTTGACCTAGCCCCCCTAGAATCGGTCCAGTTATTATGTTACAATAGGGAAGGAGGAAAGATAGGATTTGGAGATGGGTCAGTTTTGCTTGGCCGATAAGCTGCGCCAGTGATGCTAATTCAAACCCTTGTGCCTAGGGCAAGGGTTTGAATGTTTGCTCTACTATTTTGCTCACCCTGTGTACTGTCCCTAACAGAAAAACCTTGACTTTTCTAAAAAACGATATATAATGATTATAAGGATGAGCCATATAGGACAATAATGCCTTTTATGAGGGAATTATACTGTAAAAGGATATTTTGTAGTATCAGAATTTCAATAATTTCTTGGTTTAACAGGGGGAGCAGGCCGAAGGCCGTTGAGGGGGAATGTTTTCCCCCTCAAATATCTTGCCACCTCTTCTCTCGGGCCTTTTTCAAAATGAGAAAACGAGCGCAACTAAACGAATTTGTCAAAAAGTCAAAGCTAGCCTGAACAGAACTTATTCATACCAAACTGTCCTTCTCCACAAAATCAGTGCCCAACAAGACAGCCTCTCCTCTTATCAAGGCGATGCAGGCCACCATTCACCAGAACCTTAGTCAAAATTGCCCCAGTTCTTTAAAAAGGAGCTGCTTATTTTCTGGATAGGTAAATGAGGATGCATCTCTAATTTTCCTCAAGATGACTCAACAATAAGAACAAAATGCCCCGGCATTGGCAAGAGGGCTAATATCCCCTACTTCATAGAGGATGGTGAAAGCAGGAATATCACCAATACCAGGAGGTTCAAATGAATAAAGTAAACTTAACTTCTCTTTTCCTATCCTTATTATTGATTGTGGGTATCTGTCTCGCTCTTACGCCCACCAGCGCTAAGGCGGCAAACATCCCCTCAGATAAAAGCTTTGGCAACTGGGACCCTACCACCAACACATACACTCTCGGCATAAATCTAACCGAGGGGATAGTGATAGACGACTCTAACTTCACCCTGGATGGAGACGGATATACGGTAACCGGAGATGGCTGGGGAAGAGGAGTTTACCTTAGTGAAAGACAACACGTTACCATCAAGAATCTTATCGTTGAGAACTTTTACTATGGAATCTACCTCTCTTGTTCCGACGAGAACACGCTAATAGACAACACCGCCTCGAGCAATGAGTGCATTGGGATCGTCCTCGACTCTTCCAGCAACAACACCCTGAAAGACAACACCGCCTCGAGCAACACGGAGATTGGAATCCTCCTCGACTCTTCCAGCGACAACAAGCTAATAGGCAACATCGTCTCAGGCAATGACTATGGAATCTACCTCTACTCTTGCAGCCACAACACCCTGGAAGGCAACACCGTCTCGAAGAACACGGAGATTGGAATCTACCTCCAAGACAATTCCAGCGACAACAAGCTAATAGGCAACACCGTCTCGGACAATGGCAAGGGAATCGAGCTTGACTCTTCCACTGGCAACACCATTTACAACAACTACTTCAACAACAATACCAACGTTGATTTTGACGGTAACATTTACTTCAACACCTGGAACACCACGAAAGAGCTTGGGACCAACATTGTGGGCGGCCCTAATCTGGGGGGTAACTTCTGGGCTAAACCCAACAATGACGGATTCAGCCAGACCCACCCTGACGCAGATGGCGACGGATTCTGCGACGAGAAATATACCCTCGCTACCGACAATGTAGATAACCTGCCCCTGGCACTAGCCCGGCCCCAGGTGGTGAGCGTAACTTTAAACCCTCCCAGCCCGGTAAAGGCTGGCCTTGTCACCTTTACCATTGTCTTCAGCGAGGATATGGAGAACAACATCCTCCCAACGGTGACCTTTGGGAGGACGGATCTCTATGACGAGCACACCGTAACAGAGACCGACTACAGCGCTGATACCTGGGTCGGAACTTTCACTATCGAAGCTGGCTATGATGGTGAGCAGAATATCAGCATCAGCGGTGCCAAGGACCTTGCGGGCAATCCCATGGATCCTGATACCGATACCAGCCACACCTTCCTGGTAGATACCACTTCCCCTGCTGGCTCTATTTTGATCAATGGGGGTGCTAGCTATACTAATTCTCAATCGGTAACCTTGTCCTTAAGCGCTGAAAATGCTGCCCAGATGCACTTTAGCAATGATAATGCCTCCTGGAGCAGCTGGGAGTCTTATTCTAGCTCCAGATCCTGGACTCTCAGCTCGGGGGATGGAGAAAAGACAGTCTATGTCCAGTTTAAGGATAGTGTCGGTAACCTCTCCGAGACCTACTCCGATACGATTATACTGGATACCACCTCCCCCACTGGTACCTTTTCCATAAACAGCGGTGATGATTATACCAATTCCAGGTCAGTAACCTTGAGTTTCAATGCCAGTTCTTCTTCAGCATCCTTAAGCTTAGCTAATGCTAGTGCCTCTTTGATGCGCTTCAAGAATGAGGATTCCTCCTGGAGCAGCTGGGAGTCTTATTCTTCCTCTAGATCCTGGACCCTTAGCTCAGAGGATGGAAAAAAGACCGTCTATGCAGAGTTTAAAGACCCTGCTGGTAATGTCTCTAAGACCTACTCTGGTAGCATCATCCTACATAGAACCCCACCCACCGTAGCCATTACCTCACCCTGCGCTGAAAGCTGTCTTAAGGGTGAGGTTGCCGTAGAAGGAACAGCTACGGATGATTACTTTGAAAAATATGAGATAGAGTTTGCAGAAGGACTTGATCCTTCCTCCTGGCATCAGATTACTTCTTGCTGTTTTGCAGTAGTAGAGGCAGAGCTCTGCTGCTGGAATGTTAGCTCTCTTTCTGATGGCACCTACACTTTGAAATTAACTGCCTGGGACTTAGCCAGCAACTTTGCTGAGGTAAAAGTAGCCCTCAAGGTAGATAATCATCCCCCTCAGACAACTTTAACAGAGTATCCTTCTGAAAAAGTTACCGGCAACACCCCTAAAGCAGTGGCTGCCTTTTCCTGGATAGGCTCTGATCCTGATAACATCACTCCAGTTGAAAAGCTAGTTTATCAATATAGACTAGAAGGTCACTCTAACTATCAGGACTGGTCAGGCTGGAGTAAAGATAGCTCTAGCACCTTTCTTCTTCCCTCAGGAAACTATACCTTCAAGGTAAGAGCAAAAGATGAAGCCGGTAACTATCCTTCCGAAGATGATAGCCAGACAGCAAGATACTCCTTTACTGTATCCTTACCCCTGATTATCTATCCCAATCCCTGCTACCTAAATCAGGCAGGATTCCTTACCTTCTCCAACCTTGCTTTAGAGTCTGAGGTGAGAATATATATCTATGATGTTGCAGGAAGTTTAGTAAGAAGCTTAGGAGAAACTGATGCAGTGATACAAGGAGGATCAAAGGCATGTACCTGGAACTTAAAGAATGATAATGGGGAGATGCTAACTCGAGGTATCTATATCTACTATATCCTCAGTGCCACTGAAAAGAGGAGCGGAAAGATAGCCATTATTAACTAAAGAGTTTTTAAGAACATTTTATGAGGAGACCAAGCAATGAGAAAAACACTGTCGGGTGCGCTGATAATAGGAATTTTAATCCTGAGCCTCAATCTTATCTCTTATGCCAATGGCCCGGGAACAACTGCGGCCAGCTTTTTGAAGATTGGCATCGGGGCAAGAGCTGCTGCCATGGGAGATGCCTTTACTGCCCTGGCCTTAGATGGAACCTCTCTATATTGGAATCCAGCTGCTCTGAGCCAGATCAAGACAAAAGATATCTCAGCTGCCTATAATAGCTGGTTGGAGGAGATAAAACAAGGATACTTAAGCTTCAGCTTTCCTACAGCCAGGGGAGGAATGGGATTGGGTATAAACTATGTAGATATGGGAAAAATAGAAGGAAGAGATTTAGAAGGAAATCCCACCAAAGACTTTAGCGCTTCAGATACCCATATCTTTGTTGGTTATGCTAAAAGGTTCAAAAAGTCTTCCTGGGGTATCAGCCTGGGCATGCTAAAAGACGTTATCAAAGATGACACCAAAAATGCCTTCCTGGCAAATATTGGCTTTCTTTATTCAGTAAGTGAGCGCTTTACTCTAGGGGCAGTAGCTCAAAATATAGCTAGTAAATTGGGAAGCGATCCTTTACCTTTAACCTTCAAAGTAGGATTAGCTTCAAAGCTAAAGAATCTAGTTCTTGCCCTGGATATAGCTAAGCCTCAGGATAATGAGATATATTACTGCCTTGGTGCTGAGTGGTGCTTAAGAAACACCTTAGCCTTAAGAGCAGGCTATAAAACTAACCAGGATCAAGGAGAAGGATGGTCAGCTGGCCTGGGCTTTAAATTTAGCAGGAGCGATTTAGATTATGCCTACGTTCCTTATGGTGATTTAGGCATTACCCATAGAATCTCTTTACGAATAAGAATCTAGGTAGGTAGCTGAAGTAAACCAGGAAGGCTCTCCTTCCAAAAAACCCCTTGCTGAATCTCTAAACTCCTTAAGTTCATCTCTCTATGATTCCTGTCTTAAGCCGATATTGACCTGCTCAGGGAGCCAGAGGCACACTGTACATAAAAACGAACGCTCCACTATCACGATCACCATAGCCACAGTGGTAATGGTAAGAAGCAGAGGCGACAAGGACCAATTGAGGGTGCCCAGATGGAGTCAGGTCCGTGTAGCCACCGCGCACCATAACGGGCATTCCCGCCTCCCAGAACAATCTCCACATCTATGACCTAGCCGGCAGGCTGCTAAGGGCTCTGCAATAAACTGAGATGAGCACCTCCTTGTTACCCCGACTTCCCCTGGGCAGAATATCCAGGGCGACCAGCATAGGGTAGGGGACTTTTCAAACCAACTGATTGTCCGGACAGCGGACACCATGCTTAAACCATCATCACTACTTACTTTATAGCCAGGAAATAAAGGAACATAAGAGAGTTTACAGGCGAACAAAAGGAACACTACTTATATGTCTTATTCGATTTGACAGAAGGCTATAAATTTGCTATAATTCTAGCTATGACATAAGTGAGGTTATCATACGGTGAGGTAAGCCACGAGGGAGACTATCAGAAACGGCAGGAGGGAAAAATCAAAACCTTCCAGTCAAAAGTAAATGTCGCGGTTAAGGTTATGTGTTAATGAACCCATTCTTTCAAGACCTGAAGAGCGGGTTTTTGTTTTTTTTGGCAGAAGAAGACAGCGTACCGCGAAGAGATCGTAACTTCTCATCCATATAAACTCGATGCTGGGAAATATGGACAGCAATTCACAATGCAGGAGAGATAATTGGCACAGAATACACACATTGCCACAATACTGAGTTATATCTCTCTTAATGATTAACGATATAAATCTTAGTATCATTCCTGAAATGGTGGGTGTATTAAGGACTAGTACGGAGAGGGGCAAGGCCGCTCTTATCTAGCCCATTGAGCACTGGGTTTTATCTGCACCAAGAACAAGAAAGGAGAAGTTCAATATGAAGTGCTGCGACATTCTCAATTCTTACAAGAGAGGCGATCTTAATCGGCTTGCCAAGAACAAAATTGCAAACTACGCTGGGCTCCCGGTAGAAATTCTTCGCGACGAACTTAGTAAGGCTCTAACCACCTACGACTACGTAAAGAGAAATATACAATTTAGAAAACCTCCTGGTTACACTATTTTAGACATCATAGTCCATCAAAATAAGTGTTCTGTTCCTATACAGAACATAAAAAGTCTGGTGCAAAAAGAGACAAGCAATGTCATAGAAGAAGCCAAGAGTGCGGATGGTCTGAAAGAAGACAAGCAATATGACTTATACGGGAAGATGCTTAAAACTGCATGGGACTACCAAGAAGACCTCCTAGCGCCGGAAGCAAATCTTTTAACAGCCTTACGCGAATACCTCGACATCACATTGTCTGAACATAGACTCTTAGAAGCCCGTCTGCCAAATTTCAGATTTAGTGAAAACTCTTTCAAGCGAGAAATAGAGCATTTTGCCAATGCTGGGATTATATTCACCTATGGACCCAGCTATGTAGTCCCGGAAGAAATAGTCGAACGTATAAAAGAGGTATGGGGCATTGAGCTTGATCCCGCGGTATACCAGAGACTCCTGGATTATTTAACTACTTCCCAGTTGAGTTCAGCATTAGCAAGATTAGATCTGAGCAAAAGCGGGAGCAAAGAGGCAAAAATCAAGCGCATTTTGGATAAAGGGATAGACCCATCCAACTTGTTGGGTTCCCTAACAGCAAGTGATCTAAAAATCATAGCCCGAAATACCAAATGCCCTCACAAAGCTAGAAAAGACGAATTGATTCCCACAATAATTAGTCACGTAAAAAGGGGAGAGGACATCAAACAAACGCCTGAACCACCGAAGCCCGAACGAGAACTACGCGTGGTTACGGACGAAGCTTTCAAGGAAGCTCTGTCCAGACTCTGGGATTTTCAGCTCGCCCAGATTCTTGCAAAAAAGAAACTCAGAATATCAGGGACCAAGAATCAAAAGATCGAGAGATTAGCCAATAGTAGGTACTCATTGAAAACCATTTTAGATAACTTGAATGTAAATGAATTAACTAGCTTGTGCAGATTATACCATCTTGCTCCAAGAGGAAGGAAATCTGAGATAGTCGGAAGAATCGTTGAGCACTTTCAGGACTACCAAATAAAACGAAGCACTGCCACGCCCAAGGAACTTTTCTCCATATATGATGATCTAAGTAAGCAGAACAAGAACGCCTACAGGGATATCGGTATTGACGATAAGAATATTTCAATAGCAACTATAACCGTAGACTTCGAAAGAGCAACAAGATATATTTTTGAGTCAGTTTTCCGACTTACCGTTAAGCCACAAACCCCGGGTCGAGAAGAACCGGATGGCATCATAAAAGAGGACAAAATAATACTTTACGACTGTAAAACTGTCCTATCGCCACCATATGAATTGCCCATATCCCATCGAGACCGATTCTCTAGATACATAAAAGACCAGTACGACAAACTCGAACCGCATGCAAAAACTGCACTGAAATGCTTCATCATTGTAGCGCATAGCTTCACTGATAGAATCGAAAATAAGATCAAGCAAATGAAGGTTGAACCTTATATCCCGTTCTGTTTGGTCACTGCAAGAGATTTGAAGCTCATTGCAGAAAAGTGGCTTGAGGAGCAGAAAGGAAAAACCCTACCAACCTCTGCACTCATTTTTCAAGGTCGCTACACTCTGAGCGAGTTTAAGAAGAAATTAATATGAGCGAATTTGCGGGCAGGGACATTCCCAAATAGACAGTATTTCCTCAAAAACCTAAGGGAGCTATATGAAGAAGAAAAGAGGATAGAGCGGCAAGAACTAGCGGTCAAACGCCCTTGCGGACGAGGTGAAAACACAGATTTAGGCAAATTCCTGGCAGTCCTCATATTGGCTAACAGATTTCCGGGAAAATCAACAATGTCCATGCGTCTTTTGGATAAACCTTGCTATCATCAGAAATCTGGAGCGATACAAAGATGCCACACATACTGGTAGTCGAAGGTGACAAACGAACACCGGTAGAGGGAAGAAAGTTCGTGGTAGAAACCGATTTACAAAATTGTCTGGAAAAATTTCCAGAATTAATTCCGCTAAAGGAAATAGATCCGGAGTCACCGCCCCTCCTAGCTATCGGCCGGGAAGTTTCCCTGCCCCAAGGCGCAGTAATTGACCTTATGTACGTCGATGCCGCTGGAATTCTAACTATAGTGGAGACGAAATTAGCTCGCAGCTACCAGGCTCATCGGGCAGTAATCGGGCAAATAGTAGAATACGCATCATATATTTTAAAATGGACCGCCGAGGATATTGAGAGAATCGCTAATGAATATCTAAGCTCAAACAGGCTACGTTCTCAATACCAAGGAAAAAAGCTCCGTGAGATAATCCCAAAGTTAGCTAGAGAAAGTGTTCCTGAACAAGGAGAAAGATTTCCGGCAGAGGATTTCAAATCGAATTTGGAGAGAAATCTTCGCGAAGGAAGAATTAGACTCATAATCGGGATCGACGAGGTTGTGGAGCCTTTAAGAGAAACGGTAATATTTCTTAACTCTTTTAGTACGTTCGATATATTTCTTTTGCAGGTGAGGCGTTTCCAGGAGACCAACAAACGAGAGATATTTGTTCCCTCGCTGTTCGGGTATGCTCCAAAAGCCATATCACAACTCTCTCTTTGGGATTTCGAGAAATTCTTTGCGCATGCCAAGAGCAGGTGTAAGGAGCCATTAGTAGATGTCATGGAAGATCTTTACAGATTCTCCGAAGATCGAGCCGACGAGGTACTATGGGGCAGGGGAACCGTCACCGGCTCCTTCACCTTTTATAAAAAGAGAGGGGATGAAAGAATTTCACTGTTCGCAGTCTACTCGGACGGCAGAATTTGCGTCAATTTCGGAGCATGGAAAGCTAAAGGAATAGATGAAAAAGTAAGAAATCTTGTCAGGGAAAAACTCAACCAAATCCCGGGAATAAAGATATCCTCTGAGAAAATCGACCGCTACCCTTCCTTTGATGCCAAAACTTTAACCAGAGATACCAGTATTAAGATATTCAAGGAAGTTATCCTATTCCTTGTTGATGAAATAACAGAAAGAGGAAATGACGAGGAGGCCGCGGATGCTGGATTAAATAATGTTTGAAGGCAAGGAACCGTACAAATAGGTGGCGTTATAGACTCTGTGCACGGGCAAAGGGAGGTATGAGGCGAAAAGCAGACAATAAGGATAGATGTCAATAAAAGGTGTTTCTCACAAGATGTCTTTGAAGTCCAAATGACCTTTAAGATCGGCGCAAAGAGAAACTGCTTTACGAACTTCGTCCCTGATACTACTGAGAACTCACGACAAAAGCACTAGAGAGTAACCCGGTCAAAACCAGCAGCAAAACACCCTGGGCCACTATGAATGCTATCTTAAGCACAGACATAAAAAGACAGCCGCTCAAGTCAGGCTTCATTCACATTGGAGGAGAATTTACGGCCTGCGAAAACAAGGTGGGGAACTCTTCGACCAAGCGATCTCGAACAAGTCTCATACATATTTCTATAACTTGATTTCCGTAAGGAGTTTGATTGTGTCCACCAAAACTAGTAAGCGTTTGAAAGAAGTATACGAGAATGCTAAGAAAATCACTTTTGATAACTCCGATAAATTTATTCTCTTCAGTGACTGTCACCGGGGTGATGGAAGTTGGGCCGATGATTTTGCACATAATGAAAATGTTTTTTTCCATGCCCTAAACTACTACAACGACAAGGAATTCACCTATATAGAGGTTGGTGATGGTGATGAGTTATGGGAAAATAGCCAATTCGACGATGTTAAGGAAGCACATAGCCACATATTCTGGATCTTGAGCGAATTCTACAAGCAAGGACGCCTATATCTTATCTGGGGAAACCATAATAGTAGATGGAGGAACCCCACGGAATGCCAGAAAAACTTATTCCAATATTACGACGAACGGGATCATACTTATAAGCCGTTATTTCAAGATATTAAAGTATACGAGGGATTACAACTACAGTACCTAGAAACGGATCATACTATCTTCTTAGTTCATGGACATCAAGCAAACTTCATAAATGATGTCACATGGCGGTTTGTTAGGTTTTTTGTTAGAAATTTCTGGAGATTTCTCCAATTATGTGGAGTCAAAGATCCTACTAGTCCAGCAAAAAACTTCAAAAAGCGTAACAAAATTGAGAAAAAACTGAAAAAATGGGTAATTGAAAATAAACAAATGCTTATTGCAGGACATACTCATCGTTCTGTATATCCTGTTCCCGGAAAAGCGCCGTACTTCAATACTGGTAGTTGTGTCCATCCCCGATGTATCGTAGGGATTGAAATTAACAACGGCTTGATAACCCTTGTTAAGTGGTATGTCAACGTAAAGCAAGCCAACGACGATGGGACGTTATTTATTGACAAAAAAAACTAGCGGGACCTATTAGGTTACAGGATTTTTTCAACAGGATATAGTCTATCTTAACTTCGAAAATAGGTATGAATAAAACTTACTTAAGGGGTCAGACCTTTGGAAAAATAGGGACAGCGCTTATTATTATTGACAGATTGAGTCGCTGTATGCAAGCTCTTGGTATGCCACGCATATCAAGATCAAGAGTTGTAGCAATAGGTTTTCCTTATCATCTTACTTAAAGGAGAAATTATCAGGAATGTGTTTCTGAAGACAAAGATGCTTTAAGGCAACGTCTCAGGTGTCCTGGAGATTACACTCGAAGAAACTTCTTGAAGATATGGGTATATTGCCCCGCAAGTAAGAATTAATAAATAGGCGCTGTCTCTATTTATTTTAATTGAATAAGGTTGAGGTATTACGGAAAGGCAGCTCATAGCATAAGTATTCTAAGCGACTTTTATTAAATCCTTGGTTTTTTGTACTTGTGCCAATGTTCTTCTTATAGATTCTTTTCTTTGCTGTGTTCCTTCTGTTATTCTCCGATGAACGGTTTTTTGTATTCTGACTACTATTTTTTCAATATCCCTCTTCCGTGGTTGGATTACCCTAAAACCGGTAGGTTGGTTAGTAAACATTCCCAATTCAAGAAGTAAAAAGTTACTTAAAGGGTCACAATAGGAAGGTTCGCCGGTCCCAAACGAAACATATAAAACATCCGCCTCGTTATCATAATTCAGTTTTGGTTTTGGTGTGGCCATACTTGTTTACCTCCTAGTATTTTTGAACAAGGGTACATAGTAATAATAAATAGACGGTTTTTGTCGACAAGAACAGTGAAATAGCGAAATCTTCTTACATTCACGGTGGTAATATCTGGCTCTAGGTAGTATTTTTGAGTCTTTTTAATATAAAAATAGACATTGGGATCTTCTTTATCTTCTTTAATATAATCGGGATTCTGGAGGGTTTCCTTAAGAAGCTGTTCATTATGTTTAACGTGTTCTCTCTCTTTTTCTTCAGTGACGTGCTTGAAAGTTCTCTTGGTAAGAGCCACGTAGCCAAGTTTTTTAGCTTTTAGTTTAAGAAAAGTTACCTTAGAGAAGTCAATGGTCATTGACGAGATTCTCTATTTAAGAGAAATGTCAGTATAGGAAGAAACGATTCTTTTGTCAACTAATTATTTGTATTTTATTATCCAAAAGCTATTTCGTAAGTTCAATAATTGAATTTACGATTTGAGTACATTATAGTAAAGCCTAGAATTTTGTCAATAGTTCCACGCTTTTCTGCCAATGCAAAGTAGTTATGTCACCCTTTCTGCAAAATGAAAATGTCGTACACCAACCCGGGTAGGACTCGAACCAAAGACCTCACACAATTCGATTCCCACTCATCACACTATGTCGTGCAGTGACTCCACTTTAATTATCACATTTCTCAACCCACAGAAAGTTCGTACAACTAAAATAGGGTAGGGGAAGATTCCTAGGAAAGTCCAAAGTGAGATGAAAAAACAACCAATATCTTCCCTAAACCGAACCTCGGATCAGTCTATTGCCTCCAATATGCGAAATACGGCCATAGAGGGGTCAATTTGGGTACCTTTGTTTAAAGAGGTAATAAGCCGCCTGATAATGAATAAAGAGCAAATACGAGCTCCTTTACTAGCTGCATCAAAATCTAACCAACCCATAGTGTTCCGATACCATCAAACCAGCATCATAGCCCCAAAAACAACTTGCCATTACCCATAAATTGCGCTATCTTAGATGAAAAAATAGGACATTACACAATTGCTCACCATCAGAAAAATAGGCACAGCCCCTATTATTATTGACAGATTGAGTCGCTGTATGCAAGTCTTCGGCATGCCACGGGTATTAAGACCGGTAACAATAGGTTTTCCTCACCATCCTACGTAAAGGGGAAATTATCAGAAATGTGTTTCTGAAGACCAAGCTGGCTTAAGGCAACGTCTCAGGTGTCCTGGAAATTACACCCCAGGAAACTTTTCGAAGATATGGGTATATTGTCCCACAAGTAAGAATCAATAAATGGGCGCTGTCCCTATTTGATAATATCAATTGTAGGCAAGCACAACATTTCTTTGACTTTACGGATAAATTGCTGTATTATACTAATAGATGGTAATAATTGTCAATAACAACGTAGGACAATTTCCGTATTCATTCCAAATTTATACTAATAAATAGTATAAAAATGCATAGAAGAGGTAAATAATGTCTCTTCCCAAACTATATCGAGCCTTCTACAAAGAAAAGGTATTTAATTTTTCTGACGTTATGGAGAAGTTCAAAGAGGACAAACATAGCGAAGGATACCTGCGAAAAAGATTAAATGACTTACTTAGAGCAGGATACCTGGGTTCGGTAGGGGGAAGAGGGCTTTACTATATAACACCTCAAGAGAGCAGCAAAGAGGAGTATGTGCCCGACAAGTTTCTTATCGCAGCAAAATTCTCTCCGGGTGGGGTAATAGGTTATCATTCTGCTTTGGAATTACATGGCGCCAGTTACTCTCCCTTCAGGATAGTCTATATAATCACCCAAAGACACTTTCGGTCGTTTGAATTCCAAGGCATGGAATATCACGCGGTAAAAGGGAATACCGATTTTGGTATAGAAACAATATTGAGGGAAGGTCTGAAGATCCCGGTGACAGACCGAGAACGAACTCTGGTAGATGGAATGAATGGACTTAAATATGTTGGTGGTTTGGAGGAATACTTTAAGAGTGTTGAGCTCTTTCCTTCCATCAACTTTGACCGGATAATAGAGTATCTTGCAAGATTCAATAAAAATATTCTATATGCCAAGATCGGTTTTCTTCTTTCTTATTTTGAAAAGAGGTGGGGCTTTCCAGGGAATTATGAAAAAGAAATAAAAGTTCATCTGGGAGCAAGAATAAATTACCTTAGTGATGAGAGGGAAGAAGCGAAACTAAATAAGGAATGGGGCTTGATGATCCCGGTGCGACTGAAAAGCTTACTCGGGGAGTATTAAGTGGACAGAGGTATCCAAGGTGCTAAAGAATACTTTGAAAGCTTTTCTAAAAAAACCAATTTTCAGCGGGATACACTAGAGAAAGCCTATCGGCTTGAGAATCTATCAAAAGAGATAAATCGCCATCCCGAACTGAAAGAGGGACTCGTCTTAAAAGGAGGCACAGCGGTAAACTTTCTCTATTTCAGGTATCCCCGATTATCCATAGATCTTGACTTTAACTTTATTGCTGGGCTTGAAAAAGAGGAAAAGGATAAAGAAAGGCCTAGAATAGATGAATCGCTACGTGCTATATTTAGATTCAAAGGTTACGACTATGAAGCTCAGACTGAATATGGTTTAGAAAAATACTTCTTAGGTTATATCAATTCCTCTGGAAACATTGACCGCATCAAGGTCGAAATAAATTTCCTTCAACGCTTGTCCTTATTAGGAGTAGAGAAAAGAAGGTTTTTGAGTCCCTTTGAGGAATCAGATCTAGGGTTAAATACCTTAAAGGGTCCCGAACTTTTTGCGGGCAAAATACTGGCACTAGTGGATCGCCTTGCGCCTCGGGATCTTTATGATATCTATACACTTCAACGAGAGAGAGTTAAACTCGATAAGACCCTTTTAAAAAAGATATTTATCTTCTTTGGTTGTCTGGCCAGAAGGGATTTCCGGGAATACCATGCTAATGATATTGAAGGAATTACAGAGCAAGATATAAAGAGGAAGCTTCTCCCTTTACTCAGAAAAGACGAGAGATTGAAGGCTGGAGATATGATTGAAACTGTCAGACCGTTTTTAAGGGATATGTTTGATTTTACTTCAGATGAATCGGAATATATCAATAGATTTTTTGAGGCAGATTTTAGACCAGAGATTCTTTTTGGTGATCTATTGGACAGTACAGATTTAGAAAAACATCCTATGGTCATCTGGAAGCAAAGGCACCTCAAGGAGTGGCTGGCAAGACAAAAGAAAACGTGATTCACTTTTATTATTGACGGATTGATGCACTACATGCAATTTCCAGAAAAAGGGGGGCAGGTCTTGATATTCAAATATTCTGCTGCAAACTTTCTTCGTAAGCCCCATCCTTTTATGAGTGGAGACGATGTCACTTCTTGGCACCTACATTTTTTGCCTGTTCGAGAGCGATTTCATTAACGGCTGAAAGGGCCTTAACTCCCGAAGCTCCTTCAATAACCTTAACTGCAATATTCTGTGCCTGGGATGTAGCATTATTCAATTGTTTACTTAGGGATTCGATTTGAATTGTTTGCTTTACTATAGTGGCCTCAAGAGTCTTGATCCTGAGGTCAGCAACCTTTTCTTTTCCTTCAACCTCCTTGGCTAATAGTTCTGCTTTTTGCTTAGCCTGTCCTTCGATTAGGGCAGTGGTTTCTTTTTCAGCCTTTTCAACTGCTTTTGCAAGCTCAGCCGGGAAAGCTTCAGCCTTAGCTCTCAATTCTGCTATTTCTGCTTCTTGAGCAGCCACAGCAGCTTCTCTTTCACCTAGTTTATTCTCTTGAGCTT
Source organism: Candidatus Aerophobetes bacterium Ae_b3a (assembly GCA_005223095.1). Classification (GTDB taxonomy): domain Bacteria; phylum Aerophobota; class Aerophobia; order Aerophobales; family AE-B3A; genus AE-B3A. The sequence continues at coordinate 22,768 of NJBQ01000029.1, forward strand.
CTCTTTCTTCTTTGAGAGCTTTCTTCAAGACGACTCTCTCCGCTTCATAAGCATCTTTGTCTTTCTTTCTTGATAGAGCTAAATCGTAAGCATACTCTTCTGTTTCCCTTTCTTTCCCTTTTTTAAGATTTGCATCTCTTTCTTTCACAGCCAGTTCATGCTCTTTTTGTTCTTTTTCCCACTGCCCCCTTATGATTGCCATCTCTTCTTCAAAAGCTTTCTTTTTCTCTTCATTTATTTGGATGAAGGTGACCATCGTTTCGGCAGCAACTTTGATGTCATAAATCTCTTCGAGATTCTTGGTCTCTGCAGCAATTTCTTGCTGGACTTCGTCTAGTTTATTTACTTCTGCTATGAGCTTATCTGATAAATCAGTTAGTGTCTTACTCAAATCCAATTTAAGATTAGCCAGTCCTTTGACAATATTTTCTACTGTATAGTCTGATGTGTTTTCCGCTAGGGTCCTGGGAACTGCCTTTTCAGTCTCTTTGTCTATATCTTTAGCAACCCCTTCTTTCTCTTTGTACTTAGCCAGCAATTCTTTATATTGCTTGAGTATATCCTCTTTCTTGTTTTTCATTGTTAATTCCTGTTCCATCTCAAACCTCCCACTAAATGTTTTGAAATCCAGCACTCATATAGACAACACTTTCTTAATTTCACAAAGCTCTTTATCTTTTATTGCTGCAGGAAACATAACATACCTCACCACCTGAATTCCTATCATTAAATGTCTTACCATAATGAATAGATTGTATTTCAATTATTTGGAAATGTCAAAGCTGCTAACTGATTTCCTTTCCTCACCGATCTGTGCCAATTTGCATGACTTTATAGCTTAATAAATATATAAATAGAGATAACTTCTATTATTGTTAACGGATTGATTCATTGTTGCGAACTTCTGGCATGCCACGCATATCAAGAGTTGTAGCAATAGGTTTTCCTCATCATCCTACTTAAAGGGGAAATTATCAGGAATGTGTTTCTAAAAACAAAGATGGTTTAAGGCGACCTCTGGGGTGTCCTAAAGATTATACTCAGAGAAACTTCTTGAAGATATGGGTATATTGTCCCACAAGTAAGAATCAATAAATGGGCGCTGCCCCTATTTACAAAATTGTCGAGTTAGCTATCATGAAGATTGTCAAACAGTTTAAACGTCCAGTATTGAATAGAGCAGGAAAAGATAGATCAGCATATGCAGAAACTATATTTCATATGAAGGAAAAATAAGAATGGCTTTATCACGAAACCAAGAACAAAAGATAAAAGACCTTCTCTCCCAAAAAATTGAAAATAAACTAATATCCTATGGTAGAGAAACAACTTCAATGCCATTTTTAGCACGACTTATTCAAGACAATGAAAAAATAGCTGCTTATTCTTTTATCCACTCAATGGCTACAACCCTTGGTATGTCAATTTATGAAGATGTTTCTGTAATAATAGCTTCTGAAACATCGGAAGAGTGTTTTAGAAACTACGGCGTTGGCGGAGTAATTTCTAAAGACCAAAAATCTGTTATTAGTAATATTGTGGCAAAACTTAGGAATGGAGAATTACAGGCGGATATAGAAAAAGAAAAACGAGAAGTCTTGAATGCTTCGGCTGGAAATGGAAAATTCCAAAAATCTGGTAATATTGCTGATTTTTATATGAAAAGAAGCGGAAAAGAATATTATTTTGAGATTAAAACCGTAAAACCCAATATTGATGTCTTCGAAAAAAGTAAAACCAAATTATTGGAGTGGGTAGCACGGAAAAGATTAGATATAAATGTTTTTTTAGCTTTCCCTTATAACCCTTACCATCCTCAGCCATATCACCGATTTACAGAAGTTGGGATGATGGATGCTCCTAATGACTTTCTTGTTGGAGATGAATACTGGGATTTTATTGGAGGCGAAAAAACATTTCCAGAGTTACTCAAAGTATTTAACGAAGTAGGAAGATATTTTAAAGAAAAACTGAATAAAAAATTTAAGGAAATTGCTAAGGAAAAACTTGATTCCTATTAGAAAAAGTACATAACAAGGCGTTCAACCGGAGCACAAAAGATCGCGCCCGGTTAGCTCGGTCGTTATGTGTAGAAAAAATACTATCTGAATTCAAGATGGCAGGACAGGAAAAAAATAGAAAAAATAGGGACAGCGCCTATTATTATTGACAGATTGAGTCGCTGTATGTAAGCTTTTGGCATGCCACACATATCAAGAGTTATAGCAATAGGTTTTCCTCATCATCCTAGTT
>NJBQ01000120.1 GCA_005223095.1 Candidatus Aerophobetes bacterium Ae_b3a
TAGCCGTGAAAGACGGAATACTTGTGCTGGGCTGCACAATTCAAGGCAACTCGTTGTTACTGGTTTTGGAGCCAATCAACGATACTGTGGCCAAGATTTGCGCATTGGGTAGAGACAAGGGTGGCGCGGTGCAGGTCGTGACGGTCAACGGGGAAGAACAGATTCAGCTCTGGGGAAGCCTGTATAAGAAGTCATGATTTAGAAGGGATAAGCGGTCAATCCGGCACCACCAAGCTTTTGGTTAGGAGAAAAAGGATGTTAAAGACACATGAAATCATCAAAATTCGAGAGAAAAGAAGGTTTGGAGGATTTCTCTCTGTTCAACGAGGACTGTTGGTCTTTACGTTTATAATATTTCTGATATGCGGCCCCCAGACCGCTCTTTCCACGAGTGAGAAGTCCTATGACGTACTGATCAAGGGTGGAACCATCTACGACGGCACATTGAAGCCACCCTACGTCGCGGACATAGGCATTAAGAACGATAAGATAGCCGCAATCCGAATCCTTTCCGGAGAGGCAAACAAGACTCTTGATGCCAGCGGATTCATCGTCACACCAGGCTTTATCGATATCCATGAACATTCCGATGTGCTCTTGGATATGATCGCCTCCGGTGAAGGATTTGATTTTACTCCAGCGATGAAGGAGAATCTGAAGGGAAATTTCAACGCCCTTTACCAGGGTGTAACCACAGTGGTCACGGGCAACTGCGGCAATGGCATTAGCGACATGGACAGGTGGTTTGCAATGATTGAATCAATGAACTTCGGGACCAATGTGATGCATCTTGTTCCGCACGGTAAGCTCCGACAGGAACTGTTCGGGCCGGAGAATCAGCCCGGAGAATTGAACTCAAAACAGCTCGGGCAACTAAAGGCAAGACTCGAGGAAGAAATGAAGAAAGGCGCTTGCGGCATGAGTACAGGGCTCGCCTATTCACCTGGAATCGCCGCGAGGACTGAGGAGCTTATCGAGCTGGCAAAAATCGTCGAAAAGTACGGCGGCATCTATGCCACACATATGCGGGATGAGTCAGGAATGGTACTGGAAGACGGCAGGATCGCTCTGCTGGAATCCATCAGGGAGGCCATTGAAATTGGGAGAAAAGCCGGGGTTCCGGTCCAGATTTCTCATCTGAAGCTTGCGGCCCCCTTCGGTGGTGTGAAGGCATCCCAAATACTCGGGCTTATCAAGGAGGCACGCCGGGAAGGACTCGATATAACTGCCGACAGTTATCCGTACACCGCCGGTTTTACTGAGATTTCCATCCTTCTCCCCGCAAGATTCAAGAAGCCAGAGGGCGGCATCGCCGACGATTATAAGACAGAAGAAGGAAGGGAAGAAATAAAGGATTTCATCCAAGAAATTTTCACCGATATTCCTCCGGAGAAAATCAAGCTCGTGCTCGCCGACGAACCCACATACCAAGGAAAAACGTTGAAGGAGATAGCCGCGCTGGAAGGCAAGGATTCTGCCGAATGCTATGCAGACCTTGTGTGCGACCACGCAATAGCCGGTATCATTTTTGCCCTAAACGAGCAAACCATGAGGGACTTTATGCCGAATCATTATGTCTTCACGTCTTCGGACGGCATGACCTGGCCAGAGGGAATCTCCGGAGGCGCTCATCCCCGGTACTTTGGTGCCTTTGCGAGAAAGCTCAAGGTTTTTGCCATAGATGAAGAACTTATGAGATTCAATGACGCGATTCGCTCCATGACCTACTTGCCGGCGGAGAAGTTGGGTCTGAAGGGCAGGGGAAAGATCGAGGAAGGAGCCTTCGCAGATATTGTGGTATTGGATCTGAACACATTGACAGACAAGTCAACCTATGAAGAACCTAATGCCTATGCCGAGGGGATCGTACACTTGTTGGTAAACGGTGTCGTGACTATCGAAAATCAGAGGCTGACAGGAAGACGCGGAGGAATGGTGCTGCGGGGAAGAGGAAAAACAGAAGATCAGTAAACCGGCGGGTCAGACTGTAATGACGTAACCTGTCACTTCACCCAGCCGGGCCTCGTACTGGGAAGAAAAACAAAGCAAGCGAGGTTAGATATGCGTAGAATAATGGCAATATCATTGGTCATAATTTTGGCAGCAGGATTTATTTTGATGCAGTCGGGTTCTTTATTAGCAGAGAATGGGCTTCCGCAAGGTATTTTGAAGATCATAAACGATCCACTATATAAGAACTCCTACTGGGGTATTCTGGTAAAAGACCTTGAATCAGGCGAAGTCATTTATCAGCTTAATATGGATAAACTCTTTGTCCCTGCTTCTACCACTAAACTCTTTACTCTGAGCGCAGGACTTGATAATTTCGGGCCAGATTACCGCTTCCAAACACCAATATATCGCAGGGGGAAGGTTGATTCTTAAGGCACATTAGATGGAGATCTGATACTTGTGGCCAGTGCTGATCTTACCATGGACGGCCGCACTACCCCCGATGGGAGAATCGCCTATGCCAATATGGACCATACAGATGCCGGTATGGACGGAATATTTGAAGCCATATTGACAGAAGCTGATCCGCTTGCCGGCTTGAATGAGCTGGCAAGACAAGTAGCTGCCTCAGGTATCAAGCATGTCAAGGGAGATGTCATCATTGATAACCGTCTTTTTGAAACAATAACCTCACCGGCAGGTATAACAAGAACCCCTACAGTAATAAACGACAATATTATCGATTTTACTATAAGAGCGGCCAAGCTCGCTGAGAAGGCGTCGGTTGACTATGGGCCCCGAACCATTGCCTGTCAGGTAGAGGCCAAGGTAGATACTGTTTCTTCCAATAAAGAGCCTCAGATCGAAATTACTTCTACCTCCCCGGGCCGTATAATATTACGTGGTGAGGTACCCGAGGGGTATCAGCCTGTAATCCGTGTTTATGGGATTGAAGATGCGGCTTCCTTTGCCCGGACCCTTCTTATCGAAGCGCTTGAGAGAACAGGCATTGAGGTCGAAGCAGCACCTCTAGGAATTAATCCATCGAATAAATTACCAGAAAGTGGGACCTATAAAGAGACTGAGCGTATAGCGCTATTATTGTCACCCCCTTATAAGGAGTTAGTAAAACTTATCCTCAAGGTCAGCCACAACCTTGGCGCGGATATGACACCGATTCTTATCGCAGTTGAAAATGGCAAGAAGACTCTTGAAGAAGGCTTATCTATAGAAGGTGATATTTTCAGAAAGATGGGGATAGAGACCGAAGCCATATCCATAAGTGACGGCGCCGGCGGGGATAGGGCCGATCTTATCAGCCCGAGCGCAGTGGTTCAGCTTTTGAGCTTCATGCACAAAAGCCCCCACTTCCAGTATCTCTATAACGCCCTTCCCATTCTGGGTGTGGATGGTTCCCTGACTCATTTTGCCACACCAGATAACGCAGCACGCGGTAAGGTTTTTGCCAAGACCGGTACACTCATATCGGGAAACCTAATGAACGACAGACCGATTATGATAGCCAAAGGTCTGGCTGGGTATATAACCACTGCAAAAGGTCGCCAATTGGCCTTTGCTTTGTACGTCAATAACACTCCCATGCAGACACTTGACGATTTGGGGAGGATTGGAAGCGAGCAGGGGAGAATCTGTGAAGTTATATATGTAAATAACTAGGTATGTTTGACTGGAGGCAATGACGAAGAAAATCACTACCTACTCAAAATAACATCATTACCAAGATTAATTCGAAACTTTCGATTATAAGGGAATCTCTCTTATTCGATTTGATAAAAAGCCAGAAAAATGCTACACTACGCACATATGACATGAGTGAGATCATCCATCTGGGGAGGTAAGCGAAAAGAGAGATCATTCCAAACGACAGGAGGGGAAAATCAAAACGGTCAAACTACGATTTCGATTGAACGGATTTATCGATATATCTCAAGCATGCGATATGAAAGAAGAATTACAATGACGGTAAAAGTGCATCCCCATGCTAGAGAGCGAATGCGGGAGCGTGGAGCAAGTGAGAATCAAGTAATGAAGACGGTAGAGACAGGAGAAAGATTTCCGGCAAAGTTTGGACGAAGTGGATTCAGACGCAATTTCGTGTTCGATGGAGTATGGAGAGGTAAAGAATATAAGACAAAACAGATAGAAGTATATGGCGTCGAAGAAGCCGCAAACTTTATTGTAATTAGTGTCGTAGTAAAATACTTCTAGGAGGTGAGACTTGAAAGTAAGTTACGATTCCCGATATAACATTGCATATATAAGACTTAGAGAAAAAGCAGCAGAAGTTGAGACTATCCGTATAAGTGACGAAGTAAACGTTGATATGTCCCCGGACGGAAGAATTTACGGCATTGAGCTGTTAAATGCAAATGAACAGCTCCAAATCACCAAAGGTGGGAGGTTTACTCTAACTGATGAATCTACAGGTAAAACCGTGCGATTTCCGATAAGTAGCGAACAAAGATAGATCTCTTTCTCTGATGCCACACCCTTAAGCATACCTATTTCAGGTCCTGTAAGCCTCTCCTCGTAGATCTCCGCGCCCTTCGGTTAACCAACACTGCAGACTTCGTCCAGGACTTCCCCAAGAGACAAAAAAAGTATCCGGACATCGGACACTGCCCTAAATCCTTATTGGTACTGCCTTTACGGTCAGGAAATAAAACAACTTGAAAAAGTTTGGAGGTCAACAAAAGAAGCACTGCTTATATGTCTTATTCGATTTGACAAAATGCTATAAATTTACTATAATCCTACCTATGACATAAGTGAGGTCATCCATATGGGGAGGTAAGCCAAAAGAAAGATTATTCGGAACGACAAGGAGGGAAAAAATCAAAACCTTCCAGTCAAAAGTAAATGTCGTACAAAGGTTGTTATTGGATAAACCCGTTTTCTCAAATAGAGAAAATGGGTTTTTGTTTTTTGGCAAAGGTCAGGAAGAACAATGGCCAACATGATGCTACCGAAATTGACATGAAATTGCACGGCATCCTTATGGATAAGCCGAGCGGACATGGTCTTGGTTTTGGTGATATCAATGCAGACGGCTGGCTGGATATAGTTGCTCCGGGAAAAGAGGGATTATATCTTTTCGAAAATTTGAGGAGAAAATGGTAAAGATAATACCAGGAGGTTACAATGGCAACAAAAATCCTGCTGGATACGGACATTGGGTCCGATATCGATGATGCTCTTTGTTTAGCGTATCTACTTGCTCAGCCTGAATGCGAATTACTTGGTATTACCACCGTCACTGGCCAAGCAGACAAACGAGCAATGTTGGCAAGCATTCTTTGTAAAGCTGCGGGCAAAAACATCCCAATCTTGCCCGGATCTGAAGAACCAATTCTCGTTCCTCAGAAACAGAATCTCACACCCCAGGCGGTAGTCCTAAAGAAATGGAGTCATAAGAAGAGATTTCCACGTGGGGAAGCAATAGAATTTTTGAGGCAGACCATTCATAGACATCCGGGAGAGATTACTCTTTTGACAATTGGCCCACTGACTAACATAGGACTTCTCTTTAGAATAGATCCAGAGATTCCTTCTCTCTTAAAGGGTCTGGTAATGATGTGCGGAGTATTTACCAGTTGCTTGCCCGGAGTTGGTCCTCTTGAATGGAACGCCATTGGTGATCCTCATGCCACGGCCATCGTATATGGGACAACTGTTCATGTGCACCGATCTGTTGGTTTGGATGTAACCTGCCAGGTTAGTATGGATGCTAAGCAGATCAGAGAGGAGTTTCGATTTGGCCTACTTCAACCTCTAGTTGACTTCGCTGAGGTCTGGTTTGACCAGGCAAAAAGGATTACCTTTCATGATCCACTAGCAGCAGCAACCATTTTTGATGATCAAGTCTGCGTTTTCGAGAAGGGAAATGTAGGAATAGAACTCATCAGTGATAAACTGAAGGGGTTCACCTACTGGAAACCGAGTGATTCGGATGCAATGCACGAAATTGCACTGAAAGTGGACAAGGCGCGATTTTTCGAGCAATACTTCTCCGTCTTTCAGTGACAACTTCTAAGAAACTATCGGTCTCCCCAATATATTTTCGCCTTTTGTTTTCCTCCATAATCAAATAGCCAAATCTCAGCACTTGTCGATCTGGTTGGGATAATACGACCCCATAGTGCCTTAAATTACCGACCACCTCTCCCGAGACTATTATTTCGTTGACTCTAACTTAACAAGTGGTACTATTATCGGGGGCAGATCATGTACCACCATAACAAAGGAGAGATCAATGTTAACGAAAGTGGGTTTGGTGAAGGGTGAAGACCGTTTTATGAATGTCTTTCAAGCTTTGGTGAATGCTGGTGAGGAAGTCAGACAGAAGATTCAGGG
>NJBQ01000121.1 GCA_005223095.1 Candidatus Aerophobetes bacterium Ae_b3a
ATCATAATCATAGGCTCTGACTTACCTTATTTCCTTCAACAATTGTTTCTAGAATTTTCATCTGTTTCCTATCTGTATCCCACTGAAAACAAAACAGGTTAGCCTGGGTTCCGATATCTATTGTACCTGCCTCATCATTTCGGGTAAGGAACTTGAGAGGATTGCGCGATGCCATTTTAAGAGCATCCTCCAGGCTGCAGCCGCTCATATTAACAACATTTTGTACTCCTTTATAGAGCTCTAAGGCAGATCCGGCCAAATAGGGCGAGCCTACGATCTGAATCTTGCCATCCGGGGTTAATTCAACCTTATGATGTGTTCGTTGATAAATCCCTGGTTTTTGACCAGCCAGGTACACTGCATCGCTCACCAGGATGCTCTTAGAAACTCCCTTTGATTTAATAAAACATTTTAAGGTAGAAGGAGGTAGATGGTGGCCATCGGCTATAAAACTGGCCCATAGTTCATCATTAGCTAACTGCTCCCAGATGTAGTTAGGGTGTCGAGGTAGCAAATAATGAGCCGCATTTCCTAAATGAGTAGATAAGGATGCTCCTGCCCAAGTAGCCTTTAGTATATCTTTGGCAGATGCTCCAGTATGTCCAATGGCTACGTTTATACCGCTTGCAACCACTTTCTCAATGAAAGAAATAGCAGCAGGTAATTCAGGCGCCAGAGTTATCAACCCTATATTACCGTTGGCAATTTCCTGAAACCTTTGAAATTCCTCCCAATCAGGATTTCGCAGAACCTTAGGATCGTGAGCCCCCCTGGGACCTTCCTCTGAGGAAAGATAAGGACCTTCTAAATGAATCCCCAGAATGCTTTTAGAAACCAGAGAGGAGGAATCTATGACATCTCTGACAGCCTTAATTGAGTTGGCCATATGCTTAAAAGTTCCTGAGACTATTGTTGGACAGCAAAAAGTCACCCCTCTTTTCCACAGGCATTTTACTATTAATTCCACTTTCTCAGAACTAATCTCTGCAGAGTTAATATCATAACCGCCAAATCCGTTGATTTGAATATCAACTAATCCAAAGGAAATCCAATTTCGTTCATTATCTGGAGTTGATTTAATTTGATTAATCGAAGTAATTTTGCCGTTAACAACCTCTATCCTTTGCATTTCAGGCCTGTCTGGCATATGACCTTCAAGAATCATTTTTGATTCCTTCCTAAATCCTATTTACCTATTTAATTCCCTCTTATTTTCCCTTAAGATTGATACGAGGACAATACTTTTTAAGCCATCTTTGATTTGCTTCCTCTCCTCTTTCTATATTGGCACTTGTAAAAACTGGTGCCTCTATTCCCCGTTCATTAAGAATCCCTCCTGTTTCAGCCATTGCGCTAAAATTCCCGATAAACCTTTTCCTGATACCTACAGCACTTTGATAACTTTGTTGATTTATAACTATTCTTACCCCTTCAGTCCGGTTAAAGTCAATCCTCGGATAATTTGTTTATTAAAAACTATAAAAACCACCAGAGTAGGAATAGTGCAGATCACCGCTGCAGCTGAAATAGGCCCATATTGAACTACAAATCGTTGTTGAAACGCTGTTAAACCTAATTCTGTAGTAAATTTATCCTTGGTGCTAACAACCACTAAAGGCCAGATGAGCTGGCCCCATTTAACCGTAAATGCATAAATTGCGATAGCAGCCAAGGCAGATTTACTAAGAGGCAAAATAATCCGGATATATATACCCAGTTCTGAGGCCCCATCTATCCTGGCTGCATCTATTAACTCGTCTGGAATAGAGTAAATATTCTGCCTTAAAAAGAAAATCCCAAAGCTCATTACCATCCCTGGTAAAATTAATCCCCAATAGGTATCAATGCCGCCTATTTTAGCTACCATCATGTAAAACAAGACAAGATAACTCTGCAGGGGTAGTATTGCCGTAGCTAAGATAATATAAAATATCATATCTCGACTAAAGAACTTAATTTTTGCAAATACATACCCGGCTAAACTGGAGGTGATCAATATGCTGAGGGTGGAAACTCCCGACACAAATATGCTATTTAAATAGTATCGACCAAACGGAGCCGTTTCAAACACATACAAAAAATTTGCCATAGTAGGGCGTTTAGGAAATATTATAGGCGGCCAGGACAATACCTCTGTAGCCGGTTTAAGCGCAGTACAAATCATCCAGATAAAGGGAAAGATGAAAAATATCGCTATAATAATTAAAAAAACTTGAATAAATGACTCCATAGTTATAGCAGCCATCTTTCTTACTTTAGTTGTCATCTTCTCTCCTTATTTTTAAGCCTCCGGCTTTATTAATTTGAATTCTATTAAGGTCAAAAAGACTACCAATATTAAAAGTATAGTTGATTCCGCCGCAGCATAACCCATATGTAGATATCTAAATGCATTTTCATAAATATCATATACAAGGACTCTCACTGCATTTCCCGGTGCTCCCTGAGAGCCCACTGTCAGTATATACACTGGAGAGAAAATGCCAAAATTGATAATACTGGTCATAATTAAAATATAAAGAATGATGGGCTTAAGAAGGGGTAAGGTTATATACCTAAAAAGAGGGATGCTTTCTGCTCCGTCAATTCTGCCTGCTTCCAGATATTCTGAGGGGATATTCTTTAATCCTACAGAAAATAAAATGGTGTTAAAACCCACACTTCTCCAGACAATCAGTATAATTACTGAATATAGACTTAATTTTGGATTTACAAGCCATCCCTGGGGTGGTATCCCCACCAAACCTACTACATAATTTAGTACGCCATAGCTGGGATCATACATCCATTTCCAGATGACGGAAAGAGGTACCCAGGAAATGACAAAGGGAACAAAATAGATAAGTTTATAAATATCGGCAAATATCGTCTTCTTTCTATTGAGAATAAGTGCCAGGCCAAAGGCTCCAGCCATGGTAATTATTACACTGAGAAAAGCAAGGACTCCTGTATTTCGCAGGGCTATTATAAAGAGAGAATCGTTGAAAAGGGCGGTATAATTTTCAAAACCAATAAAGGGTTTAGTTGGGCTAATCAATCCCCAGTCAAAAAAACCCAAAAATAATGTTCCCAGAATAGGGAAAACTCGAATAATGACAAAAAAGGCAAAAATTGGAATTATCACATATAGAGCAAAGGCAACCCGGGGCCTTGTTAGGGAAGAAATTTTTGAATCTTTCATCATTACTTCACAATTCCTTCCGCGATTTGTTTTAAAGTCTTACCTTTTTATGTTTCGCCATAGCATTTTTGACATTAACAGCATAAATTTCAAGCTAAACAAAAAGGGGCGCTGCCTGATAAGACAGCGCCCTCCTTCTTTACTTTCCAATTACTCTAATCCGTATAGTCCTGCCTTTTTAAGGAGTTCATCTGTCTCTTTAGCTGCATCTGCTATTACCTCGGCTATCCCTTGAGGATTGTCCACCAGATCGCTTCTCCTGAAAGCAGCTACTAACCTCTCAGCAAATTTGGTCTCTATTTCATCCAATGGCGATATCGCTGGGTAATCCCACAAAAGCATATCTTGAGGAAATTCCACAAAGGCTCTATATTGAGGAACTTTCTTATAGACATCCTCGTAACTAATGTCTATTCTAGCAGGAGGCCAGCCTATATCTAGAAACATATATTTCATATATTCAGGCTTTTCCGCAAAGAGCAGAAAGTCCCAGGCTATCTCTGGATATTCACAGGCATTAGACACATATAAGTTATTAACACCACATATTGTTGCCTTACGTCTGAACTTGGGCACTTGTGCAGTATCAAAATCCACCTGGGGCGCATGCTCTCTCATATATCCTATTACCCATCCTTCTCTTTCGAACATAGCTGTTAGCTCCAGAGCAAAGGCTTCTGAGTCATGCTTTATCGTATAATCATCCACATGATATTTATGAACCAGATCAATATGCAACTGCAATGTATCCCTTCCCGCTACATTATCATATCCATTATGATACTTACCACTCGGCGTTTCCTCAATCAATGCTCCTCCAGCTCCAAGCAGAAAGATTCCAAACTTTTGTCCAACCCCACTTCCAGCTCCTGAGAGTCTCAAGCTGATTCCACTACGAGTAAGGTTGCCCGCTGGGTCATATTTAGCTAACTTCTGGGAGAAATATATCAGGTCTCCCCAGGTTTCAGGTGGACCGGGCAAAGCTGCTTCCTCAAACATTGTCTTATTCCAGAACATCACCTTACCGCCTGTATGCCAGGGTAAACCATAATAGTTTCCTCTCAATAAATTCCTTTCATAAAAAACTGGAGAGGCACTTTTCCCAAAATTATTTACCTCAGGTGGGCTTGGTTGGATAAATCCAGCCTCGATAAACCTTGTCATAAATTGTTTATTGTTGTCAAACATATCTGCTGCCTTGCCCACAGGAAGACCCATAGACAACTTTTGTTCTTGTTCCCTTACCTGAAAGCTAGCTATCTTAATTTCTACATCGGGATGAAGAACCTCATAGTCCTTAATTGCTCTTGCAAAAACAGGCTCTTCCTCTGGATAACCAAGCCAGAATATCAATTCAACCTTTTTTGCGGCCTCACCAACACCACTGCCAATCAGCAAAGCTAACAGCATGCTAAGAGCGCAAACACTCGCCAACATCTTTCTTCTTGTTCTTTTTTTCATCATAACTCTCCCTTAATCTTTTTCTTTTTTCCCTTAACAACATTGGTCATTCTTTCCTGAAAGCTCCCAAAAGAGAAATTAATCTTTCGAAACCTCTCTCTAGAAAGTTTTTCTTCCCAGCTAATGACCTATTTAGTCTCTCACCTCTTTTCTGGCCTTATTTTTTAGCTTCCCCTTTCGAAAAAAGAAAAATCAACAACTCTATATCGCTAAATTCACACCTTTTAAGACAATGAAAACTCGTTGTCAACTTTTTTAAGCAGCTTAGCTGAATCCTTATCCAAAAATAACAACACATTTTTGTGTTTCCTTAGTATGGAAGCAGGATGATATGAAGAGATATTGCCCTCAAAGCAATCCTTGACAGCTTGTGCTTTACGACTATCTGGAACAATACAGATTATATTCTTTGACTTCATAATTTGCCTGATGGACATGGAAATTGCCCTGCGAGGCACCTCATCAAAACTTCTGAACCATCCCTCACCGAGCTGTTGTCTTCTGCAGGCCTCATCAAGTTCAATGATAAGATATGGTTTATCGTTGTCAAAGCTTGCTGGGGGATTGTTAAAGGCTAAATGTCCATTTTCGCCAATCCCAACAAAGGCAACATCGATTTCCTTTTTGCTGATAATTCTATCTAAACGTTCACACTCTAACTCTGGATCTTCGGCATCTCCCTTAATTAAATGGACAACTACAGGATGTACTTTGTTAATTAATCTTTCCTTCAAGTACTTTCTGAAACTTGCTGGATGAGTCTCTGGGATGTCCATATATTCATCCAAGTGAAACATCGTTGTCTTCGACCAATCAATGGAAGACATACTTGTGAGATTTTCCAAAAACTCAAATTGAGATACACCAGTAGCTACTACAAAAACTGCTTCACCCTTTTCCTTTATTGTACTTTTCAATATCCCTGCTGCTTCCTCAGCAGCGGCTTTGCCCATTTCTTGCTTGCTTCCATATATTTTCACTCTCACTTAATACTCCTGGATTTTCCTTATTCTTTGCCTTACATTACCCAAATCCTACCTGGTTTTTCTCTGTGTCCATCCAAAATTATCAATTTTTCTTTGAGAAAAGTTAGTTCTTTAATAGCTCCCAGCCATTCTCAAAAGATTGACCAAAAAGTGTATGGCCAGGACAGACGGTGACCATATTCGTCCCCAGAGATTTAGCTACGCTAAAACTTTGCCCAATATAGTCTATGCTATAGATTGACTTAACTTCATGATTTTTCCTGAATAGACAAAGGAGATTTTTTCACTGAGGCAACCAAAGGGACAATTTTTGCTTCCAACCAATTCAATTAACCTCAACATGGCGTCAGTATTGCTGATGACCTCCCCTACCCTTGGCTCAATAACCAGGGGAATTCCATAACTTCCGGCTACTTGATTGCATTTCTTAACAGAATCAACGAAATTATTCCAAAAGTCATTCCATATAAATCCAGATGCAATTCTTACCTTAACCTGAACTCCAAATTCTATGGTATGGGCAAATGTTTTTCCACTTTTAATTTCAACAGGGGGCATAAAACTATCTATCCATACAAAATCAGAGCCAAGATATTTTGCTGTTTTAACGCCTTCTGTTCCCATAAACTTTTCCTGCTAAATTAACATGCTTAATGATCTCGGCCATTCCAATA
>NJBQ01000122.1 GCA_005223095.1 Candidatus Aerophobetes bacterium Ae_b3a
ATGAACTATGAACTAGAAGGAGGATTAATTGTCTCAGATTCAGGTTAGTGTGGTAATGGGTAGTAAGTCTGATCTTCCAGTGATGAAAAAGTGTTTAGGAGTACTGGATGATTTCGGTGTTGTGTATGATATGAAAATCCTCTCTGCTCATCGGATGCCGGATGCCACTTCAGATTATGCTAAAAATATAGAAAAACGGGGAATACAAGTAATTATTGCCGGGGCAGGAGGGGCAGCTCATTTGCCAGGAATAATCGCTGCTCATACCATCGTACCAGTTATTGGAGTGCCTTTAGCTTCTTCGCATCTACAGGGATTGGATGCGCTATATTCTATTGTTCAGATGCCAGCGGGAGTACCAGTAGCCTGCATGGCTATAGGGACTGCAGGAGCAAAAAATGCAGCTATTTTAGCTGTTAAGATATTATCTCTATCTTCTTTAGAATTAAAGAAAAAGATGGAAGAATACAAGGCCAAACTTGTTCAAGGCGGTAGGTAGAATCACATCTATTCTCAGGAGAATATAATGCCGGGGCGAATCAGAATCATAGCGGGGAAAGTCGAGAAGATAGCTCTTTTGAATGATTCTCTTGCCGCTGAAACTCTGCGGAAGTCCCTTCCTTTAGAGGCTACGGTTAATCGCTGGGGTGATGAGATATATTTTTCAATTTCTGCCAAGTTATCGGGTGGAGAAAAAAGGAAAATAGTGAATAAGGGCGATATAGCTTTTTGGTCCCCAGGGAATGCCTTTTGTATTTTCTTTGGTCCCACTCCTATCAGTGAAGGAGAGGAAATCAGGCCTGCTAGCGAGGTAATTGTTCTAGGAGAAGTGGAAGAAGGGGTGGAAGCGTTTAAGCAAGTGGAAGATGGAGAAAGAATAAGGATAGAGGGGGTTTAACTGTGTCAAGGAATATTAAGAGTGTACGAGGAAGGCAGATTATCGACTCTCGAGGAAATCCAACTGTAGAAGTAGAAGTGTTATTGGAGGATGAATCTGTGGGCAGGGCTGCCGTTCCTTCCGGAGCTTCTACCGGAGAATACGAGGCGATAGAGCTAAGGGATGGAGGAGAAAGATGGATGGGGAAGGGAGTAAGCAAAGCAATAGAAAACGTCAACGAAGTTATCTATGCAAGGATTAAAGGAAAAGATGCTACCTGTCAAACTCATATTGATAATCTGTTAATTGAACTAGATGGAACACCCAATAAAAAGAAATTGGGAGCAAATGCTATTTTAGGGGTCTCTTTGGCCGTAGCTAAGGCAGCGGCTAACTCTTTGGGCTTGCCTCTTTATAGATATTTAGGAGGGTTAGAGGCAAAGATTCTTCCGCTTCCTATGATGAATGTTTTGAATGGGGGGAAACACGCTGACAATAATGTGGATTTACAAGAATTTATGATTATGCCCATAGGAGCCTCTAATTTTGAGCGGGCTCTTCGTATTTGTTGTGAAACTTTTCACTCCCTGAAGATGGTTTTAAGAGAGAAGGGATACAGTACAGCAGTAGGCGATGAAGGAGGATTCGCTCCTGACCTTTCTTCCAACAGAGAGGCACTAGAGGTAATTATGGAAGCCATAATTAGAGCTGGGTACAAGGAAGGGAAAGATGTAGCCATGGCTCTGGATCCTGCTGCTTCCAGTTTTTATGAGAAGGGGAATTATATCTTAAAAGCTGAAAAAAAGTCAAAGATGAATTCTGAGGAGATGGTTGCCTTCTACGAAAAACTGGTAGCCGATTTTCCTATACTTTCCATAGAAGACGGATTAGCAGAAGATGACTGGGATGGGTGGAAGCTATTGACAGAAAGGTTGGGAGGGAAAATTCAATTGGTGGGGGATGATCTTTTTGTAACCAATACTCAGCGTTTCAAAAAAGGGATAGACCTTGGGGTAGCTAATTCTATTCTTATTAAGTTGAATCAAATTGGCACACTCAGTGAAACCATTG
Organism: Candidatus Aerophobetes bacterium Ae_b3a; assembly: GCA_005223095.1. GTDB lineage: Bacteria > Aerophobota > Aerophobia > Aerophobales > AE-B3A > AE-B3A. The sequence goes on from NJBQ01000122.1 coordinate 1,949, forward strand.
AAGCTATTGAGATGGCTAAAAGATATAATTACACAGCTATTATTTCTCACCGATCCGGGGAGACAGAGGATACTACTATTGCCGATTTGGCGGTAGGCATGGGGACAGGTCAAATCAAGGCAGGTTCGTGTTCACGAACTGATAGGGTAGGCAAATACAATCAGCTTCTGAGAATAGAAGAGGAATTAGGAAGCGAGGCTGTCTATTTAGGAAAGGATGCATTAAAAATAGCGTGTGGCCTTTAGCGGATAGCGCATAGCGAAGGATATCTTTGCTGAATAGTGAATCAAAATTCGTGATGCGTCGTGCCTGATGCGTATTGGGCAATACGATTCACTTGTTGCTTGCTTTTTTTTGTATTTATAATAGAATGCTAACAAAGAAGTTCCGAGGAGAGTAAAATAGAATGAATAATAAATTGCCTAAACAGCCTTTAAAAAAGAAGAAGAACAATAATAAATTTATCAGAAACCTTTTTCTTCTTTTTATAATATTTGTAGTTGTCATATCCCTTTTCAACTTCATCCAGCTCACTTCCCGAATGGAAGAAACTAAACTTTCCTATAGTCAGTTTATGGCGATGGTAGAGAGAAATCAGATTGACAAAATTACTATGAAAGGCAATCTGATAACAGGAATGCTTGATGCAAGAACTCAATTTCAAACTTTCGCTCCCGATGACCCTGAATTGATTAGTATTCTGCGAGAAAATGGAGTGGAAATTGAGGTTTATCCGGAAGGTTCTTCCTGGTTGGGCCTTTTGGGTGGGCTTTTGCCTATTCTCATATTTGTTGGGATTTGGATTTACATTATGAGGCAAATGCGTCTTACCGGGAATAAGGCTCTGTCTTTTGGTAAGAGTAGAGCCAGGATGGTTTCCAATAAGGCGGCTAAGACTACTTTTAGGGATGTGGCTGGGGCAGAAGAAGCCAAAGAGGAACTCAAAGAGCTAATTGAATTCCTAAAAACACCTCAGAAATTTCAGAAATTGGGAGCAAAGATTCCCAAAGGAATACTTCTGGTAGGTCCGCCGGGATGTGGAAAGACTCTTCTGGCAAAGGCTGTAGCCGGGGAGGCCGCTGTGCCTTTCTTTAGTATTAGCGGCTCAGATTTTGTAGAAATGTTTGTAGGAGTAGGGGCTTCCAGGGTAAGAGATCTATTCGAGCAAGGAAGGAAGAATGCTCCCTGCATTATTTTTATTGATGAACTGGATGCTGTGGGAAGACAGAGGTTCGCCGGCATTGGAGGAGGTCATGATGAAAAAGAGCAGACTTTAAATCAACTGCTGGTAGAACTGGATGGTTTTAGCTCTAGCAAAGGGGTGATAATTATAGGGGCTACTAATCGCCCCGATGTTCTGGATATGGCTCTTCTTAGACCAGGGAGATTCGATCGTAAAATTACTGTTAATATCCCTGATATAAGAGAAAGAGAGGCTATTTTAGCTCTCTATATCAAAAATAAGCCTGTAGCCAAGGAGGTAGATATTAAGGTTCTTGCGCGAAGAACTCCTGGATTTGTAGGCTCAGATATAGAAACTTTAGTTAATGAGGCTTCATTGTTAGCTGCTCGGAGAAATAAGAACGAAATCGCAATGAAGGAACTAGAGGAGGCTATAGATAGAGTGATTGCCGGCCCAGAGAAGAAATCGAGAGTTATGAAGGAAAAAGAAAAGAAGATTATCGCTTACCATGAAAGCGGTCATACCTTGGTAGGGAATATTCTTCCCCATGCTGACCCCATACACAAGGTATCCATCATCCCTCGTGGTTCTGTGGCCCTGGGGTATACTCTACAGTTACCCCTGGAGGATAGGTATCTGGCTACTAAGTCAGAATTGTTAGATAAGCTGAGTGTTCTTTTAGCCGGGCGGGCTAGTGAGGAAATTATATTTAAAGAAGTAAGCACAGGAGCACAGAACGACCTTGAACAGGCCACTCATATAGCAAGAAAGATGGTTTGCGATTACGGAATGAGTGAAAAGATGGGTCCGATGACTCTGGGGAAGGGAAATGGCGAAGTTTTTCTGGGTCGAGACTTCCTCAAAGAAAAAAACTATAGTGAGGAGATGGCTTTTGACATTGATAAAGAGATTATGAGTTTGATTAAACAGTGCCATGGTACAGCGCTGAGAATATTAAAGAAATACAAAGGTAAATTAATACATTTAGCCGAACTTCTGGAAGAAAAGGAAGTGTTGGAGGCAGATGATATAGAGAAGATTTTAGGTAAGAAAACAACTGCGGAAGAGCTGGTAAATAAGAAGGTAAGAAATAGTGGAAAAAAACTAACCTCTAAGAAGAAAAATGCACATAAAACCCCGAGTTCTCAATCTAAAAAACAGAAGGGGAATTGAAGAAGAATTAGAAAAAATAGGGGTTAGTCGAGAAGGCAAAAGAATCCTTTCTCAGAAAGCCAACCTTTATCTTATCAAGTTAGAAGGTATTCCTTCCCAAGCAGCCAACCTCCTTAAGCAAGAAATGCTTTCGGTTTCAGCAGATGCAGCTATTAAGAAAGAGGTTGCTTCTTTTGGTGTTTCTAAGAGTGATGTCCTGCTTATAGGAACAGAGGCACATTACAATAAAGTTATTCCCAAATTAAGACGGCAGCCATTTAGTTTATCTCACCTTTCTTGCGAACTGGAACAAATTTTGAAAAATATTAAACGGGAAAGATTCATCCTTTCTCTGGGGGATAAGCAGTTGGACCTGGCCAAGAAAGTAGCCATAATGGGCATATTGAACCTTACTCCTGACTCTTTTTATGATGGAGGTAGATACACTCAGGAGAAAAAAGCTCTAGTAAGAATAGAGGAAATGGTTTGCCAGGGAGCTGACCTTATCGATGTAGGAGGAGAATCTACCCGACCGGGAGCAACAAAAGTAGGCACAGAAGAAGAGCTGAGAAGAATTATTCCTATTATAGGCAAAATAAAGGAGCTTTTCGAAATACCTGTTTCTGTCGATACCTATAAAGCACAGATAGCTCAAGAGGCTATAGAGGCAGGAGCAGATATGATTAATGACATAAGTGGGCTAAGGTTCGATTCTGAGTTGAAGCAGGTAGTGGCTAGGTACAAAGTGCCTCTGGTATTAATGCATATAAGAGGGACTCCTGGGGATATGCAGAATAATCCCTACTATGATTCCTTACTGGGAGAAATTATCTCTTATTTAAGAGAAAGTATAGTAATAGCTAAAGAAGCAGGAATTGATGAAGAGAGGATAGTTATTGACCCAGGGATTGGTTTTGGCAAGAGTGCTCGGCATAACTTAGAGATTATAGACAAATTGAGTGAGTTGAAAAGTTTGGGGAGACCAATTTTGATTGGTGTGTCTCGTAAATCCTTCATTGGCAATGTTTTGAATCTTCCTCTGCAAGAGCGTTTAGAAGGGAGCTTGGCTGCTACTTGTTTGGCGGTTACTCAGGGAGCCAGAATTGTGAGAACCCATGATGTAAAGGAGACCCGTCGGGCTATAGACTTAACTCAGGCCATTATTAATAGCTAATTTATAGCGTTTAGCGGATAGCGTATAGGGGAAAACAAAGAGCCGGGAAGACAGGGGATTGCGCAATACGCATCACACACGACGGAGCTGGTGAATCGTATTTCGTGAATCGTGAATTGTTAGTTAAATTGTAAATATTCGCTGGACCCCTGTTATTGCAAACAAGGTTCCTCGTTTGTCATTGCGAATGAAGTGAAGCAATCTGTGTTTTTGGGATTGTCACGTCGCTATCACTCCTCGCAATGACAGTAGCATACGTGCTTTAGTGAATATTTACGTTCCTCTATTAGAGAGGGTTATGACCTTAATACGCAAATTAGAATAACGATATACTATATACGATATACGAAATACGGGGGACTAATGGTTATCCTGGGAATAGATCCAGGTACAGCTAACACCGGATATGGGATACTCGCCATCGATAGAAATATCAGAGTTGCAGAATGTGGCTGCATCCGTACTCCGGCTGACAAAGAGATGTCCGAACGCCTAAAGATTATCTACCAGCGGGTAAGTGACCTTATTGAACAGTATCATCCTGATGAGGTAGCTGTGGAGCAGATCTATTTTAGTAAGAATAGTAAAACTGCTCTTTCCATAGGTCAGGCGCGGGGGGTAATTATGTTAAGTGCCTCCCTAGCGGGGAAAAAAGTCTTTGATTATACTCCTCTTGAGATAAAACAAGCTGTTGTAGGCTATGGGCGAGCAGAGAAACAGCAGGTTCAGTATATGCTCAAGGATTTGCTTCATCTTGTCAAGATCCCCTCTCCAGATGATGCTGCTGATGCGCTTGCTGTTGCTTTATGCCATTACTATTCCCGGAAACTGAAGGC
>NJBQ01000123.1 GCA_005223095.1 Candidatus Aerophobetes bacterium Ae_b3a
GTCTTTTCAAATCGGTACATATCAAAGAGGTGTCGATAGAGGTTTACCACCCCAACTCCAAACAATATCATTACTGAATAAACAAGAATAGTGGTCAAAGTCATTTTTGATCCTTATATTTTAGCTTATTAATTACTTCCTTATATGGCAACTTTAATACCAATCTCTCAAGTGAGAGAAAAGAAACTGAGTGGGATTGTTCAAAATGGGCTTCTAACTTGGTCTGTTGATTTTATGACGAGTTTTCGGTAGGTAAAGATGCCATACGAGGAGTGACCTTGATTGATTCATTTGCCCCATATTGGTGCAAGGTATGTGCTAAGGGGAGAATCTACCCAAGCATTCCATAGTGTTACTGCGGTATGTATGCCATGATGCGGATCTACCAGATTATTATTTACTATTATCTTCTTGCCTGAGTTTCTGTCTGGACATAAACGGCGTGTGATATGCCTGGAGGGTTAGGTATTCTCCAATTGGTATAGAGTTCAGGGATTTTTACTTCTAAGGATACAATTTTAGACAAAGCCTTTTGCCTATTCCCTGTGAATATTGAAGTCTTTTATTTTTCGCCCTAGAGTATTTCTATGTATCCCCAGCAGCTTCGCTGCTTCAGTTTTACTCCACTGGGTAGCTTCTAGAGTTTTTTCAATTAGTCTCCTTTCTGTCTCAGCCAGTGAGGTGTGCGCAGACCTGGAAACGATTTTTGATGGTAAAGACTTCTCCCCTGCCTGCAAGAAAATACTCCTTGCTAAGAGCATCTCGTCCTGTCTGAGAACAATAGCCCTTTCAATAACGTTCTCCAGCTCTCTAACATTACCTGGCCAATCATAATCCACTAGTAACTCCAGAGCCCGAGAAGAGACTCCCTTTGCTGCTTTACTGCCTGTCTTGTTGTATTTGTTTAGGAAATGGTTTACTAAAAGGGGAATGTCCTCTTTTCTCTCCCGCAAAGGAGGAAGATGAATCGAAACGACATTTAGACGATAATACAGGTCCTCCCTAAAGGATTCCTTTGCTACGAGTTCTTCCAGGTTCTTGTTGGTAGCGGCAATGAGACGAGAATTAACCTCCATAGACTTGGTTCCCCCTAATCTCTCGAATGAGCGATTTTGAATAACTCTCAATATTTTGGATTGCAGGGCCAAACTCATATCTCCAATCTCGTCCATAAATAAAGTCCCACCAGAGGCCAGTTCAAATTTGCCTGGCTTAGCTCCAGTAGCATCAGTGAAGGCTCCTTTCTCATATCCAAAGAGTTCACTTTCCAAGAGTGTTTCCGGTATTGCAGCACAATTTAGGGGTATAAAAGACTGATTACGTCTGGGGCCGCTATAGTGGATGGCCTCAGCCACCATGTCTTTCCCGGTACCAGTTTCTCCACGGATAAGTACAGTACAGTCACTCTGAGCAACTGTCCTAATTAAGTCTAAGACCAATTTCATTTTATGACTTCCACTGATGATATTGTGAAGTCCAACCTTCCGGGACAGTCTCTGGCGTAGACGCTGATTCTCTCTCTCCAAGGTTTGAATGTGAAGAGCTCTTTTGATGACAATTTTCATTTCTTCAAGGTCGAACGGTTTGGGGAAGTAGTCATGGGCACCCTTCTCTATTGCTTTCAAGGAGGTCTCTTTACCTCTATCCCCGGTCATTACTACTACTTTAATCTCAGAGTCGATTCTTCCTATCTCTTCCAGGGCTTTCATTCCTTCTTGAGAAGTTCCTGTTGCCGGAGGAAGGCGTAAATCAAGTAATACCAGATCCACCCGATTCTTCTCTATTATTTGAATCGTTTCCAGCCTATTCTCAGCCCAAAGAATTCTATAGGAGCCTCTCAGAGCCCGGTACATCAACTCCCTGAGGTTCTTATCGTCCTCAACTACCAGGACCGTCTTCATTATTGCTCCTTTTGAGTGATACAGCCGTTATTGCTCCGCCGGCCTCTCCCCTAAACCAGAATGGCCCAATTTCTGTGCCAAATAGCCTTTTGTTTTTAACACACACAATTCTATTTTAGTATGCTCGTCAGACAAGTCAAGGTCGCTTCTCCAGTAGCGCAAAATCTCATCTGACAGGGTCTTGCCCAAAAAGAATGATATCAACAAGTCCTGGCCAAGAAAAAGTGCCGGAAAGTCATTGTGAGAATAATCCGCAACCTGATATCACCATCAAAGGTTCACCCTTTGCACATCTAGAGAAGTATAATAACGAGAAGGGTTGACAATGAACAGGATTCATCTATAATAATAGCGCTCTAAATCGACTAGAAAAAGAGAGAATATAGTTCAACATTGACTATGCCGGAGATTGCTAAGATGGAAGAAAAAATGAGAAAAACAGGAATTGACCTTATAGGCGATGCGCCCTGGGGAACCCATTTTTGCCTATTTTACCAGAGCAAAGAAGACCTAATTAACATCCTGGTGCCTTATTTCAAGAAAGGGCTAGAAAATAATGAACTCTGCCTCTGGGTTAGCTCAGAGCCTCTTGATGAGCAGGAGGCCAAGAAAGCAATGAGAAAAGCAGCGCCTAATTTTGATCGATATCTAAGAAAAGGACAGCTAGAGATCGTTCCCCATGCCCGATGGTACCTCAAAGACGGTACTTTCAACTTCCAAAGAGTTCTCCGTGCTTGGATGGACAAACTCAATATAGCCTTGGCCGGAGGTTATGATGGCATGAGGGTAACGGGTAATACAGCCTGGCTTGAAAAAAAAGATTGGAGAAATTTCGCTGATTATGAAGAAGCAATAGAAAAGACCATTGGCCAATACCAGATGATGGCCCTTTGTACCTATTCCCTCGATGACTGTGGAGCATCCGAGATCATAGATGTATTCAGCAAGCATCAGTTTGCCCTTATTAGACAGAACGGCACGTGGCGGACTATCGAAAGCTCCGAGCGCAAGGAGATACGAGAGGCACTGCAAAAGAAAACGAATGATATTAGCGAGCGAATAAAGGAACTGAACTGTCTTTATGGTATCTCTAATTTGGTTGAGAAGCCGGGCATTTCGCTGGAGAAGATACTTCAGGGAACAGTTGATCTTATTCCTCCTGCCTGGCAGTATCCCGAAATTACTGGTGCTCAAATCAATCTAGAACAGCAAATATTCAAAACCAAGAACTATAAAGAAACCATCTGGAAACAGAGTGCCGCCATCATTGGAAAGGACCATCGAATTGGCACTCTAAACATCTGCTACCTGGAAGAAAGACCAAAAAGTGAGGAGGGACCTTTTCTCAAGGAAGAGAAAAATCTCATTAATGCTATTGCCGGGCGATTGGGAAATATCATCGAGCGGGAACGAACGGAGGCGGCGCTGCGGAAGAGCGAGGAGACGTATCGCAGTCTTTCTTCCAATATTCCTGGTATGGTCTATCAGAGGAGAGCTAACTGGTTAACGAAAATCGTTTCAAATAGTGAGATGGTGTGTGGCTATTCGATCGATGAATTTAACACCCAGAAGGTAAACTGGCTAAACCTCATCCACCCAGATGACAGGGAGTGGGTTTTTGAGGAAGGGTCCAAGCTATCAGAAAAACCAATGTCTGTTGTCCAACAGTATAGGATTCTCACTAAAGACGGGAGTACGCGGTGGGTGAGTGATCACAAGGTCTCGGTTTTCAACGAGGATGGATCATTTATCGGCATTGAGGGCATCGTTTGCGATGTCACCGAGCGCAAGAGGGAGAGGGAAGCACTAGAAGTGAGTGAAAGGCGCTATCGTCTACTTACCGAAAGCATGTCCGACGTCATCTGGGCCGCGGATTTGAAGCTTAATTTAACGTACATCAGTCCTTGCGTGAACAGCTTACTGGGTTACCGCCCCGAGGAAGTGATAGCTCATAAGGCGGAAAAAACTCTGGGTCTTCGCTCCATTAGGACTATCATGAAATTAGTTGAAGAGAAAAAGCGTAGGGAGGAATTGGGAACGGCTATGGGATACTCCGATTCACAGACGGTCGAGCTTGAGCTCAAGCGCAAGGATGGTTCCACGGTGTGGGTCGAGACCCGCATAACTTTCCTGTATGATGCATACGGTCGGTCTCGTGAGATTATGGGGGTCATGCGGGACAGCACCGCCAGGAAGAAGGCAGAGGAAAGAATAGAGGGATACACCAATAAGCTGAAAGAAAGAAATGAACAACTCAGTGAAGAGACCCGGAAAACCAAAGATGCGGAGGGAAAAACAAGACAGTATGCCAAAGAGCTGAGAATACTGAATTTACAACTGAAGTCAGAGACCGAAAGAGCTCAGGAGGCTGATCGTCTTAAGTCGCAGTTTATGGCCAATATGAGTCATGAGATCAGGACTCCCCTTACCGTCATTGATGGTGCTGTCCATCTTCTTCAAAAAAACTTCCTTTCGCCTGAACAGAAAGAGCTATTGGCCATGATTCAGAACAGCGACGAACAGCTTTTGGAGCTAATCAATAGTATCTTAGATTTGTCTAGAATTGAGGCAGGACAGGCCAAAGTGGTGAAAAGAGAGTTTTTTCTGAAGGAGACCGTGAAAAACATCATTTCTGGTTTTGAGTTTGAAGCCAGGAAAAAAAACCTAGAGATTGAGATGATCTGTCCCCGCCATCTTCCCTCAATGATCAGCACCGATGAGGGAAAACTCACTCAGATTCTTTCTAACTTAATCTCCAATGCCGTACGCTTTACCGAGAAAGGGAAAGTAGAGGTAAGATTGAACAAGGAAAGTAACTCCAGTATCCGGTTCTCTGTTGAAGACACTGGCATTGGCATTCCGGAAGAGAACCTGTCTCTGATTTTCAACAAATTCTGCCAGATGAATGGAACTGCCAGAAGAAAACACGGAGGTGTGGGACTAGGACTTACCATAGTTAAGGAGCTGGTTGATCTGTTGGGGGGGGAAATGAAGGTTAAATCAAACCTCGGAAAGGGTTCTATTTTTTGCTTTAGTCTCCCCTGCATACCTTCAAAAGAAAGACTGGTTCGGGATAGAGATGGGAATGGGACTCCTCCCAAAAGGCGAGAGAGAGTGAAAAAAGGTGTGAATATCTTGGTCGCTGAGGATGATAGTCCTACCTACAACATAATCAGGAGATTCCTGGAAGACTGCACTATCAGTCGAGCAGTAGATGGAGAAGATGTCCTGAAAATGATAAAAGAGAAAAGCTATGATATGGTTCTTATGGATATTCAGATGCCAGGAATGGATGGCCTTGAGGCAACCAGAAGGATTAGAGAAAAGGATTCAGACCTTCCTATTATTGCTGTCACCGCCAGATCATTTAAGGCTGATAAGGATAAGTGTCTTGCCGCCGGGTGCAATGATTACATCGCCAAGCCCATAGCGCCGCAGAAGCTAATTGCTAAGATAAATCAATACGCTGTTAAAAGGCTATCGAGAAGGCAAAATAGCCCTCCAAAATAAGAATCTATTACAGATAACAATCAGGGGAGAGAGAGTGCGCCCTCTTGGCCTCAAAGGAGCAAAAGTTCTACCTTTGACACCTGCACATGGTAAGAAAAAAGACAACCGATCTTATCCTGGACCAGTTTATTGTGCGGCGGATGGTCAGGGAAATTTTCCATTCTTCATTGATCCAAGTAAAACTGAGTATTTTACTGTGAAACAAGATTTAGATGATGATTTGATCTTACCCGATACCCATGGCTCCAATATGGTGGCAGAGCAGACCACTTTTGGGGACCTGTCAGCGAGAATCATTCGATAAAGCAAACTTCCTTTTCCCCCTCAAATATCTGGAGTATAAATCTCTAAAATATCTTCAACAAGTGAGAGAAGCCGCTTCCTGTCGAAGGGCTTCTCTATTACCTCAAAATCTACTCCATCTTGCATGGCGCCTTCTAGCTGTCGAAAATACTCTTTTTGAAAAGCCGTTATTATATAGACAGGTATCTTTTTTCCCATCCTGCGTATTTCTCGCAGTGTTTGGATGCCATCCATCCCTGCCATTTTAATATCGAGAAAGATTAAATCATAATTATTTCTTTTAACCTTCTCAATTCCCTGCTCACCCGATTCAACCGTATCTACTTGGTATCCAGCATCATTAAGCACCAAAAACAATGATTCTCTTATTCCTATATCATCATCAATAACTAGAATATGTTTGTTCATTTTTGTTAGCCTTTTCCCTCTTTGCTCGGTAATAAAATCTTAAATTTCGTTCCTGTGCCAAGCTTGCTCTCACA
>NJBQ01000124.1 GCA_005223095.1 Candidatus Aerophobetes bacterium Ae_b3a
CTTGAAAAGGGAGATATGTATCTGGATATGTATGATGCTTATGGAAGAAATCCTATCGTTTTTGAGAGGGCCATCAAGAACTATGAGAAAGGTTTACAATTTGCTCCCAATGATACTCTTTATCACTATCGCCTTGGCTACGCCTATCACCTGATGAGGAGGTTAACGGAAGCAAGTGGTGAATATAAAGTGGTATTGAAATTAGACCCTCCCCGCCTTGCATCAGAGGATGATCTAAAACTGGCAAATAAGTATGCCCCAAGGCTCTTTGTAAATCCAGAGGAGTTTTTCGACCTCAAGGATCTGGTAGCAGTAATTCATCCGAAAAGACCAATTATTGCCTATAACCTTTTCTGGGAAGATGATATCGACCATCCAGGAGACAATGATCCCTCGGACCATGAAGTGGTATGGATAAAATTCAGCCAAAATAATGGAAAAGTAACCGGAGTATATACATATTTTCATAGAGCTATACTTTCTACAGAAGAGGCGGTCAAGGATGCCAACTTGCATGATCAAAGGGCAAGAATAGGTGTTCAATGGGGTGGACATGGATCTTTACCCCTGGGATGGGAGAGGCTAAAGCCGCAAGCTGTGTATGAAAAAATTGGTCAAAGACTTAAAGTAAGAAATATGCCTGAAAGATACCAAAAATTAAGCAAAAGCATTAGAAACCCAGGCCATCCCCTGGCCAAAAATTGGCCTAAAAGATTTGAAGGAACTTATAAAGATTTCATTCATTTTTCCCAATATATAGATTCACGTGAACTCCTGAGAAAGAAGAGAATGGTAATAATTAGTAGATGGCCCAATGCTGTAATTAACCAATATTTTCTTGCTTATAACTATTTTCCCAAAAGGCAGTGGCCTGAATACCTCATAGCTCATAGTTGATCGAAAGAAAACAATGAGATGGTAATTGGTGAGTGGTGAATGGCACCTTCTCCCCTCTGGGGAGAGGGAAGGGGTGAGGAGAAACGAGTATCTAGATTAACAAAATTCGAGAGGAGGGACCAAAGTAGACCCAAGAATGAGAAGAAGTATGGAAGTAAAGGGTAAGGGAGAAAGGGAAATCTCAGGGCTGAGGGGAAATTGTATCGTTGCTCAATCGGGTGGCGCCACAGCAGTCATTAATCAGAGTCTGTGTGGAGTTATTCAGGAAGCTCAGAAGCACAGAGAAATAGAAGAGATATACGGGGCCAGAGATGGAATTCTTGGTCTACTTAAGGAGGGATTAATCGATTTGAGGAAGGAGAAAGCCTCTATCATCGATGCCTTAGGAACTACTCCTGGGGCAGCATTAGGAAGCTGTAGGTACCGTTTAAAGTCATACAGTGAATCCAAAAAGGACCTTGAAAAGATTATTAAGATTTGCAAGAGATACAATCTTCGGTATTTTTTCTACATCGGGGGTAATGACTCCATGGATACTGCCAATAAGGTAGATGAGGCAGCTAAGAGAATGAACTACCAACTGAAGGTCATTGGAATTCCCAAGACGATAGATAATGATCTTGTCTTTACCGATCACTGTCCGGGTTTCGCTAGCGCAGCAAAATATTTAGCAATTTCAGTAATGGAAGCAGGACGTCACCTGGAAAGTCTTTATAATTCGGAGACAGTGGCTATACTGGAGACGTTAGGGAGAAATACAGGCTGGCTTGCTGGCTCCTGTGCTTTGGCTAAACGGTCCAAAGAGGATGCTCCCCACCTGATTTATTTTCCAGAAATACCTTTTTTTCTGGATAAGTTTTTGAAGGATGTAGAAGAGGTCTATCACAAAATTGGTGGGGTCTTTATCGTGGTCAGTGAGGGTCTTCGAGATGAGAAGGGAAATTACATTTGTGCCAGGAAGGACAGGGTATCTACTGATGCTTTTGGTCATCCTGAGCTGGAAGGGATTTCCGATTATCTAAAGAAAGTGATAGAATCTCGATTCAAGCTAAAGACCAGGACAATTAAACCAGACATCTGCCAGCAAAGCGCCGTGCATTTTGCCTCCAGGATTGACATGGAAGAAGCATATTTGGTGGGGAAAGAAGCTGTTAAGTTAGCCCTGGAGGGTAAAAGCGGCTGCATGGTTATCATAAAGAGAGAAAAAGGAAAGGTTTATAAGGGAAGAGCCTCTGCAGCAAAGCTCTCTCTGGTTGCTAATATGGAAAAGAGAGTTCCCCTTAGGTGGATAACCAAGAAGGGAAATTTCGTAAGTAAGGAATTTATTGAGTACGTCCGCCCTCTTATTCAAGGAGAGGTCGATGTCCCTGTGGGAAATGGACTTCCCTACTATCCTAGGTTAAAGAAAAGTAGAATTGTTGGCTAGAAAATGGAGTGGTTGGCTTTTCTGAAGAAAGAAGCTAAAAGTAAGGCCAGGGAGGAGGTGATGAAAGTAGATAAGGCCGTTGGCTGGGAAAGAGAAAAGCTTGCTTGAGAGAAAGTGCTCAAAAGTTGATTCTTCCCTTAAGGTTCTCAGGGGAAAAGTGAACTGTATTTGTAAAGGAGGAACAAAATGAGACGAATATCCTTGAAAAGATTGTCCCTGTCGCTGTTGTTAGCGTTTGCGCTTCTGATTGGAGTTTCCATTAGTGCAGTCTCGAAGGATAAGGTAATTGTATATACTGCTACAGGAGTCGACATAACTGGGCCAATATTTGAGGCCTTCACAGTCGACACGGGGATAACGGTCGAACATATAATGGCGGGCACAGGTGAGGTCTGGTCCAGAGTTAGGGCGGAAAAGAAACGTCCGCTTGGAGATATTCTTTGGGCCGGCAGTAACAAGATGGCTGAAGCGGCAAAGCCGGAAGATCTATTTGAGGTCTACCATTCACCTGAGGATAAATATTATCGGGTAAAGGATGCAGATGGTATTTGGCACGCTTTTGGCATTCCCGGAGGAGTTCAATCGTTTGCCGTGAATACAAATCTGGTAGCTCGAGAGGATTATCCCGAATCGTACCGAGATCTTGCAGACATCAAGTATGATGGAATGATAGCTCTCTTGAACCCCACTTATTCGGGTACCGGTTACATAACTGCTCAAGCGATGATCCATTTAGCCGAGACTCAATGGGGATATGAAGATGGGTGGGATTTTCTGAAAGAGCTGATGATGAATTGCAAGATTTACGTATCCTCAGGTGCAGCAAGAAATGCCTTAAGAGACGGTGAAATCGCCATAGGCCTACAAGGAGAAGCTGGGGCGGGAAAGATCATGAAAGATGGTTATCCTTTAGAACTTCTCCGCTTGAAAGAAGGTTATTTTGGCGGATTAGATGCGATTGAGATAATAAAAGGCGGGCCCAATCTTGAAGGAGCAAAGAAGTTTGTGGACTGGTTCCTTGGACAAAAGGCTCAGCAAATGCTGGCAGACCTGAAAGGAGACCGATGCATAAGGGAAGGGATAACCCTTTCAGAAGATTTGTATACCTATGGATTTGGAGACGATTATATCTATGTTGATATTCCCGATTACTTGTTTGAGGAGCCTGACCAATTTAAGAAAAAGTGGAATCGAGTTATGGGTGAAGCTGTTGTCCTGAAGGAAGCAAGAAATACGGCCTATGATGTAATAGAATACGTTAGACGCTTAATAGCCAGGGCAAAAAGCAAAGAAATGACCGTAGGCATAGAGGAAGCTGAGAGTAAACTAGCCGAGGCGGAGGCCACCTTTAAGGATGGTAAATATGAAGAAGCAAGGACACTAGGCAAGGAGGCTTTGGAACTTGGCGGGGCACTCAGGAAGCCTTAGGCCAAATTCACAATGTGTGAGTACACATTCTCCCCCTGATGATGCATTTAACTTTCTTTATTGCTTTATTTTGAGTCAGTGCGAATCATCAGGGGGAGTAGAACAGACTAAAAGGGGTTAAATGAAAGCCTGGGAAATAATGGACTTTTTTTATTAGGAAGTGACAATTGCGAGTTAGGCATACCTGGTTTATTGTGAGTCTGGTTTTTATTTTGGTTTTGATCTTTCTCTTAGTACTACCTATGGCTAATGTATTTATTGCCGGATTTACCCATCCAGAGAGTGGGGGATTCACATTTCAGAATTTTAGGACCATTTTCACCCAAATCTACCCATATAAAATTGCCTTAAATAATAGCCTTTTCGTCGGTGCAATGGGTGCAATCCTGCCTTTCATAGTTGCGCTTCCCCTTGCCTACCTGGTTTCAAGATATGAATTTCGCTCAAAAACCCTGCTAATTACCGTAATATCCATATCTATGGTAATGCCGGCTTTTATCGGCGCATATTTCTGGGTTATTCTGCTGGGTAGATATGGAATTATTACCGGACCTTTGAACAGGCTTTTAGGTACTAGTTTTTCCATTTATGGGCAAAAAGCAATATTATGGGCGTTTATGTGGGGACGCTATCCCCTTGTTTTTCTCTTTCTCTATCCTGCATTTTCAACCTTAAATCCAGAAATGGAGGAGGCAGCGCAAACCCTGGGAGCAAATCCTAAAAGGACATTTTTTTCAATTTCCTTGCCCATGCTAGTGCCGGCGATTGTAAATGCTGTGTATATGTCATTTATTATGTGTATTACAGATATGGGAACTCCCCTGGTAATAGGAGGTGACTATCTTGTTTTACCCACGCTCATGTATCAGGAATTCATGACTGAGGTGGGAAGTGGGAGAATCCCTATGGCGGGTGCGGTCGGTATCTTATTGCTGTTAATTAATGTGGCAGTGCTTTTTGGCGGGCGTTACTATATAACAAGGAGAAGGTACGAGGTTGTTTCCGCCAGGAGGGCGGAACCGAAAAAACTATCGGGCAGACGGGAATCAGCAATGATTCTTGGTATTTGGAGTGTGGTGGGATTGGGTCTTTTGCCCTGGGTATTTGCTATTCCGGGTAGTTTCATTGAATGGGGGAAGGGAGGAAGAGCGTTTTGGAACAGTCCCACACTTGACAACTACAGGATGGTTTTTACCAACCCTACCTTGAGTAGGGGAGTTGGTGTTACTCTCTTTCTCACCGTAGTGAGTCTAACAATGATGATAGTAGCAGGATTGCTAATAGCCTACATCCTGGTGAAAAAGAGATACCCGGTTATCAACAGGGCATTGGACATATTAGTTTCACTTCCCTTGATAATTCCTGGGGCAGTGCTGGCCCTGGGATATGTCATGTTTTTTAGCTCCCCGCCAATAATTTTGACCGGTACCTGGATGATTCTGGCATTATGCTTTTTTGTGAGGAGACTGCCCCATATCACCAGATCCATTGAATCAACTTTGTACTCAATTTCTGATGCCTATGAGGAATCGTCCTTAAATCTGGGGGCTCCTCCCATAAAGACTTTTCGGAAAATAACAGCCAGAATGCTTATGCCTGGGGTAGTCTCTGGAGCAACTCTGGCATTCTTATTTACAATGGGAACGTTCAGTGCCACAATAATACTCTACACAGCTCCTTGGACGACCCTACCCATATTGATCTACCAAAATACAGCGGTAAACACCGGGATAGCCGCAGCTCTTTCATTTGTGATGTTGCTAATAGAATTTATACCCTTGTTGATTGTAAATAGGTTAACTCACGGAGGGATAAGAATAGGAGTTTGAATTATAGAGGTGCGAAAATGTCGGTTCTAGTTTCTAAAAAAGCGGCTGATATTGAAGTCAGAAACATAACAAAGTATTACGGTGATACGATTGCACTTGATAAGGTAAACCTGGACATAAAGGAAGGAGAGTTTTTTACCCTGTTGGGTCCTTCTGGATGCGGAAAAACCACAACACTGAGAATAATTGCAGGTTTGAGCAATTCGGATGAGGGGCAGATTTATATTGGCGGAAAAATGGTAAACGATACTCCTGCCTGGGAGCGGGATGCGGCGTTTGTCTTTCAGTCTTATGCTGTTTGGCCTTTTATGAACGTCTTCAATAATATCGCCTATGGCCTGAGATTAAGAAAAATGCCGAAAAAGCAGATAAAGGAAAAAGCTAAGGCCGTCATGAGTATGTTAGAATTGGATGGAATGGAGAAAAGGCGTCCAGATCAATTAAGTGGTGGTCAACTGCAGCGAGTCGCTCTGGCCAGGGCTTTAGTGGTTGAATCTCCAGTTCTGCTCTTGGATGAGCCGCTGAGTAATCTGGATGCTAAAGTTCGAATCGGTGTCCGGCAGGAAATCCGCAGACTGCAAAAAATGCTTGGTATTACCATG
>NJBQ01000125.1 GCA_005223095.1 Candidatus Aerophobetes bacterium Ae_b3a
CGCCAATCCTGCTCTTTTTCCTGCTTTTCTTACCGCTTCAACATTCTCAACCGAATTATGATCACAAATACCAATCATCTGCAAATTATTCTTCTTTGCCTCTTTCACTATGGCCATAGGCAACATACTGGAGTCAGCGCAGGGAGATAGGCAGGTATGGATATGCAAATCCCCTCTTAACCACCCTAACATTATCTAGTCCCAGAAATACCTGCATTATACAGTCTACCTACTAACTCAAAGGCACACATTTTACTAACCATGATGGGGATACCCTCATTTTTAGCTTTTTCAATCGTATTTTCCTCTGGCTGCCTTCCGTTTATGATAATGATTGCAGCAAGATTCTTGAGGCTGGCTACACCAACTATGTTCTGGTGAATCTGAAGGGTAATCCAGAGATCGCCAGCCCTTCCATTGGCTATTACATCACTTAACAGATCGCTGACATATCCACCCTTTATCTCCCGTTCTAACCTATGAGCTGCACATTGAATCTGCAGGTCAAACTTCTCAACCAGTTCCTTTAACTTCATAGCTTACGCTCTCTTTTTTAGTAGCCACATACATCTCCACACGAGTTCCTTTTCCTATAGTCGAGGTAACATTCATTTCATCAACACATTTTTTGATATTGTTTAAGCCCATCCCTGCTCCAAACCCTAGCTCTCTAACCCAATCAGGAGCAGTCGAATAGCCGGGTTGCATAGCCTTCTCGATATCAGGAATACCCGGACCGGAATCCTCCACCTCAATCCGAATCTGGTTAGGATCTACTTTGACTATAATCTCTCCGCTACGGGCAAAGATGACAAGGTTCATCTCTGCTTCATATACGGCTATAGCTGCCCGACGCACAATCTCAGGATGAGTTCCTAGGCGTTTTAAGGTCTTCTTGAGCGCACTGGCACTTTCTCCAGCCCGATTGAAATCCTGACCCACTACATAGTATTGGAAAATCAAGCTCGTTTTATCAGCAATCATATCCTCGAAGACGTGGCTTGCCCGGTAGTGGCGAATCTCTTCTTCCCGATAGTCAATCTCCAGTTTTTTCAGTAATCCCCTGATAATACCTTCTCTGGTAATGGTGCCTGCCAACTCCCTATTTTCACGCTCAAGCACCGGAAAATGGAAGAAACCATATTGTTCAAGCTTATTAATAGCGTGAATAAGTGGTTCATCAGTATATAGAGTCACTACATTTTTACTCATCTTTTCTTCTACAGAACAATTATCGGCTCTAGCCATTAGCCAATTGACCAGGTCTTCCACGCAGATAACTCCTACCAATTTGCCTTTGTCTATTACAGGTATACCGGATATACGATTTAACCGTAATACCCCCCTTACTTTACTCATAGGAGTCTCGGGTTGGACAGTAATAAGATTTCTATCCATAACATCCCTCACCTTTAGTTCGTACCCTAATTCCCGAATCTTGGGAGCTTTTACATAAGGAGTCATTTGGCTTCCCGATATTCGCTACACCCTGGCAGTCCTTCTTTATAAAGTCGGCCACTGGCCTCATATAAGCTAAAAGAAGTGGAAAGAAGCACAATGCCATTTTTTTTAGCCAAATCCATAGTCAGGTCTTGAGGCTCTTTCCCTCGCATAAAACAAATAGCCGGTATTTCGGCTATCTCTGCCGTACGAACGGTCTGGGGATGAATCAAATTGGTTAGAAGTAAGGAGCTGAACCGACTCTGGACACAAGACAATACATCACTCATCAGATCACAGGCACAGATCATTCTTATTTCTCTTTCCAGGGAGGCCCCTACAATTACCTTTGCTTCTAGAATCTCCTTTATCTTTCCCAGCTTCATCAATCTCTCCGGCTACTCTATAACTATAGCTTTGAATTTACATACCTCAAAACAGATCCCGCATTTGATGCATTTTTCCTGATCAAGGTTGACCGGTTCTTTTTTTTGTCCGCTGATAGCACTACTAGGACAGTTTTTAACACATCGAAGGCAACCAGTACACTCTTCTCTGTCTACTGAATAGCGGATCAATTCCTTACATACTCCTGCCGAACACTTTTGCTCTCTGATATGGGACCAATACTCATCTTCAAAATAGCGAATGGTGCTTAAAACCGGGTTAGCTGCAGTTCCTCCTAAGGCACACATGGAGCCATCTTTAATTGCGGAACCCAATTCTTGCAGTAATTCCACATCACCTTCTGTTCCTTTTCCTTCACAGATTCCAGTCAGAATCTGATACATCGACTCAAGCCCCTCCCGGCAGGAAGTGCACTTACCGCAAGACTCACCTCTGAGAAAGTCAACAAAATAACGGGCCACGTCTACCATGCAGGTATCCTCATCCATAACGATCATTCCACCTGAACCCATAATGGAACCCACTTCGATTAATCTCTCATAATCTATGGGCAAATCCAGTAATTCTTCCGGAATGCATCCGCCCGAGGGCCCGCCGGTCTGTACCGCTTTAAACTTCTTGTCTTCCAGAATACCGCCACCAATATCATAAATAATCTTACGAAAAGTAATGCCCATAGGGACCTCCACCAGTCCGGTATTTTTCACCTTCCCCACCAGTGAAAATACCTTGGTTCCCTTACTGGTATCGGTTCCAAGCTGCGAATACCAACTGGCTCCCCGGTTAATTATCTCAGGAACGTTGGCCCAGGTCTCTACGTTGTTAATATTAGTAGGCTTACCCCACAGGCCCGACTGAGCAGGAAAGGGAGGTCTGATTCGAGGCTCGGGTGGCCTTCCTTCTAAAGAAGCAATGAGAGAAGTTTCCTCACCACAGACAAATGCCCCTGCCCCCTGGTGCACACTAATCTCAAAATCAAATCCAGTTCCAAGTATATCTTCACCCAGCAGGCCGTATTCTCTGGCCTGTTTAATGGCTTTTCTCATCCTTTTTACTGCTATAGGGTATTCACTTCTTATATATATGTAGCCGTGCTGAGCTCCGATGGCCCTGGCTCCGATACTGATACCCTCTAGAACTGAGTGAGGATCAGATTCAACGATACTGCGGTCCATAAAGGCGCCCGGATCACCTTCGTCAGCATTACAGATTATATACTTTTCTTCTCCTTCAGCCTCGGCAGCAAATTCCCATTTCTTTCCAGTGGGAAAGCCAGCCCCCCCTCTTCCTCTCAGGCCAGAATCCTTGATTTCCTTAATTATCTCCCCTGGAGTCATTGAAGTAAGAACTCTAGCCAGGGCACTGTATCCGTCTCGGGCAATATATTCATCTATTTTTTCAGGATCTATCAGGCCCCGATTTCTCAGGGCAACCAGTCGCTGTTCCTTGAAGAATCCGATATCGCTCATCTTGGGCACCGGGGCCTCTTCTTTGGGAGGAGTATACATTAATTTTTTCACTGGCCTGCCCTTCAAGAAGTGCTCCTCCACTAGATGAGGAATATCCTTTTCAGTAAGCATCTGATAGAATATCTCATCCGGATGAACCACCATAATCGGTCCCTGGGCACAAAAGCCATTACATCCGGTCATCACGGTTAGAATCTCTTCTTCCAGTTTATGTTTCTTAAGCTCTTTTTCTAAAGCTTCTCTTATTTTTAAGGATTTATTGGAAACACAGCCGGTGCCGGCACAAAGCATTAGATGCATTCTATGTTTTGCCATTTGTTTTCCTGCTAGTATTAAATTTCTACGAAACCCGCTCACTTCCTATAGCTAGAGCGTACTTGACCACAAGGTTGCCATTCATAACATGCTGGGTAAATATCTCTTGAACTTTCTTCTCGGTTAGATCAACATACTTGACCGGAGCCTCTCCTTTTAGCTCAACTGTCATCATCGGTTCACGACTGCAAAGCCCAGCACAACCAGAACTGATAGCAACTACGTCTCTGGTATTCCTTTCTTCAATCAGGGTTAAAATAGCAGCCATTATCTTGCGAGCCCCAGCAGCAATCCCACAGGTTCCCATATGAACGGTAATTCTAGCTCGATTAGTTCCTTCACGTAATATAGTCATCTTTCGCATTTTCTGACTGATTTTTTCCAGATCTTCCGGTCTTAATTTCGCCATATTCTCTATCCCTTATACTTTTCTATGGTGCTAGGAATTTTGACCTGACTCATCTTTCCATACAAATCATCCCCAACAGTCACTACCGGCGCTAACCCACAACAACCCAGGCAACGCACGGCTTCCAAAGTAAAATTCAAATCAGAGGTAGTTTCCCCAATTTTAATTCCTAAGTCTCGTTCCAGTCTTTCCATTATCTTCTGCCCCCCTCTTACATGGCAGGCGGTACCCAGACAGACACTGATTATATATCGGCCGCGTGGCGTCAGACTAAAGCCCTTATAAAAGGTAGCTATGTTATATATTTGACTCAAAGGTATGTGTAATTCAGTAGAAACATACTTTAGGATATTCTCGGGCAGATACCCGTATTCTGAGTTGATATCCTGCAGAAGAGGTACCAGGGTCCCTGTTCCATTCTCGTTAGCTGTAATTAGGGTACTGACTTTCTCCAAATCTTCCTCTTTCAATTCAACTTTGACTATTCCTTCCTCCTGAGGTTTATTTCTCACCGGGCAATTGTTCCAGCAGCTACCACAACCAGTACATTTGGATTCATCAACGAAGCGAGGATTCTTCTTGATTTGTACTTTAAATATACCCGGTTCACCTTCCACCTTATTTACATCAGCCATGGTAATAATCTCGATATTCTGGTGTCTTCCTGCATCTACTAATTTGGGAGCCAAAATACACATGGAACAATCGTTAGTAGGAAAGGTCTTGTCCAGTTGGGCCATTGTCCCCCCAATAGCAGGACGCTGGTCTATAAGATACACCTTATACCCCGAGTCGGCCAGATCAAGCGCGGCCTGAACACCTCCTATTCCTCCGCCAATCACCATTACAGAGCCTATTTTTCTTTTTTGTATCCTGGATGAATTACTCATTTTTTTCTCACCAAATCAAGGGAAGCGAGTAACGGCATAGGATCGGTCATGTGCCGTTCAAGCCAAGTGTTTCCATCTATCCCCAGGGCTAGTCCCAAAAGCTCGGTAAAATAGAAGACCGGCAGACCATCTTCACCATAGCGCATGTCCAGGTTCGCCTGGCAAAGCGGACAGGCGGTAATTATGGCCTGGGCCCCCGCTTCTTTACCCATATCAACGATACCTCTAGCAAGTTTCTTCACTATATCTACTCGAGTTAAGGATAGACTTGCCCCGCAACAATCTGTCTTCTCAGACCAGGGAAGACACTCTGCGCCAATAGCTTCTATGAGATTATCCATTGCCTGAGGTTGTTCTTGATCATCGAATTGGGTAAGTTCCTGGGGTCGGACAATCACACATCCGTAGTAAGGAACCAGCCTCAGGTCTTTCAAAGGATTAACGACTTTCTCTCTGATAGTCTCCAAGCCAATAGTATTGCAGATAACATCGAGGAGATGTCTGATTTCGAAACCGCCTTTATAAGGAATACCCATTATCTCTTCCATCTTCCTGTTCAATTCTGCATTCTCCTTTAGGACAATATCAGTCTTCTTGAATCGGCTAAAACAGGCAGCGCAAGCGACAATCAGATCCAGTCCCTGCTGTTCCGCTAGAATTAGGTTTCGGGCTGCCAGAGCATGCCCCAGAAGATAGTTAGTGCTATGGCCGGAACTTGCTCCACAACAGTTCCAGTCCGGGACCTCAACCAGCTCAAGCCCCAACCACTGACATATAGCCCGAGTAGATAAACCATATTCCTTGGCAGTACCATCAAGCGAGCAACCGGGAAAATAGGATAATTTCAACTTCTACTCCTTTTGCTCTCGCCAAAAGTTCTGAAAATAACATCCAATTGGCGAACATTCTCTATGCGGGTAGGCAAAAGATTTATTTTACCCTTAGCAAACATTTTCATTCCCAGCACCATGTCTTCAAATAGATTTAGAGTCAATAATTTTAAGGAAAGTAAAAGAGATAGCTCGTGAAGACGTCCGTATTGCCTAAGGCAATTGAGAAAAACTCGGTGAAATACCTGGATAACCGTCTGCTCGCTCCTCATGTCATTTCTAATAGCCATCTCTTTTAAAGTGTCCATTATGGCTGGCAGGTCTACTTCATTAGGGCATCTGG
>NJBQ01000126.1 GCA_005223095.1 Candidatus Aerophobetes bacterium Ae_b3a
TTCCTACCCCGAGGGCAAAACCGAAACCCGAGAGGGAAGAGAGCTCTGGTATGTGCATCATGGCCGCAGTGCCAGTAGTAGATCCTTACGATGGACGGGTTAGGGGAGTCCTTTATGGTGGCAACCTACTAAATCGGAATTATGCGTTAGTGGATTACATCAGGGATATGATCTTTGAAGAAAGAGAATACAAGGGCCGGGAGTTCGGCACAGTTACTATCTTTCAATGGGACGCTAGGATATCTACCAACGTACTGCGGGAAGATGGTACACGGGCAATCGGCACTCGGGTCTCGGAGGAGGTTTACCACCGGGTCCTAGAGAAAAAGGAATCGTGGCTGGAGAGGGCTTTTGTGGTACATGATTGGTACATATCAGCGTACCAGCCCGTTCTTAACCCTGATGGTGATGTCATCGGGATTCTCTACGTCGGAGTCCTGGAAGACAAGTACATGGATATACGTAACGAGATTCTCGTAAACCTTCTCTTACCGTTAACTATAGGCGTAGTAGTGGTGCTTGCATTCTCCTATCTCCTTGCTCGAGACCTATCAGGTCCGGTCCGAAAGCTCCTACTCGGAACACAGAAGGTCGCCTCGGGAGATTTGGACTATCGCATCCGAGGAAAGGTAAAGTACCCCGAAATCGAGCAACTCACCCACCATTTCAACTCTATGACCCAGGCATTAAAAGAGCGAGAAGATGAACTTCGCAAGGTAAATGAGGACCTCAGGCGAGTAAACCAAAATTACATGGAGATGCTCGGCTTTATCTCTCATGGGATGAAAAATGCCTTGGGTAATATGATCATGAGTGCCTACAACCTGAGGGACGGTGTCGTTGGAAAGCTGACGCAAAAACAGAAAATCATGGCAGGCTTCTTGGTCCATAGCTCTGAGCGGCTCCAGGATATGATCAAAAACTATATGGATCTCAGTCGTATTGAGAGAGGTGAACTCGAATCCCGTAAGCAAATAGTAGATTTTGAGGCCCATATCTTATCCCCGCTACTGGGTGAGATAGAAGGCCAACTCAAATCCAAGGGAATGAGGATCACCACAAATATCCCTGATCCTTATGAGATAAAAGCCGACCCCGATCTACTAAGAATTGTCATGGAGAACCTGTTGACCAATGCGATCAAATATGGGAAGGATCAGGGCAAAATAAGGATAGAGGCAAGCGAATCCGATAAAGACTGGCAAATGAGCGTGTGGAATGAAGGTGAGGGAATACCGGCGGACCAATTTGGAAATCTCTTCTCTAGATTTACCAGACTAAAGACTGAGAAGTCCAAGAGGGAAAGGGGCAGTGGACTAGGTCTTTTCATCACCAAAGAAATGGTAGAAAGGCAGGGAGGTCACATCTGGGTACAATCGAAAGTAGGTCAATGGACAAGATTCTCTTTTGTTTTGCCAAAAGATAAAGGGTAGAAAAATGCATCCAAGAAACTTGGGAAAGACCAAGGAGGTGAGAAGAATGAAGGAAGAAGCGAAAATCCTTATCGTCGATGATGACCCTGCCTTTGTGGAAGTAGCTACCGCTAGCCTGAGAACTGTGCCCTACAGGGTCGAAGCTGCCTACGACAAAGAAGAAGGAATGAAAAAGATTAAGAAAAACAAGCCCGATTTAGTTATTCTCGACGTTATGATGGAAAAACTAGATGATGGCTTTAGCATGTGCCGTGAGCTTAAACATGATCCTGAGCTTGAGCAGATCCCTGTGCTTATGCTCACCGGAATAACCAAAAAAACAGGTCTTAAGTTCTCTCCTCTGACCGACGGGGAATATCTTCCGGCAGAGGACCTGATGGATAAGCCAATCAAGCCGGCTGATTTGCTAAAGCGGGTAAGGAACCTTCTCAATAGAGATAAGAAGGAAATGGAAAAACCATAAGAAACAATTAATGAAAAAGACCCTGGAAAAAAACAGGGGAGATCTGGAAGGGTTAAGCGAATGCAAATAGTCAAACTACCTAAACAGAATCTGGATAAGTTTATCAAGAGCTTAAGCAAATTTGGTCAGATCTACGCTCCCATAAAGAAAGATGCGAATACCTCTCTGTTTTCGAAGATCGAAGATTCTTCCCAAATAGATCTTGGCTATAACAGGACACTTCTTCCCCCAAAAAAGTACTTGCTTCCTCCAATTGATAGTATGTTTAGATTCTCAGCCGAGGCGGGTTACGAGGAGGTGGAACACGGTGTAGACGAGAAATCCATCCTTTTTGGAGTTCACTCGTGTGATATTCACGGTCTAAGAATCCTTGATTTAGTTTTCTCCGGTAGATACGTCGATAACCACTATTTCACTGGGAGGAAGAATACCTCAATAATTGGACTCAGCTGCATCCCCGATGATATGTGTTTCTGCCGTTCAATGGGAACAGATTTCGTGGAGAACGGATTTGATCTGTTCCTCTCGGATATTGACCAATCTTACTTGGTCAGAATTGCCACCAGTTTGGGAGATGATATGGTGCGAGCCAGTCAATCTTTGTTCAAAGAGGTGGGCAAAGAAGAGATCGAAAAGCATAAGAAAAAGTCCAATGAAATGCAGAAGCACTTCAAGACAGATATTGAACTCTACAATCTGCCGGAGATAATGGACCTAGAGTACGAGAGCAAAACTTGGGAAGAAATCGGAGAAAAGTGCTTGAGTTGTGGCAGCTGTTCCATGGTCTGCCCCACCTGTTATTGCTATGATGTCTTTGATGAACTCAGTCTGGACGGCAAGACTGGTGAGCGTAAGACACGATGGGACTCCTGCCTCTTCGAAGACTACGCTTTGGTTGCCGGAGGTACGAATTTCAGGAGTGAAAGATCCGCCAGGGTTAAGAATAGATATTTTCATAAACACAGAGGCTTTGTAGCTCAATACGGAAAGCCAAGCTGCGTTGGGTGCGGGCGGTGTATCCAGTCATGTCCCGCGAAGATAAATGTCGTTGAGGTAATTACTAAGATAAGGAGCGACGCTTATGTGTAACGGTACTTGTACGAGTGACACAGACAATATTTATCAGCCACACTTAGCCAGAATTGTTCGCAGGCTGCCTCAAATCAAGGATCATCGACTCTTTCAACTGAGACTCGAAGATTCTGAGATAAGGCAGAACTTCAGTTACAGGCCGGGCCAGTTTGTTGAACTAAGTATCATTGGAACGGGGGAGGCTCCTATCTCCATATCGTCTTCTCCTACGCGTTCAGGAGTTATCGAGCTATGTGTAAGAAGGATCGGCCGGATGACCGAGGCTCTATTCAGGCTCCCTCTCAATTCTTTGGTAGGTGTGAGAGGGCCGTACGGTAACGGGTTTCCGCTAGAACAAATGCGCGGAAATAACCTTTTGATAGTGGCTGGTGGTCTAGGTATGGCTCCCTTAAGATCCCTTCTGTGGTATGCTCTCGACAACCGGTCTCTTTTCAAAGAGGTCATACTCATGTTCGGAGCAAAGGTGGCCGAGGAAATGCTCTTTAAGTATGAGCTACTGACCCTTCTGGACCGAACAGATATGAGATGTCTTCTCACTGTAGACAAAGACGAAGAGGGAACCTGGCCCGCTCAAGTAGGGGTAGTAACCAAGCTATTTGATTTGTTTGAAGTTGATCCCAAGATAACCTACGCTGCCGTATGTGGGCCACCCATTATGTATAAGTTCGTCTCAAAAAAGCTCTTGGAGAAGAAGTTTTCTAAAGATAGAATACTCATGTCTCTTGAGAGGAAAATGAAATGCGGTGTGGGAAAATGTGGTCACTGCATGATTGGCTATAAATACACTTGCATCGATGGACCTATATTTACCTACTGGGACGCGATCAATCTTCCAGAGATGATATGAAGGAGCGAATAGCATGAGTAAACCAAAGATAGGTATATTCGGAATGACTGGATGCGCCGGTGAGCAAATAGTGATACTCAACTGCGAGGACGAGCTTATGGACATTCTTAAATTACTGGACATCAGATCATTTCACACTGCCATGAGCAAAAATGACGAAAAATGTAGCCTGGACATAGCCTTTGTGGAAGGAGCACTAGTTCATCCCGAGGAAGAGATATCTCTAAAGGAAATTAGAAAAAGATCAAGGCTCCTTATCGCCCTGGGTACCTGCGCTGTCTGGGGAGGGGTGGCGGCTATGAAAAATGAGGTCTCACGTCAGAGGTTAAAAGATATAGTTTACGGCTCTCCGGGACGGATATTCAAGAGCATTCCTGCTCAACCCCTTCATAGTTTGGTAAAGGTTGATTTTTCCATCTCCGGCTGTCCTATAGAGAAGGAGCAGTTCCTACAGGCAGTTGCTTCTCTGGTTCATGGAGATATCCCGGTTCTACCAAAATATGCTGTTTGCACTGAGTGCAAGATAAATGAGAATACCTGTCTCTTGCTAGAAAAAAGTGAGCTTTGCCTGGGACCGATAACCATTGCTGGATGTAATGCACGCTGTGCCAACTGTGGTATACCATGCAGTGGCTGTCGAGGTCCGGTGGAAGAGGCTAATATCGCCTCTGAGGTAGAAATATTAGAAGAAAGGGGATTTACTTTGCGAGATATATACAATCAATTGCGTACTTTTGCGGGACCGGCAGAAGCTATTCAAACACATTTGGCCAAAAGGTGAAGAGAATGCAAAAATCAGTGGTGATTGATCATTTATGTAGGATTGAAGGTAATGGAGGAATTAACGTAGCCATCGAAGATGGAAGAGTGGTCAAGGTTGAGATGGATATCTTTGAAGGGGCACGATTCCTGGAAGCCCTAGTGGTGGGAAGACTGTATTACGAGGTACCGCCGATACTCTCGCGTATCTGTGCTATCTGCTCCGCTGTTCACACTGTAGCCTCCTTGATGGCTGTAGAGGATGCTTTTGAAACTGAACCCAGTGCTCAGACTCAACTCCTGAGGGAACTGCTGGTTCAAGGGGGAAATATCGAGAGCCACGCCTTACATCTATTTTGCCTGGCCCTTCCTGATTTTCTCGGGTATAGTAGCCCTTTCGCCCTGGCTGAGGATTATCCTCAGGAAGTGAAGATAGGATTGGGATTGAAAAAACTAGGTAATACCGTTCAGGAGACTGTCGGAGGTCGGGCTGTTCATCCAGTCAACGCTGTTCTGGGTGGATTTGGCACGGTGCCAACTAAGAAAAGACTTCTTGAACTCAAAGAGGAATTAACCAAAGGGTTGGAAGAGGCTTTAGCCGCCGTTGAGTCTGTAGCCCGCTTACGGATTCCCGATTTTTCTCAATCCCGCACTCTCTACGCAGCGTTGGCTTCCTCATCGGAAGAATACAGTCTCTTTGGAGACAGAGTTATTTTCTCCAGCGGCGAGTCTAGAAAGGTAAGCTCCTATAGGGAAATCTGCAACGAGACAGTCGTGCCTCATTCTCACGCAAAACATAGCCATTTCAAAGGCCTGCCATTCATGGTTGGTGCTCTGGCTAGAGTAATGCTCAATGGCCATAAATTAGATTCTGAAACCAAAAAAGCTAGGGAAAAATTGGGTCTCGGCTCATTTACAGAGAACATACTTTTGAACAACAGCGCCCAGGCTATTGAAATAATCTACTCCATAAAGAGATGTATCCAGATTATTGATCAACTACTCAAAAGAGGAATAAAGAATGAGAAACCGGTTGAAATTAGACCCAAAGCGGGCCAGGGGACAGCCGCCCTGGAGGCCCCCAGAGGAACACTTTATCACAGTTATACTTTTAATGAGAAAGGAAGGTTAACCAAAGCCGATGTTATCACACCAACCGCCCAAAATTTAGCAAATATGGAAAAGGATTTTCGAGCTTTGGCCCACAACTTCGCTGGTGAATCCAAGGATGGTCTGC
>NJBQ01000030.1 GCA_005223095.1 Candidatus Aerophobetes bacterium Ae_b3a
TAGAGCAAATTCGGGGGGTAGGACTTTCCGGGCAAACACACGGGGCAGTCATTTTAGACAAAAATCTCATCCCTTTAGGAAAAGCCATTATCTGGATGGACAAAAGGAGTATTTCGCAAGTCCATGGGCTGAAGGAGAGAATGGGAGGAAGGCTTCCTCGAGTTACTGGTCTTCCTGTATCTTGTGGTTTCATGGCTCCTTCTCTTGCCTGGATTAAGGAAAACCAACCTTCCCTTTGGAAGAGGATATATAAAGTCCTTCTTCCCAAGGACTATCTCCGCTTGAAACTAACCGGGGCAGCAGTCTCGGATGTCACAGATGCAGGGGGGACTCTTCTCCTGGATACTGCTAAGAGGAGATGGTCAAGGGAAATTATTGATGAGCTAAATATTCCTTATACTTTTTTTCCTTCGCTCTATGAATCATTGGAGATCACTGGAGAGGTTACCAAAAAATCAGCCAAAGAGATTTCTCTTAGAGAAAAAACACCAGTCGTTGCTGGAGGGGCAGATCAGGTAATGGCGGCTATCGGAAACGGTGTTGTTAGGAAGGGAAGGATAACTTCCAGTATTGGGACCGGGGCTCTTTTGACAACGTGCATTGACTATCCCATCATCAAACCCGATAGAGCTCTCCATACAATTCCTCATGCTCTTCCTGGAAAATGGATTCTTATGGGAGCGATTCTATCCGGCGGCTCCTGCCTTAATTGGTTTTTCAATCAAGTTATCGCTGAAGCAAAAATCTCTTCCCAATCGAATTTTGGCCAGTTCCTCTCATCCAGAATTGCTTCTACCTCAGCTGTCTCAAAGGACCTTTTGTTTCTTCCCTATCTGGGAGGGGAAAGAACACCTTACCTTGATCCTCAGGCACGAGGAGCTTTCATAGGTCTTAGTTTCCACCACTCGCAAAAAGATTTAGTCAGAGCAATAATGGAAGGGGTAGTCTTTGCTTTAAGGGACTGCCTGGAAGAGTTCAAAAAAGCAGGAATAAAGCCTTCTTATGTCACTGCCGGCGGCGGAGGAGCCAGGAGCAAAGTATGGCGGCAAATCCAGGCAGATATATTTAATTTGCCCGTCTTTACGGCTAATACAGAGGATAGTTCTGCTTACGGGGCCTGCCTGATAGCTGCCGTGGGAACAGGTATTTTTCCTACAGTAGAAGAAGCCTGCCAGGAGTGGATAAAAAAAGAGGATGAGACTATTCCTAATCCAGAAGAGGTAGAAGTATATGAAAAAATTTATCAGGTTTACCATAGCTTATATCCTAAATTAAAAGAAGATTTCCATACTCTTTCCGGATATTCTATCGGATCTGGTTGACAGACTCTATGCTTTCTGGTATTTTGCCTAGGAGACTGAGGAGGAGACGCCAGAACCTACCTGCAAGATGGACAAGTTTGCTTTTTTAGATTCCTCATAAAGGTCTTACCACAACATCCCCATAAGTGTTCTTCTCCCTGGACATACTGATTGGAAAATTGCATTTTAAGATATTTTTTGAAAAGGAGGATTTTTTGCAATGGAATACCATAATTTTGGGAATACGGGTGTCAAAGTTTCTGCTCTTGGGTTTGGCGCAATGCGCCTGCCGGAAGAAGAAATAAAGGGAAAGTATCACATTAGGGAAGAAGAGTCTATTGAAATGATGCACAAAGCCTTTGAGCTGGGCGTAAACTATGTGGATACAGCTTACGGGTATTGTCATAGTCAGAGTGAATTGGTAGTGGGAAAGGCTCTTCAGGGTTGGAGAGATAAGGTTTATCTATCCACGAAAATGCCTACCTGGGAGGTTAAGAAAAGGAGTGATTATCGCCGTTTTCTGGAAGAACAGCTCAAAAAGCTCAATGTAGAGTATATTGATTTTTACCACTTTCATGGCTTAGATGAAGATAGATTTAAGAATATAGTCCTGAAACATAAGCTTCTCAGAGAAGCTCGAAAAGCAAAAGAAGAAGGGCTTATTAAGCATATATCTTTCTCCTTCCACGATAAACCGGAAGTTATGAAAAGACTTATCGATATAGGCATCTTTGAATCGGTTCTCTGCCAATACAATCTTCTTGATAGAAACAATGAAGAAGCTATGGCCTATGCACAAAGCAAGGGGTTGGGGGTAGCGGTTATGGGTCCGGTGGGAGGTGGTCGTCTTGTTGTTTCAGACATCCTCAGGGAAGCAATAGGTCCTGATGTTAAGAGTACTCCAGCACTAGCTTTAAGATTTGTTTTTGCCAATAAGAATGTATCTGTTGCTCTTTCAGGTATGGAAAATATAGAAATGGTGGAAGAAAATACAAGAGTAGCAAGTTTATCTGAACCTTTGAGCAGCAAACAACTTCAGATAATGGAAAATTTCATAGAGAACAGAAAGAAGAAAGAAGAGATACCCTGTACCAATTGTGGATACTGTCAACCCTGTCCCAATAATGTAGCTATCCCAGAAATCTTCCAGTTGATGAATTACTACACCATATACGGGCTAAAGGAATATGCTTGTAAGGAGTATCAGAACGTTGGGGTGGGCACTCTCTGGTCAGGTGAAAAGGATGAAAGGAAACAAGCAGAAGCCTGTGAAGAATGTGGCGAATGTGAAGAAAAGTGTCCCCAAAAGATAAAAATAATGGAGAAACTGAAAGAGATTCATGAGATTCTAGGATAGATAATACCGAATCTTTCAGCATCTCAGTTTCTTCAAGTAATAATGCCTGCCAGAGTCCTTCTCCAGGAAATGTACAGTATCATTATAGCCAAAAGAAAATTGAATTTGTCTATCAGGATTGAATATGATAAGACAGTAAATCTTCTATATCCCATAAAAGATAAGGGTGATTAAGTGTTAGACGTCTTCTCTTCAACAGCTATGCTTATAGTTAATCTTCCTGGTCTGGTTGGTTTAGGTTTTATAATAGGGATTCTATCGGGATGGTTTGGAGTGGGGGGTGGATTTCTAATGACTCCTATGCTCAATGTCGTTTTTGGTATTCCTTATGATATCGCCGTAGGCAGCGGCCTCTGTCAGATGGTGGGTACCACTGCTGCGGCCAGCCTGAAGCACAGAAGTTATGGACATATTGATTATAGACTGGCTTTGTTTACGCTTATAGGGTCAGTAGGAGGAGTAGAGTTAGGAGCCCGGCTGCTGGTGAAATTGAAAAAGCTAGGTTCGATTACTATCTATAATCATTCTCTTAGCAAGATGTATCTTTGGATAACAGCAATTTACATAGTTCTCCTTTTACTGGTAGGGGTCTTTATGTTTCTGGAAAGTAGAAAAGCGAAGAAAAGCTCCAACTCAGAAGTGGTAAAGATGAGCATTGCCAGAAAAATTCAGAAAATGCACCTTGCTCCTACTGTTTCTTTACCTATTTCTGGGATAGAGTCCATTTCCATATGGAGTCTAATTCTTTTGGGTTTTATGGTGGGGACCGCTTCTGGACTTCTGGGAGTGGGAGGCGGATTTATTATGACTCCTTGTCTTATTTACCTATTTGGTATTCCCACCAGCATAGCTATAGGAACAGGTCTTTTTCAGATTATTTTTACTTCAGGGTATGGAGCTTTTACTCACTTTTTTAAAGGAAATGTAGATTTTCTTCTAGCAGCCTCTATCCTAGCTGGCTCACTTGCTGGTTCACAAATAGGGGCAATTTTATGTAGGAGAATAAAATCCTGCTCTACCCGCTACTATTTTTCTTTTGTGGTCTTCGCCGCTATCGTGGTGATTATTCTTAAGTTTCTTCACAACCTTGGTTATTTAGGGTGAACTTGCATTAGATAACGATCGGTTCTATTCCGGTAAATCTACAGAATTCAATTAAAGAGGAAGCAATGTCGCCGTGAATCATAGAGGCATGGTGAGTGAAGCCTTCCTCAATAAGTGTTCGATATAGTCCATCCAGATCAGGCACCTCTACCCAACTCCAGCTTCCTCTTAGTTTATCTTCACTGGGGATTACCTTGCCCTTAGTAATTAGCATTTTGAACTGTCCATCATATTCCACTATACGGGTGAAAGTTACTGTCCCTGGTTTTAATGGAAATTCAGCCGTTCCTTCACTCTTTTCTGGACCCAGAGTAGGGCCAAGGATGCTATGTTCTCTCAGGCAAATAGGAATATTTTTTGCTGCCAACACTTGAGGCGCATTGCCGCAGTGCCAGGCCAAAAAGACATTTTCCTTTGATTGATGCTGAATGGTCCAGTCAATAAAGTGAGGCACTGTTTTCTTCAGGGAGGCCAGGTATTGTACCAGCATGGCCAAAGTCCCATGAATGTCGACCTCGCAGGCAGTCATAATACCTTGCTCGGTTAATCGTCCCATAGTTAAACAGGAAGATATGCCGTAGATTTTCTGCATAGCATCCCAGCATTGGACAGCTAACCCGGCTAGATTTTTTTGTTTGACAAAATCTTTTAAAGCAAGTTCCAGTCGTGCTGCTTTACCAATACTCTCTTCTCTTATCTCTTCACAGTTAGCTCTCTCTTTAATCTTTTCTATTATGTGAGAGACTTCCTTTTCTTCGAATGTTTCTGCAGCATGGAAAATATCAGCTAATGAGATAGGAACAATCCGTTGAGCGAATTGTTCAATCATAGGAAATTCATTGATGGCACAGGTTTCAAATGGCGCTGGTCTTGGTCCTACTTGACCGATCTTTGCCCCCATGAAGCCTTTGACAGCGGCACAGGTTCTCACAAAATTCTTGATACCTTGATTGAATATATCCTCTTCCGGAAAACAGATAGCAAGAAAAGCAAAAGGGATGCCTCTTCGGTAAAGACCTGATGCCACAGAAAGAGTTCCACAGAAAGAGTCTGACCTTCTGTTTCCGTCTTCGGTAAAAGCGCCCTCTTTGGTGCCAAATAGTAAGACCGGGAGATCGGGTATCTTCTCAGCAATAGTAACGGCTGAGATTTCATCACCAAAAGTCATAGTACCGATGAGAATTCCTGCTAAATCTTTGGTCTTGAATAATTCTATCACTTTCTCGGCATCGCTATCGTCACGCATCAAACCTTTAGGAGTAAGGCTTTCCTCAGGGACAATTATTTCCATATTATTCTCTTTTGATACGGATTTAAGAACTTTTAAAGTCCTCCTTCTCATATCTATGGCCCATTCCTCGCTAAAAGGTTCCCGATGAGCGGGTACAAAACCAATCCTAAGTTTCTCTTGCATCATTTTCTCCTTTTCTTTTTGAGAATTATAAAGAAGATTTATTCCCATTACAATTTAGCATAAGTTGTTTAGTAAATCAAGAAAAGCTTTAGGACAATGTGAATGGAGAGTGGTTAATTGGTGAGTGGCGCCCTCTCCCTGTGGGGAGAGGGATGGGGTGAGGGGGTGCGAGTGACTAGCAACGAGCAAGCAGCAACGAAAAACAGCGCCGGAAGAAATTGTCCTGAGGCTCCTGTTTTACTTTCACTCTTTTTTTGCTAGAATAATGGCAGTATGTAGCCGCTATTGAAGAAGAAGGAGTACGGTACTTGATTTATCCTAAAAAATACGATGTTATTGTGGTAGGGGGCGGTCACGCCGGAATTGAGGCGAGTCTAGCCGCAGCCAGGCTTAATTGCCAAACTCTACTTCTGACTATGAATCTGGATACAATAGGTCTTATGTCCTGTAATCCAGCTATAGGCGGATTGGGTAAGGGCCAGTTGGTTAAGGAGATTGATGCCCTGGGAGGAGAGATGGCTAAAGCTATTGATAAAACAGCTATCCAGTTTCGTCGTCTCAATACTAAAAAGGGTCCAGCAGTCCAGTCTTCCCGCGCCCAGGCAGATAGAGAGAGCTATCGTCTTTATATGAAGTATACCTTAGAAAATCAGCCGGGTTTGGATATAAAGCAGGCCCTGGCGAATAACCTCCTGCTAAAAAATATTTCTTTTTCCAGTGAATCTAATCTGGCTCAAAGGAGAGTCTGGGGAGTGGAGACATCTATAGGGGAAAGGTTTCTGGGTGAATGTGTAATCATAACTCCGGGAACTTTTTTGGAGGGCATAATTCATATTGGTTTAAAACATTTCTCGGGAGGAAGAATGGGTGGTTTTTCTTCTATTCAACTTGCCCACAACTTAAGGGATTTAGGATTTCGCCTGGATAGGTTTAAGACTGGTACCTGCCCTCGTCTGAATGGAAAGAGTATTAATTTTTCCTCTCTTACTTCTCAGAAAGGAGATTCTCATCCTATTCCCTTTTCTTTTTCCACAGAAGAGATAGGAGAGCAGGCATTCCTTCCTTGTTATATTACCTATACCAATGTCAGAACCCATCAGATAATCAAAGACAATCTGGACCGTTCACCCTTATATACTGGTACAATCAAAGCTACGGGAGTGAGATATTGCCCTTCCATTGAGGACAAGGTAATGAAATTTCCTGAGAGAAAGCGCCACCAGGTTTTTCTTGAACCAGAGGGTCTTAAGACAACAGAGATCTATCCTAATGGTCTTTCTACCAGTCTTCCTCTTGATGTTCAAATAAAAGTGCTTAGAAGCATTAAGGGCCTGGAAAGGGTGGAAGTGATGCGTCCGGGTTACGGTATAGAGCATGATTATGTTGATCCTACCTGCTTGAGGTCCACTCTGGAGACAAAGTTAGTTAGTGAGCTTTACTTTGCTGGCCAGATTAATGGGACTACCGGTTATGAGGAAGCAGCTGCCCAAGGACTTATAGCCGGAATTAATGCGGCTTTAAGGGTTAAAAGAGAGGAGCCTCTTATTTTAAATAGAGCAGAGGCTTATATTGGTGTCTTAATTGATGATCTGGTCACTAGAGGAACCAACGAGCCTTATCGTATGTTTACCTCCCGGGCCGAATATCGCCTTTTATTAAGAGAAGACAATGCAGACATCCGATTGCGTGAAAAGGGATATAGGGTAGGATTGGTGAGTAGCGAAGAATATCAGAAAGTTAAGAGGAAAGAAAGAATGGTCAAATTGGAACTGGATAGGCTTAGCTCAAGTAAGATTTTTCCTACCCAGAAAACAAATGAGAAGCTTATTCAATTAGATACAAAACCGATAAAAGCTCCTCTTAGCTTAAGGGGACTTCTCAGGCGCCCTGAGGTTACCTATGAAAAGCTGAAAATTCTTGATAAGGAGAGCTGTAAGGTGGAGAGAGAGATAGCTCGCCAGGTAGAAATTCAGATTATGTATGATGGATATATTGAAAGAGAGCTGCAGCAAGTGGAAAAATTCAAAAAGATGGAGAATCTAAAGATTCCTCCTGGCTTTGGTTTTCAAAACATCCCCGGCCTTTCCTCAGAGGTTAAGGAAAAGCTCTCTAAAATAAAGCCACATTCGCTGGGACAGGCCTCTCGTATTTCTGGTATCACTCCGGCTGCCATTTCTATTTTGATGATTCATCTAAAAAGGCTAAGTTAAGAGGGAAAAACTGCCAATAGAGGGTAAAACAGCCATCGGTAAAGTCTGAATTATGAAGTTGTCAGGTTCAATAAATATGGTAGAATAATAACAAGAAATTGCCGAGCTTGTTCCGAGCGATAAAAGCGAGGTTGCTTCGGCTTTGCAATGACCAACCGAGATTTTTCTGGCAGTGACGAACCAGAAACCTGTTAATGACAATATAGAATGTAATTCGATGAATACTTACAAAACAGTGGTATCAACTCAGCACGAACTAAGATAAGTGAGAAAAAGGGCATAAGGTATTGCAAGTTAAGATTTTTATCACTCTAAAGAACGGTGTAGTCGATCCTCAAGGGATAACTATAAAAGGCGCCCTTGAGTCATTGGGTTATCAGGGTATAGCTAATATTCGATTGGGCAAGTATATCCAGATGGAGCTGAATTCGAAAAGTAGAGAAGAGGCGGGGAAAGATATAGAGGAGATGTGTGACAAGCTCCTGGCCAATCCAGTTATTGAGAATTATAGATATGAAATAGAGAAGGACAGCGGATAGCGTGTAGCGTAGAGCGTATAGTGGAGAAGAAATGACGGAGAGAAAGATGGTTTTAGAAAAACTAAACGCTACCCGCTATACGCTAAACGCTAGATAAGGGATAAGGAATGAGATTTGGGGTGGTAGTCTTTCCTGGGTCAAATTGTGATTATGATTGTTATTATGTATTAAGAAATGTTTTGCAAAAAGAGGTCAGTTTTATCTGGCATAAAGAAAAAAATTTAAGTGGTTATGATTGTCTCGTTTTACCGGGTGGCTTCTCTTATGGCGATTATCTGCGTACTGGAGCAATTGCTAGGTTTTCTCCTATAATGGAGTCAATAGAAAAATTTGCCAAAAAAGGAGGGCTTATTATCGGCATTTGTAATGGCTTTCAGGTTCTTCTGGAAGCTGGGCTTCTACCGGGAGCAATGCTCAGAAATAAGACCCTTAATTTTGTTTGTAGGCTGATGAATATTCGGGTAGAGAATAATAGTATTCCTTATACCTATCTTTGCCGGCAGGGGCAGGTTTTAAGTATTCCCATTGCTCATATAGAAGGAAACTATTTTGCGGATGATGAAACTGCGGAGAGCCTGGAGGAGAATAATCAGATTGTTTTCAGGTATTGCGATGAAAGAGGAGAGCTTTCTGAGGATTCCAATCCTAATGGCGCAAAGGGTTCAATAGCTGGCATTTGTAATAAAGAAGGTAATATTCTTGGGATGATGCCTCATCCGGAAAGAGCGTCCGAGTCAATTCTTGGTTCAGATGATGGCAGACTTATTTTTGAATCACTAATAAGAAAAAGAGAGCAAGAATTTTAATAGGGAGAATGAAATATGGCATCTGTAAGAATTGCCCAAATTCGTAAGAGAGATGGAAGAATAGTCGAGTTTGCTCAGGAAAAGATTACCAAGGCTATTTGGGGGGCTGCACAGGCGGTAGGGGGAAAAGACAGGAAATTAGCCGAAAGATTATCCAATCGAGTGGTAGCTTTATTGGAGGAAAAATTCCTCCAGGAGATTCCTGGTGTGGAAGATGTTCAGGATCTGGTGGAAAAGGTCTTGATTGAGGAGGGACACGCCAGGACAGCCAAGGCTTATATCCTTTACCGAAAACAGCACGAGAGCCTTAGAAGAATTAAGACTACCTTTGTGGAAGTAGAAAAAATCGTGAGTGGTTATCTTTCTCAGATAGATTGGCGAGTAAGAGAGAATAGCAACATAGGATACTCTATGTCTGGGCTTATGCTCCATGTAGCCGGTTCGGTAATTACTGATTATACCCTGGACAGGATTTATTCTATGGAGATAGCGGATGCTCACCGCAATGGCGATATTCATTTGCACGATTTATACTTTGGCATTACCGGCTATTGTGCTGGCTGGTCCTTAAGTGAATTGCTTTACGAAGGATTTAACGGTGTTCCTGGAATAATAGAATCCAAGCCAGCCAAACATCTGGATACTGCGCTTCTTCAGATGGTAAATTTCATCGGAACTCTGCAAAACGAATGGGCCGGAGCACAGGCATTTAATTCTATAGATACGTATCTAGCACCTTACATAAGAAAAGATGAGTTAAGTTACAAAGATGTCAAGCAGGCTATTCAGAAATTCGTTTTCAATGTAAATATAGCCTCTAGATGGGGCGGCCAAAGTCCCTTTGTAAATTTGACTTTTGACTGGACTGTTCCCAGAGACCTTGCCCATAAGCCGGTTATCTGGGGAGGGAAATTATTAGAGGAAACCTATAGTGAGTATCAAAAGGAGATGGATTTAATTAATAAAGCCTTTATCGAGGTTCTAATAGAAGGAGATATGAAGGGAAGGCCTTTTACTTTTCCTATCCCTACCTATAATTTAACCCGAGATTTTGATTGGAAAAACGGGAATGCGAAGCTCCTCTTCGATATGACGGCAAAGTATGGCCTCCCGTATTTCTGTCTTGATGAGAACACAGAGGTTATCGTGAAAGAAGGGCCAAGGAAGATTAAGGAAATTAGCGAAAAAGATGAGATCTTGGATGAGAAGGGAGAATTTCATAAGGTAGCGTTTAAGAAAAAAGTAGAATCCAACGAGAATATACTAATTAAAGGGGGGAATTTCGAAATAATTTGTAGTAAGAATCACAAATTTCCAACACCAGAAGGCTTAAAAAAGGCTGAGGAGTTATCGCTGAAGGATAACTTACTGAGATATGAGGAGTATATAAAGTTAGAAAATGGACTTGTTATAGACTCCTCATCGAGACATTTTTTTGGAATAAAGGAACTACAACCTATAGCAGGGCAAAAATTTATAAAATTAAATCCACTTAGAAGAATAAAAAGGCTTCCAGAGTTCTCTTATCATAAGAACAGGTTCCAGTCCACCCTTAACCAAAAGGTTAAAATACCAGAGGATTTAGATAAGGATTTAATGGAACTAATTGGCATAATTTTGGGAGATGGTAGTTTAAGTAAAAATAAAGTTAGAGTGGTGAATGCGGATGAAGAAATTATCGAATTTGCAATCAAAGTTTTCAAGGGAAAATTTGGATTAGCATCTTCCGTGAGGAAAGCCGGACATTCTAAAATATGCAAAGAGATATCAGTAAATAGTGCTGTGCTAACTTCTTTCTTAGAGCACCTTGAATTAAAAGGGAATGTTTATACCAAGCGAGTTCCGGAAATATGTTTCTGGCGTTCAGATGAGGAAATAGGTGTTTTGCTAAGAGGTCTATTTGATACCGATGGAAGCATAATTCTTAATCGGCGGAAAGATCATATCATCTCGATTTACTTTAGTAATAAAGAGCTAATCAATGATGTACTGCTATTATTAGCCAAGATTGGAATTGTTGGAAAAGAAAATAAGTTTAAAGGAAGCAGGAGAATTTGTATCACAGGATCTAAAAATATTAAATTATTCAAAAAGTTAGTTGGATTCAG
This sequence comes from Candidatus Aerophobetes bacterium Ae_b3a, assembly GCA_005223095.1. Lineage (GTDB taxonomy): Bacteria > Aerophobota > Aerophobia > Aerophobales > AE-B3A > AE-B3A. Next base: position 10,840 of record NJBQ01000030.1, read on the forward strand.
AATAAAGAGAAAGCAAAAACTCCTCCAATACCCTGTTAAAGATGCGAATAAACCAAGCATTGGCGACAAAATAGTTTCTGTTGAGGAAGCTTCTCGTATAGACAAGCACTATCTTTACCAAGGCAAGGAATTTGTCAGGGTGAGAAGTGAGGAGAGAGAAGCATATTTGTTCATACAATCATATGAAAAAAATATCCAGTTGGTGGAAATAGAAAAAATCGAAATAGAGAAAAATCCTCGAATTCTTTACGATATTACCGTGGATTCACTAGGTCATCAATTTGTCTTGGAAAACGGAATTGTCAGCCATAACTCCAATTTTATCAACAGTGACCTTAACCCCAGTGATGTAAGAAGTATGTGTTGTCGTCTTCGTCTGAATCTAAGACAATTAGATAGGAATGTCACCGGCGGTCTTTTTGGCTCGGGTGACTCCACTGGAAGTGTAGGTGTTGTTACTATCAATATGCCAAGAATAGCTTATCTATCCAACGATAAGGGTGAATTTTTGGATAGATTAGAATACTTGATGGGTCTGGCTAAGAGTTCCCTGGAAACGAAAAGAGAGATAGTGGAAAAGAACATGCAGGGGGGTCTTTTGCCTTATACTAAGAGATACCTGGGAACCCTGAAGAACCACTTCTCCACTATTGGCCCCATTGGTATGAACGAGGCCTGTTTGAATCTATTGGGAGAAGATATAGCTTCTCCAGAAGGTAGGAATTTAGCTGTGGAGACCTTAGAGTTTATGAGGGCAAAGCTTTCTGATTTTCAAGAGGAGACTTCCCATATCTACAATCTAGAAGCTGTGCCGGCGGAGGGAGTTTCCTATCGTCTACCCAGAATAGATAAGAGGAAGTATCCGAATATTATAACTGCTGGTAAAGAGGTTCCCTATTATACAAACTCTACTCTCTTACCAGTAGGTAAAACAGAAGATGTTATCGAAGCCCTGGAACATCAGGAGGAGCTGCAAACTCTGTATACCGGAGGAACTGTATTTCATATATTCTTAGGAGAAAGGATGTCTTCCGGAGAGGCGGCAAAGAGATTACTCAAAAAAATAGCTTATAATAGCAGAATCCCTTATATTACTATAACGCCGACCTATTCTATCTGTCCTGACCATGGCTACTTAAAAGGAGAGCATCCTAATTGCCCTGATTGCGGAAAGAATGCCGAGATCTATAGCCGGGTGGTAGGTTACTTCAGGCCAGTGAGGAATTGGAATGAAGGTAAACAGGAAGAGTTCAAGCAGAGATTGGAATACAAAGAAAAGATAGCTTTGGAAAAGGATTTTAGTGAAAAGAGAGACAGTATAGTCTCCAGCGTTTAGTATTTCTTGGCTGCCATTGCGAACAAGGTCTCGTAGTCGTGATGCGTATTGCGCAATCCGCGAAGCGTCACGAGGCTCCCAAAAGCAAGCCTGACCATCTCTTGTGTCGCTCGGGATAAACTCTGCAATCTCATGATATTATGGAATTCAAGGGTTTTCAGAAGACTTCTCTGATTGAATATCCGGGCAAAATTGTTTCTGTAGTTTTTACGGCGGGCTGCAATTTTAAATGTCCCTTTTGCCAGAATCCTGAACTTGTGCTTAATCCTAATAGCCTTCCTTCCGTTAGTTCCAAAGAAGTAGTAAACCATCTAATATCTAAAAAAAAATGGTTGGATGGTCTGGCTATTACCGGGGGAGAGCCAATGATTTGTAAGGATCTGCCCAATTTTGTCCGTGAAGTGAAGAGAGAAGGATTTTTAGTGGAAATAGAAACCAATGGCACTAATCCACAAATACTGAAGGATTTAGTTGCGGGCAAGCTGATAGACTACGTTGCTCTGGATATTAAGGCACCGCTGGTGTGGGAAAAATATAAAAGGGCAGCCGGAATTAATGACGAGGATTTGTTTGGAAAAGTCAAGGAAAGTGTAGAGATTTTGTTAGAATTGAAGTTAGACATCGATTATGAATTTCGCAGCACTGTCGTTCCCGGATTGATTGAGGAAGAGGACATATTGGCTATTGCTAGGCAGATTAAGGGAGCGAAAAGATATGTTCTGCAGCAATTTTTACCCAGAACAACTTTAGATAAGCAATATGAGCACCTGAAGCCTTATTCTAAGGAAATGTTGGAGAAGATGAGAAAGAGGGCAGAAAGCTATGTAGATATCTGCCAGGTTAGAGGATGAATTAATCGTATCTCGTTGTTCGTATCTCGTATCTGGTTTTCCCTCCCCCCAGAACTTAGACTCTCTATTTCTTTCTTCGCGAAATATGAGTTAAGGAAAAAATGAAAGAACCGAAAAAGATAACCATGGAGCTGGTTAAAACGCATGGGCTAACCAAAGAGGAGTATGATAAAATAGAAGATATCCTGGGGCGAGAGCCCAATTTTACCGAATTGGGTATCTTCTCTGTTATGTGGAGCGAACACTGCAGTTATAAGAGTTCAAAGCCTGTTTTGAGATTATTTCCTACTTCGGGCAAGAATATCTTAGTGAAAGCAGGGGAGGAGAATGCAGGAGTTATTGACATTGGTGATGGCCTGGCCATCGTGATGAAAGCAGAGTCGCATAATCACCCCAGCGCGGTAGAGCCTTTTCAGGGAGCCACCACCGGGGTGGGAGGCATCATCAGGGATATTTTTACTATGGGGGCAAGACCTGTTGCTCTCCTTAACTCCCTGCGCTTCGGTCCTCTCAATAACGGACGTAATCGCTATTTATTTACTGGAGTAGTGGGTGGAATCGCCGCCTACGGCAACTGCATGGGAATTCCCACCGTAGGAGGGGAGGTCTATTTTGATGAAACCTATGAAGGGAATCCCATAGTCAATGTAATGTGTGTAGGTGTGATAAAGAAGGATGAGCTGGTAAGGGCAAAGGCCAGGGGAGTGGGAAACCCTGTCCTTTATGTGGGCGCAGACACAGGTAGAGATGGTCTGGGAGGAGCCAGTTTTGCCTCACGAGAACTTACCGATGAGTCGGATAGAGATAGACCTGCTGTTCAAATAGGTGATCCCTTTCGGGAAAAGCTTCTCTTGGAGGCTTGTCTGGAGCTTTTAAAGATGGGGGTGATAGTGGGGATGCAGGATATGGGAGCGGCAGGACTTACTTCTTCTAGCTCGGAGATGGCTTCTCGGGGAGGATGCGGGATAGAGATAGATATTTCTCTGGTTCCTCAGAGAGAGAAGGGTATGCTCCCTTATGAGGTGATGCTCTCTGAGTCCCAGGAGCGGATGCTCCTTGTTGTCAAGAAAGAAAAGGAAAAGCTGGCTAAGGAGGTTTTTGACAAGTGGGACCTTCATGTCGTTAATATTGGGCAAGTTACCTCGGATGGTTTTTTTCGAGTAATGGCTGGGGGTAAAATAGTAGCCGAGATACCGGCCGGAAGTCTGACAGAAGATGCACCAGTTTATGCTAGAAAAGAGAAAGAGCCTGCTTATTTCAAAAAAGTACATAATTTTCATATTTCTGACATCCCTGAGCCTAAAGATTATAATGATGTCTTAAGAAAACTCTTAGCTTCTTCTACTATCTCTTCTAAAAGGTGGGTTTATGAGCAGTATGACCATATGGTAAGAACTGATACCATACTTTGGCCGGGTACTGCCGATTGTGCCCTTATCCGGATTAAAGGAACAAAAAAGGCTATTGCTCTGACCGTAGATGGAAATGGAACTTACTGTTATCTTAATCCTCATCAGGGAGGGAAGATCGCTGTGGCTGAGGCAGCCAGAAATATTGTCTGCACAGGAGCTAAACCATTGGCCATCACTAATTGCCTGAATTTTGGCAATCCTACTAAACCAGCCGTTTTCTGGCAATTTAGAAGGTGTGTGGAAGGAATGGCAGAAGCCTGCCGTATTTTAGAAACACCGGTAACTGGCGGGAATGTCAGTTTCTACAATGAGAATCCCAGGGGGGCGATTGATCCTACACCAATGATAGGTATGCTGGGTCTTCTTGAGGATATTAATTTCTATTGCACTCCCGCTTTCAAGAATGAGGGAGATTTAATCATTCTTTTGGGTGAATGCGGTAGAAGCTTAGGAGGAAGTGAATATCTAAGATTTATTCATAGTTTGAAAGTGGGAGATTCTCCCAGGATTGACCTGGAAAAAGAGAAGAGAGTGCAAAGAACCTGTCTTGAGGCAATTAAAGCCGGTTTACCCAACTCTGCTCATGATTGTTCTGAGGGTGGCTTGGCAGTAGCACTGGCTGAGTGTTGTTTTTATGATTCTGAACATAGAGTTGGCGCATTCATTCAACTCTCAACTCTCACCTCTCATCTCTCACTTGTTAGAACCGATGCTCTGCTTTTCGGCGAGAGTCAATCCCGTATTGTAGTTTCCTGTTCTCCGGAGAATTTTAGCGAGTTAAGAAATGTGGCCCGGCAAAACGAAGTACCTTTTTCAAAACTGGGAGAGGTAAGGAAAGACAGGTTTGTAATCAAAAGAGAGGAAGATGTTCTTATAGATATAGGCACAGATGAATTAAAAAAGGAATGGGAAGAAGGATTAACAAGGTACTTATGATTGTAAGTTTTTTCAGGAGGAGGAAATGTTAAAAAAAATAGAGTGTTTTCTTCAGCCCTCTAAACTGGAGGAGATAAAGGATGAACTGGTGAAGATGGGTGTTGAGGGAATGAGTGTAAGTGAAGTTAAGGGTTTTGGAACCCAGAGGGGTTATCTTGAAGAAGAGAAGGTGAGTAAGAAGGTTAAGTTCTTGCCTAAAGCCAAGGTAGAGATAGTGGTGGATGAAGAGATTGTGGAAGAGGTAATTGGGGCTATCAGAAAACTTTGTGCAGCAGAGACTATTGGAGCAGGCAAGATATTTGTAATTCCAGTGGAAGATGCGGTGAGAATAAGGACAGCCGAGGTAGGAAAGAGCGCTATTTATTGATTAAGGAGAGCCAAATGAGGGGTAAATTCAATCCCTGGCAGATGACCCTGAGTCAACTGGATGAGGTGGCTAGAGAAATTGACCTTGATGAAAGTATTCATCAGATTCTAAGGTATCCTAAACGATGTCTTACTGTTTCTATTCCTATCCAGATGAATAATGGAAAAATAAAGGTGTTTACTGGATTCCGGGTTCAACATAATGTAACTCGGGGCCCAGCTAAAGGTGGTATCCGCTATCATCCTTCTGTTACTTTAGACGAAATAAAAGCTCTGGCCATGTTGATGACCTGGAAATGTGCTGTGGTTAATATTCCTTACGGAGGAGCTAAAGGAGGTATAGTCTGTGAGCCCAGGAAGCTTTCCTTAAAAGAGGTAGAGAGACTGACCAGAAGATATATCAGTGAGATTATCTCTTTTATTGGTCCAGAAAGAGATATTCCTGCTCCTGATGTTAATACTAACCCCCAGGTTATGGCCTGGATTATGGATACCTATAGCATGGATGTGGGCTACTCTGTTCCTGGAGTGGTAACGGGAAAGCCTATATCTATTGGTGGCTCTTTAGGAAGAAATACGGCTACAGCAAGAGGGGTAATGTTTACTCTGATGAATGCCGCTAAAAAACTTAAGCTTGATCTTTTTGAAAAGACAATTGCCATTCAAGGATATGGTAATGTAGGGGGGAATCTAGCTCATCTTCTTAGTGATGAGGGCTATAAGATTATTGCTATTAGCGATGTAGAAGGCGGCATCTATAATCCCAAAGGATTAGACCCTATAAAAGTATCGCTAGCTCTAAAAGAGAGTGGCTCTGTAGTTGGCTTTAAGAATGCCGATAAAATCACTAACCAGGAACTCCTGACTGTGGACTGTGATGTTTTAGTTCCTGCTGCTCTGGAGAATCAAATAGATGAGGATAATGCCGATAAAATAAAAGCAAAAGTTATCGTTGAGGCAGCCAATGCACCAATCACTCCCCAGGCAGATAAAATCCTGGAAGGAAGAGGTATTTTCATTATTCCTGATATTCTGGCTAATGCCGGAGGGGTCACTGTCTCTTACTTTGAATGGGTTCAAGGGCTTCAGGCTTACTTCTGGACAGAAAGGGAGGTTAATCTAAGATTAAGAGATATTATGCAGAAGGCCTTTGATAAAGTATATCGGATTTGTGGAGAAAGAAAAGTTACTATGCGCAAAGCAGCCTATATTCTGGCCATAGAAAGAGTTGCTGAAGCTACTAGAGTAAGAGGTTTATATCCATAGGGTGATACATTTCCCCACTGGAGAAGCAAAGCAAAAGGAGGCTATAGTGACTTCGCGTGAAAGAGTTAAACTAGTAATTGAACATAAGGAAGCAGATAGAGTTCCCCTTGACCTTGGAGCAATGCGTTCCACAGGTATTGCTACAATTGCCTATAATAATCTACGGGGAAAATTATCCATACAAAAAGGGCTTGCCAGAATGTATGATTTTGTCCAGCAACTTGCCTATCCAGAAAAGCAAATTATGGACATCTTTCATATAGATGTAATAGATGCAGGCCAGGCATTCTTGAAATCAAATGATAATTGGAAAGAGTGGACACTTAATGATAATTCAAAATGTTTGATACCAAAGTACCTGAACATAGAAATAGACAAAGACTTAACTGTTTTGGTCAAGGATAAAAATAACATTGTTCTCGGTAAAAAGCCTAAAACTTCTCTATATGTGGACCAAACATACTGGGTTTATAAGGATCTTCCTGTTATTCCAGATACTTTTGAGGATATAGTCAAACATATGTGGGCGATTCCTTCGCCTCCCTGGCATCTTAACATATTTGATGATGAAGAGTATAAGCTATTTGTCAATAATATAAAGGAGCTTTACCAGACAACGGATTATTCGATTATGTTAGCTGTTGGGTGTAATTTGTTTGAAACAGGAACATTTTTAAGAGGAATGGAAAATTTCTTGTGTGATATTTATATAGATAAAAAAGGGACAAAAAGGTTACTCGATTTTCTTGTTGAAAGAAATCTTAGATTGCTCGATAGAGTACTAAGGGGTGTGGGAGAATATGTAGATATTCTCCAGTTCGGAGATGATCTGGGTTCCCAGGATAGGCCTTTTATGTCTCCAGATGTTTTTAGGGAAATATTCAAGCCAAGATATAAAAAGATGTGGGATTTTGTTCATAGTAACAGTGACTGCAAAATATTTTTGCACTCCTGTGGCTCTATTTATGAGGTGATTCCAGATTTAATAGATATAGGATTAGAGATACTAAATCCAGTTCAAACAACGGCAGTAAATATGGAAGCTGAAAGATTAAAAAAAGAGTTTGGTAAAGATATTACGTTTTGGGGTGGAGGGTGTGATACGCAGTATATTCTATCAACTGCCACAGCAAAAGAAGTGGGAGAAGATGTTAAAAGAAGAATTGATATATTTGCTAAAAATGGAGGGTTTGTATTTAATCAAATTCACAATATTCTTGCCAACGTTCCTCCCGAGAATATAATTGCTATGCTGGAAGTTGCTTATGAATATGGGAAATATTAAATAGAGTAAGGCGTTGATTAAGGCAAGAAGTTAGCCTCTAGGAGGCCTTAATAAGAACTCTCCAGAATAGATTTGGGATAAATAATTTTTCCTTCTCAAAACTGTTATTATCGCTGGTTTTGTGCCAAAAGTTGTTGACAATATGAAATTGAAGGATATAATGTAAAATAGTTGTGTAAGTGTTTTTCTTGATTTCCATTGGTACTGTTTTCCCTTCCAATGTATCCAATTCCTTTTTCTACATATATGAGTATGCCCCTCAAAGATAATTCATAAGAGGCCTTCTTCTTCAGACAGACAGGAAAATAAGCTATGTTAATTATTGGAGAGAGAATTAATACGGTAAAAAAGAAGATAGCCCTGGCTGTGGAGAGAAGGGATGCCGAGACTATTCAAGAGGAGGCAATCAATCAAGTTAAAGCTGGAATAGACGTATTAGACGTGAATGCAGGGAGTTCGTTGAATGAGGCAGAAAATATGAGGTGGGCGGTAGAGATTATTCAGGAGGTGGTAAATATTCCTTTATGTATAGACAGTGCTAATCCAGAGGCTATCAAAGCAGGATTCCAGGTGTGCAGGGATAAAGAAAGAGCCTGGGCTAATTCTATAACTCTTCAGAAGAAAAGGATAGAGGACATGCTGCCCCTGGTCAAAAAGTATGATTGTCCTTTAATTGCTCTTTGTATAGACGATAAGGGAATTCCCCCTACTGCCAGGGAAAGAGTAGAGGTAGCCCAAAGATTAATAAGGGTAGTGGGTGATTTTGGTATCTCCCTGGATAACCTTTACATAGACTGTTTAATTGAACCTATCAGTGTAGGAGAGGGCAAAGTCCAGCAAACTTTAGCTACCATCAAGATGATGAAGAATAATTTTTCTCAAATAAAAACGGTAATATGTTTAAGTGGAGTCTCTTTTGGTTTACCTGAAAGAAGGTTAATTAACCGCACCTTTTTACCTCTTTTAATAGAAGCAGGAGTGGATGCTATCTTTCTGGATCCTTTAGATGAGGCTCTTATGGCCACTTTAAAAGCAGTTAATGCTCTTTTGGACAAGGATGAAAGTTGTCTGGATTACATCAGAGCCTATCGAGAGGGGAAGCTCAAGGTTTGATAAAGGGAGAGTAAAATGACTAAAAAAGAGAGGATAAGAACGGTTTTCTCTCACAAAGAACCTGATAGAGTGCCAATTTTCGAACTTACTATAGCTAATCCCGTTTTAGAAAGTGTGTTAGGTAGAAGAATCGCTGGATTCGGAACGGGCGAAGCAAAGGTGGCTGGCATAAGAGCTGCAATGGAAGGAAGGGAGGCGCGGAGAGCTATTATTAGGGAAAATGTAGAAGGGATGCTGGAGGCGTACAGTAGAGTGGGTTTTGATATGTTCTGGTTCAGACCCACCGACTATCTTGCCCCTGCAGAGATGGGGCTTCCTGATGATATTACTGCCAATTACATTTTTGATGTCACTATAGAGGAAATTGAGAGGAATACCTTTCGTATTGAGGGTAAAGAGGATGGTTTTTGGTGTATAGAGAAATACGAAGAAGAAAGCGATACCTGTGTTACGGTTACCGATTCTATAAAAGAAGGGGGAATTAAGGAACTGCGTCGATATGTTAATTATCTGGAGGGGACAAAGAGTGTCCCTCTTCATCAATGTCTACAGGATGGTCTGGAGTCAATTGAAATAGCCGTGGATAAAGAGAGAGGAAAAGAAGATGGGATGTTTGTGCTGGGAGCAGCAGATATTGCCTGCCCCACTTTTCTTCCCTATTTTCCACTTTTTCTTCAAACTATGGTTGATGAGCCAAGATTAGCGGAAAGATATATGGAGACAACTACTGAGGGAGTGATGCCCTTACTTAAAGCCCAACTTGAGATGGGTGTAGATGGGATTTTAGGGGCTATGGACTGGTGTTATGGGGGAGGGCCTCTATTTTCCCCTGAAATGTTTAAGAGATTTATGGTTCCTTATCTAAAGAGAATGGTTGATGAGTGTCACCGCTATGGCGTACCTTATGTAAAACATCTCGATGGAAATACTACGGTCTTATTAGATATGCTGGTTTATGAGGTAGGAATAGATGGCCTTCATAGCATTGAACCTCCAGCAGGTATGGATATTGGCTGGATTAAGAAAAAATATGGAGATAGGATTACTATCCTGGGGAATATAGATTGTGCGCATCTTTTAACTTTTGGAAGCAGGGAAGAGGTAATAGAGGGGGTAAAGAAGATCATAAAAGTAGCGTCTGCTGGAGGAGGCCACATTTTCAGCTCCAGTAATTCTATTCACAGTGGAGTATCTCCAGATACTTTCTGGACGATGATAAAGGCCGTCCGAGAATTTGGAAAGTATCCAATATCCATTCCGGATTATGATTATAAGGAAAAGGAATATAAAAGTTGAGTTTTTCAGATGCCTTGAAGGGCGGAAAATTCTTGATAACTACGGATGTTGTCCCTCACAAGGGGACAGGTGTCTCAAAGATGTTAAGTAGAGTTGACTCTCTTTTAGGCAAAGTAGATGCAGTGAATGTGGCTGACCTTCCCAGTTCGGCAATGAGGGCAAGTTCTTTTTCTATAGCCCTTCTTTTAATGAAGCGAGGGTTAGAACCCATTCTTCAAATGACCTGCAGGGACCGCAATAGACTGGCTCTACAGGCAGATCTTTTAGGAGCCTATATACTGGGTATAAAAAACATACTTGCCCTCACCGGGGATGAGATGGAGCTGAGTGATGACCTTAAAGCAAAGCCTGTATTCGACCTCGACTCAATTGGGCTTTTGAAAGCTGCACGAAAGCTGGAGAAAGGATACGATTTAGCGGATAATCCCTTGAGAGGGTCGCCAAAATTCTGCATGGGAGCAGTCCTTGATCCGGGAGCAGAACCTATTGAACCTGAAATTGAGAGAATGCAGCAAAAAGTAAAAGCAGGAGCAGAATTTTTTCAGACTCAACCCATATTTGATACAAGAGTATTTTTTAAATTCCTGGAAAAGGTTGGTAAGTTAGAGGTGCCTATACTGGGGGGTATACTTCTTTTAAAATCTGCCAAAATGGCACAATTTATGAATGAGAATGTGCCAGGAGTAAGCATACCTGAGGATTTTACTCATCAAATGAAAAAGACAGAGGACCCAGTTCAGACTTCCATCCAAATTGCTTCTGGTATAATTGAGCAGATAAGGGGTGTTTGTGGCGGTGTACATATTATGACCGTTAATTGGGAAAACAAAGTCCCCATGGTATTGAAATCAGCTGGTTTAAGAACATATTGATTGGAAGGAGAATTTTCAAACCAAATTCAGAGGAAAAATGGGTTGCAAGGAAGATGAGACATGAGAAGTCTTGTCTGCAAACGGTAAATTTCAGCGAAGGCAAATAAGTGCGAAAGAAAGATAGAAATAAAGAGCCGAAAAGGAGGTGATGAAGAGTGGATAGGCTGATCTATTTTGGAGCTAAGGAAGTTTTTAAAAAAGAGAAAAGTGTCGAAAGATTAATTTTTAGGAGCTTTCCACAGAAAAATGAACGATATCCTTCAGGAGGGTAAAATTATGACAAAAATAATGAAAAAGATAAAAAATAATGAGGGCGTCTATAGTTCAGTTATTGTCATGGTCATTATTGCAGTGACAATTGTAGTTGGACTAAGCGTAGGATATGGAACTACACTTTCATATGCAAAAGAACCTGTTACCCTGAAGTTTTGGAACGATAAAATAGGATGGACTTCAGTATATGAAGAATTGTTTAAAGATTTTACAGAAGAAACGGGGATTAAAGTCGAGGTAACCGGTTTTTATGATATTGAAGGTTACATAGCTACGATAAACACTTTAGTAGGGGGACGAGATTGTCCGGATATTTTTACATGGTGGTCAGGTAAAACTATGGAGGGGCTCGCTGACACTGGAGGATTAATGGATGTGGGTTTTGCGTACGAAGCAAATCCCGGAGTCCCGAAGAGTACAAGGGATGTATTAACCTATAAGGGAGGAGCATGGGCTATTCCGTTTATGGGTGTTATGACATGGCCTATAGTTTATGACAAACAGTCCTTGGCAGAAATTGGTGCCGAGCCGCCCAAGACTTGGGATGAGTTCTTAGGGGTATGCGAAAAACTAAAAACAGCAGGGATAACACCCTTTGCCAACGGATGGGCGAGTTGGCAAGGTTTTATTTTTCCTGATGAGATTGCAAGCCGCCTATATCCAGATTGGTATGAAGAGTTAAATGCTGGCGAAGCAAAGTATACTGACCCTGAAATGAAAGAGGTTTTTGAGCATTTTGCTCATGAAGAAAAGGGACACAAAGATAAATTATTGGGAATCAAGCGAGGTAAAATAGTGTTCCCGAGACAAAAAACGATTCAGGATCTCAGGATTGCTGATTATGTGGTTGATGTTGAAGCCAGTTCAGATATGAACTATCAGCAAGCGTTGATTCTGGCAATGAAAAAGGAAAAGGCGGCATTTCGGCTATACACCAATCTTGCCAACATGATTGATGACCCAAATCTTCGTATGTTGTT
>NJBQ01000127.1 GCA_005223095.1 Candidatus Aerophobetes bacterium Ae_b3a
AACTGATAGCCAAGAGGATCATCCATGGTGCACTTTTGGTGAGTTATTTCGTCCGTACTCCTATTTCACCTACTGTTCCTATAGGGGCTTCTAATCGCTCATAGTTAAAAGTAAATTCACAGGCTAGGGATGGTAAAGAAATCATAACCATTGCCAGCAAACCGAGAACTAGAGAAAAAGCAATTAACTTGACTCTCTTCTTCTTTGTCTTCATTTTCTTACCTCCCTAAAGTAAAAATTTAGTCTATGTTCTTTATCACTAATTAATACATCTAACAGCAATGATTTATTTTAAATTATATACGAATTTGTCTAGTTACTTCAGGAGAGCTTATTTGATTGATGAAAGGTTTTTAGATGAGGGAGATTTCGGATTATATGAAGGGATTCACAAGGAAACTCATTTGAAAGAGTTCTTAGCTTTTCCACCTCCTGTTCCTCTCATAGTTCCCTTACCTTTATTGGTAAGTCGCATTGCATGGGCTTGGAAATTTTCCTTACTCCATTCACCTACAGCTCGGATACGGTCTCCGATTTTGAAATCAGGCCCATCGGGCAAAAGAGTATCTTCAGTGAGTTCAATAAACACTCTCTCTTTTTCACTGGTTTCTATCACTATCCCATCTCTTTTTATTTCCATTGCCGTACCTACTAAACCATTCTTCCATACCTGCCTTCTTCTGTAGAAAGATTGTAGGAGAGGGACCTTACCTTCAGCTACTCTCTCTTCCATAGCTTCGTTGAGCCCGCTAATGGCTAAGACGATACCAGCGATAAAGATGAGTACAATAAGAACTGAAAGGATTACTTTGAACGGTTTCTTGTATGAAAGGTCGTATCGGGAAAGAATGGCACTGGCTATGGTAAAAAATGCCAGCCCGATCAAAATCCAAAGATAAGGGAAGGATTCCAGAAAAGCTAGAATACCTATTCTACCGAAGGAAAGGAATTCCAGGCTTCCCGAGGTCTTCATACTAAAGAAGGCAAGATTGAGAAAAAGAGCAGCTAGTATTAGAGAAAGCGTCAGTCCTCCTCCCAGGCCTAATTTCTTGGCTAAAAAAATATATCTAGAGCGAAGATTAATTTTCCCATCCTTGATTTTATTCATTACTTTTGCTTCCAGATGCACTTTTCTTTCCTGGTTCATACTATCAAATTACCTCCTTTCTTCTGGCAGATAGCTTTTAGGATCCGTTTTCCTCTAAAGATGAAGGTTCCTACCGTTTTGGCGGGAATACGCAGAATATCACTAATTTCCTCCTTAAGCCTTCTCCTAAAATTTCAGCTTCAACATTGAATCTCTCTTTACACCCTATTAATTCGTTAGCAAATTGCCGCAAACCGCATAAGCATTAATCCCGTTTTGCGCGAGGTAAAGTGCCGCTTGAGCCTTATCAGGAGTGTCCATACAGGCTACTACTAAAAAGAGTTGATTTCTTTTAAGATAAGCCTGCTCCTACAAGCACCTAGCAACAATCCCTACTTGTTTTTTTGGTAGTCTTTTTTATCTCCTCCAGGTGGATCAGTGTTGAATAGCGATTCGCGGCTATTGTCATCTTTCTTAACTAGGATCACTTGGTGCAAACCATTTTCTGATGATCGATTTTGCCGCCTCAGAAGGGATGTAACTTCGATCATTCTCAGGTTTTTCACTATTCCAACCGAAGAAATAGACACCCTGGATGTAGTTTCCGCCATCAAACTTACCATCTATGACCTGCTTCCTGCCCCAAACTTCAAACAACGCTTTGTAAGCAAGGTATTGCTCCTCATAATTAGCCTCTCCCAGGTACCAGGACCAGGGCTGATACGTAGAACCTCTCTGACTGGTGTAGCCCACTTCCGTTACCACGATGGGTTTGTTCATCTTTTCTTGCCATCTATCCAGGGCATTAACCCACAGTTGCCATCCTTCTAATAGATCTTCATAGGAAGGGTCATGATAATCATCTTTGACTTCAGACCACGGCAGATACAAATCATCGCTCCGATTTATGGGAAAGTAGAAATTCATGCCGATAGCATCCAATTTATCCCAGAAAGGGACCGTTTCATAAGCATCAAAATTAGCAACAAAAATAGTCAACCCCTGGTAATGTTTTCTAACATTACTGATGACTTGTTCCCATTTCTCCTTGAATCGGTGAGTGGAATTCAGCTCCACACCAACTACTAACTCTTCCACTGCATTCTTTTGAGCTAATTTTGCGTAGTGTTCGATAAGACTATTATAGCTCTCAAACCAACTATCCCAATTATCCGGTGCGATTGTCCCCATCCACTCACCGCCTTTCGTGTACTCAAGATTTACTACTGGTTCAAGAAGAACCTTAAATCCATTTTGGTGCAATTTATTAATAATGTATTCTAAAGATTCATCAGAAGCGGTTTTTTCGCTATGTGAAAATATTGAGGAGGAGTGAATGTTGTTCTGATAAAGGAATGTTTGAATCCTTACCCATTCTATACCTGCATCTGCCATAATATCGAATTCCTCCTTTGTTTGATAGGCAAAATAATCGTTTTTGGAGTATCCCACCAAGGTTGTTCCCTTTTGGAAACTCGTTTTGGCCAAGACTATTTTTTCCTGGAACGGCTCTCCTTGCTGGAACAGATCATAAATAGAACGAAACTGATATCCAATTCTCTTTAAAGAATCAATGATTTTCTCCAGGGCTGCTATTCCCAGTTCTTCATCTTTAGATAGGTGAGGATGATAAAAAAAAGATATTGACGGGTCTTCAAAGGAGTCATAAACCTTTCCAGCCTCAGCTATTATTTTGTCTATAGATTGGGTAGAAAACAGGTAACCCAGATCAATAGGACTAAAAATAGTATTACCCCTCTTAAAGACGAAGGGCACATTGATACCGTTTCTCGAATCGTAAATGATTGGGAAGATGTTTTCAAAAACCCTGTAATCCAGGTCACTTGCTGCGTAATGTGGGGTTTCCCATATGTCTGTGGCAAGTCCTGCATTTCTCAAGGTATTCAAAGCACTTATTACTCTTTCTTGAGCAAATTCTTGGCTATCTTCTTTCACAGGTTTACTCTTGGATTCATCCCAGAATTCAAAATCAACTCCGGTCACCCCATCATACTGATGGGTATATCCGTGCAAGATTAATGTGCCGTTATCTGATAGAATATCTTTGAGAACATTCATTAATTGCGGTCTATCCAGAATACTTATATTTATGTTTTTTTCCGGGTTAATATAAACAGGAATTACTGCAAGATGAGGCAGGACCTTTTTTTCTTTTAAGAGTTCATTAATCATTGCCAGGTCCTCAAAATCTGATTTGGGATTTATGTCTTCTAACCTAAGAAGTGCTTTTGAAACTTTTTCATGGTGACCAAAGACTTCATGTAAGGCATTGAAGAAGGGGATTGGTTCATCCAGATAGGGGACAGCAAGTGGTAGATAGGAAACATACAGTAAATTATCATTTGCATTTATGATTGCCGGAATACTCTTTTCACTTTCATCATCAACCAACCATGCCAGCACTCTAGCCTTCTTAGGGTCTATAACCTCGATGAGTGAGGTATCCGTAGGATTCAATCTAAAATCATAACTTCTATAGCTAATTTTATCAAAAGCAAAAGAATGAATATCAGAAACCTTAAAGCCAAGCTTTGGACTATCCAGTTCCCAGATATGATAGCCAATCCAGATGATTTCTCTGTCTGTATTATTAACATCATTTATGAGGGCTCTGGGAATCTCGGTGTGATAGTTCTCACCAATGTACATCAAAACATCAAAATCATTAATATCTCCCTGCTCATACTCTGATACCAACTTTATATTGATATTAAGACTCCAGTGAGAAGCAATTAAATCTTTGAACAACTCGGCCCTTTCTAAAGTAGTAAGGGGATTTATTTGACTCTCCAGAGGCTCGCTGTACAATAAAAGAACATTTTCTATTCGGGGACTGATTTCAGTATTTTTCAGGGGAAAATAACGTTTCTTACCTAAGGTTTCTAGTAAATCGGCATCTTTTTCATCTTTAATGGGGCTGGGTTCTTGTATTAATCCTTTTTCTGCAAGCTCTGTCCCAACATTTTGTACTTCTTGCAGGCTATTGTTAACATCCACAATTACTCTGGTAAATTCTTTGCCCTCAATTTCTACTTTTGCCATGTAAGTAGAGTAGCCGGCTTGCTCCAATTTTATTTGCATTTCCCATGCATATTCCTGGTTATGGTAAGAGCCGGCCAGGAGGTCATATTTTGCCTCCCTTATCGAAGCTGCCAATGCGGTATTCGCAAGTAAGGCTAAACTAGCTCCCAGGAGTAGGATGTGCGCGAGACCAATACTAGGAATTGAACGATACTTCCTTCTAATTTTCCAGTTATTATTGACCCAGCGGGCTATATCGTTTTTAATCATCTCATTTTTCCCTTCGTTTTTGGATAATTTTCTATCTGCAAGATCCTGCTACTATTAGAGGTGGCAGGTCCAAAAATAGACCCTTTTTTCAAGTGCCAGTTTTGAGAAAATGACTTTCTCTTTGAGGCTCGGCCGACAACAGGCTCTTCTCTCCAGACATTTGAGGAGCGAAAAGGGCTTTGCCGACTAGTTTAGAATTATCTCCTCGATGCCAATTATTCTGAACTATCCTGACGATTCTCTTAGCAGTTTTACCATCCCCGTAAGGATTCTTCCAGCCGTTTCCTTTTTTCAGCGACTCACCAACATAATCCAGCAGTCTATCATATCTTTTACCTATCAGAATATTACTTCCAATTTCAAGGGTTTCTGGTCTTTCCGTGTTTTCCCTTAGAGTGATGCAGGGAACTCCCAGGATACAAGACTCTTCCTGCAGGCCGCCGGAATCAGTCATTACAAGTCTTGCCTTAGATTGGAGATCTAAACAATCAAGAAAATCTATCGCTTTGGTTGCAAGTATCCCCTGGGTTCTGGCAATCATTTTCCAGAGTTGATATTTAGAAATCATCTTTCTTGTTCTGGGGTGCATAGGAAATATTATCTCGAGGCCGTATTTTACAGGTATTTTTACTATTTCTCCTAGAATTCTACTTAGTTGCGCTCTGGAATCAACATTACTTGGTCTATGTAAGGTTAGAAGAATATATTCTGGAGTATTTAATCTTCGCCTCAATTTGCCTGCAATATGAGAATTACGACTGAGCATACTTAGATTCTGAAAGGTTGCGTCGACAATGGTGTTTCCCGTAACGTAAATCTTGTTTTTTTTAAATCCTTCTCTTAGCAGATTTTCTTTTGATTGACAGGTTGGTGCAAATAAATAATCGGAAATAGAGTCTGTGAGTATCCTGTTTATTTCTTCGGGCATTCTCCTATCATAAGAGCGCAGACCGGCCTCTACATGGCCTACTTCTATACCTAGGTCGAGTGCAGCGTAAGCACCTGCCAGCACAGTGTTTGTATCTCCCTGCACCAGAACAATATCTGGTTCTTCCTGTCTGAGCACTCTTATAAGGCTTTTCCTAATTCTTTCTATCTGCTTCCCTCGAGAACCTGAACCAATTTTAAGATTGTAATCCGGCTGTCGAAGATTTAAATCTTTAAAGATATCTGAATCCATAATTGGTGAATAGTGCTGGCCAGAGTGAATGACTATGTGCTGAATGCCTCGCTGTTTGAGTTCCTTGATAATGGGAGCCATTTTTATTATTTCTGGTCGTGTACCCAGAACTATTGCATACTTTATTCCATATGAACTTATTCTTCCTGGCCTGATATCTAACAGTTCTTTGGCAGAATCTTCCCAGAATCTCATTT
>NJBQ01000128.1 GCA_005223095.1 Candidatus Aerophobetes bacterium Ae_b3a
ACGAGTTGATTCAGGTATTTACCAATGCCCAGCCTAAAGAGATATCCGGTTATGTTGGTAATTTTAAGACTACACTCATCTCTGGTAAAGAACTGGAACACGGGATTATCATTGTGGCTACCGGAGCTGAGGAACTGAAGACCGACGAATATCTCTATGGGAAGAATGAGAACGTAGTAACCCAGATGGAACTGGAAGAAAGGCTTTCCCCCAGGACCTCCAAAATTGATAATCTCAAATCTGTAGTGATGATTCAGTGCGTGGGTTCAAGGGAAGATACTCGGCCCTATTGCAGTCGGGTCTGTTGTAGTGAGAGCATTAAGAACGCTCTAAAAATCAAGCAAGCGAATCCACAAGCTGACATATTTGTTCTCTATCGGGATATGAGAACTTACGGGTTTAAGGAGGATTATTACCAAGAGGCCAGGGAAAAAGGGGTAATTTTTGTTCGTTATAGCGAAGAGGAAAAACCGCAGGTAGTAGAAGAAAAAGGTAGTCTTAAAGTCTCAATAAAGGATGAGGTTTTGGGTGAGAAGCTCATCCTCTGGCCAGACCTGGTAGTATTGGGTGTGGCTACCGTTCCTGGAGAGGAAAATAAGTCTTTGGCCCAGATGTTAAAAGTGCCCTTAAACGAGGATGGATTCTTCTTGGAAGCCCATGTGAAACTGCGACCGGTGGAATTTGCTACTGAGGGAATCTTTCTGTGTGGACTAGCCCATAGCCCTAAGTTTATGGATGAGAGTATTACTCAGGCAAATGCCGCCGCATCCAGGGCTTCCATAATTCTCAGCCAGGATGAAATTGAAGCAGAGGGAACAGTAGCTACGGTTAATATTAGTAGATGTAGTGCTTGTGGGATGTGCGAATCTCTGTGTGCATATAAGGCAATAGAGGTGAAAACAGTGGATGAAAAAAGAGGGATAAGTGCGGCTGTGGTGACTGAGGCATTATGCAAAGGATGCGGTGCCTGTGTGGCCAATTGTAGATCAAGCGCGCTTGACCTAAGAGGATTCACTGATGATCAGCTCTTCTTAGCCATAAGTTCGTTTTGAGGAAATATCAGAAGTTTGAGAAGGGGGATTGGAAATGGAAGGGAATCGGATAGTGAGCAAGGAGAAGTCGGAATGGAAACCCAGAATTATCGCTTTTCTATGTAACTGGTGCAGCTATGCTGGGGCTGATTTAGCTGGAATTGGCAGATTGCAGTATCCCCCCAATGTTCGAATTATCCGGGTTCCTTGCTCGGGAAGGATTAATCCCTATTTTATCATCAAGAGCCTTCAGCATGGGGTGGACGGGGTACTGGTCTCCGGATGTCATCCGGGAGATTGTCATTATATCAGCGGCAATTTAGTTGCTAGAAGGAGATTCGCTATCCTCAAGAGAATCTTGGAATTTGTCGGTGTGGAAAAGGGAAGAGTTCAATTTACCTGGATATCGGCCGCAGAAGGGGAAAGATTTTCCCAGGTGATAAAAGAGGTCACCGAAGAGATAAAGGCCCTTGGCCCAAACAAAAGATTTGTGAAAGAGGCCTAGAATGCAAGAATGCGAGAAAGAATTAAGAGAAGTAGCCAAAAAACTGTTGTTGGAAAAGAAAGTAGACTTGATAATTGGCTATGAAGAGGGAACCCTGCCTCTTCGCACCAGGCCAATCTTTATCCGGGAAGCGGATGAAACCAAAAAACTGGTCTGGAATTCCCGCTGTGAGAACAGTCTTTGTTCCTATTTGAAGACGACCAAGGAAAGAGTGGGTATTGTAGCTAAAGGGTGTGACAGCCGCTCAATCATTGGATTGATTAAGGAAAGACAGATTAAGAGAGAAAATATCTTCATTATTGGCGTTCCTTGTTCAGGAATAATTGATAGAAAAAAAATTGAAGATATTCTGGAGGGCAGGGAGCTTTTAGAATGTATCGAGAGCGATAGTCAAATTACCCTCAAGGGAGAAGGACTTGAGGAGAAGGTGGACAAGGATAAGCTTGTGCATGCATCATGTAAGAGCTGTAAGTATAGAAATCCAGTTCTATATGATACTTTAGTTGGGAAGGAAGTTTCGCAGGGCGAAGTCGAAGAGTACTCTGATGTGGAGGAGTTTGCTTCAAAGTCGGACGATGAAAGGTGGGCCTATTTCAATGATGAAGCCAGTAGGTGTATTAGATGCTATGCCTGCCGGAATGTCTGTCCAGCCTGCTATTGTCCCCAATGTTTTGTTGATCAGAGCTTGCCTACCTGGTTTGGCAGAACTCTTCACCCCTCGGATACCCTCATGTTCCATATGATTCGAACCTTGCATATAGCTGGGCGCTGTGTTGACTGTGGGGCCTGTAGCCGGGTTTGCCCTGTGAATATTGAATTGAGGATGCTTCATAAAAAGGTACAGAAGGATGTCAAGGAGCTATATGATTATGAAGCAGGGATCAATTTAGAAGAGCTACCCCCCATGGCCACCTTCAAAATGGATGATCCCCAGGAATTCATAAAGTAGGCAACGTTGATAAAGGATAAGCCTGGAGGATTAAACTTGCGGAAAGGTGATAGATTGAAAGAGAAAATAATTCAGAAAGAGCAGATTGGTAAGTGGTTGGAGAAGCTGGGCAAAGATTATGAAATTTGGGCTCCGGTGAAAAGGAACGGGTTGGTTCTTTTCCATCCTATCTCCTCAGCCAAGGAAGTCTATTTCAACTTTCTAAACAGTAAGAAAACGCCCAAGGATCTATTTTTTCCTCAGAGCGAGGTATTATTTTCTTTTCCCAAAGAGGAAATAGAAAAGGAAGTAGAGACCATTCTCCAGAAACCCAGAATTGTCTTTGCCATTCGTCCCTGTGATGCTAGGAGCTTGGCTTTACTCGACCAGGTGTTCGATAGTGAAGATTACCAGGATCCTTACTATATTGAGAGGCGAGAAGGGACTCTCCTTGTGGGCCTGGCCTGCACTCATCCCCAGCAAAGTTGTTTCTGTACCTCTGTGGGAGGTGGTCCTTTTGCAAAAGCCCACCTGGATTTGCTGATGGCGGACCTGGGAGATGGGAAATATTTTGTTGAAGCCCTAACTGAGCGGGGAGAAGGTTTGTTGGAAAAAAATGATTCGTTGCAAGAGCCTCAAAAAAAGGACAGAGAAAAACTTGCTAAGATTAAGGAAGAAGCTGAGGAAAAAGTTAAGTCAAAGCTAGTTACCAAAGGACTGGAAAAGAAATTAGACAAAATCTTTGATTCGTCCTTGTGGGATCGGGTCCACCAGAGATGTCTTGGCTGCGGTATTTGTACCTATCTTTGTCCTACCTGCCACTGTTTTGCTCTTCTGGATGAAAAGGACAAGGCCCGAGTCGAGCGGATTCGCAACTGGGATTCTTGTATGTTTCCTGAGTTTACCGTAGAGGCTTCGGGGCACAACCCCAGGATTTCAAACCGTGAGAGAATGAGACAGAGGGTGATGCACAAGTTCAACTATTTTGTAGAGAGATATGGAGAAACAGCCTGCGTTGGCTGTGGGCGCTGTATTCAGAGTTGCCCGGTGAATATGGATATAAGAGAAATTATTGAGGAAATAAGAAATGAATGATCTTTACCATCCTAGGTCGGTTGCTATAAGAAAAACTGTTGTTGAGAATGAAGCCAGGGATATTAAGACTTTTGAGTTAGTTTTTTTAGATCAAGAAGAGAGGGAGAAATTTAAGTTTTCCTGCGGCCAATTTGCCATGCTTTCCGTTGCGGGAGCAGGGGAAAGTCCTATTGGAATTGCCTCCTCTCCTCTTGATGATGAGTACCTACAATTTACGGTGAAGCGATATCCTACCGGAGTGGTAACTACTGCTCTCCACAGCCTGGAAGAAGGAAGTGAGATAGGGGTAAGGGGGCCTTATGGCAACTTCTATCCCCTGAAGGCCATGGAAGACAAAAACATTGTCATTGTGGGGGGAGGATTCGCTTTCACCACCCTGAGGTCAACTATCAGGTACCTGCTGCATGACAAGAACAGATCCCGGTTTAGAGATATCACTGTGCTTTACGGTGCTCGCAGTCCCGGCGAACTTATTTATAAGTCAGAATTGAAGCAGTGGGAGGAAAGAGACGATGTCAATATGTACGTCACCGTGGACAAAGGGGAGGAAGACTGGAAAGGCCGGGTTGGTTTAGTGCCAAATATACTAAGCGAGGTAGCGCCGAGCTCTGAAAATAGCATCGCTCTGGTTTGTGGTCCACCTATCATGTTAAAGTACACTATGCCGCCACTACTAGACTTAGGCTTTAGTCCGGAAAGGATCATTACTTCCCTGGAGCGTCGGATGAGTTGCGGAATTGGTAAGTGTGGAAGGTGTAATATTGGCAGTAAATATATCTGTAAGGATGGGCCAGTATTTACCTACAAAGAACTCCGGGAACTGCCGGAAGCTGCTATTTAGACGGTCTTCGTCTGGTAAGCAGTGAAAGAATCTAAGGGATGAACCTTAGGGTACATTAAAATGAAAAAGAAAAATGTGAAGTTTATAATAGGAGGAGCTATTATCGCCGTAGCCATAATTTATCTGGTCTATAGCGGAATTCAAGAAACAGCCCTCTATTATTTTACGGTAAGTGAGTTCAAAGAGGGAGGATTTTCTTTAGCCTATGGAGGAGAATCGGTAAGAGTCAACGGTAGTGTATTAGACGGGTCTATTCAATGGGATTCTCAGGAGGGCATACTTCGTTTCATCATCAGCGATGGTGAGAATGAACTACCCATAATCTACCAGGGGGTAGCTCCAGATACCTTCAAAAGTGGGGCGGAGGTGGTAGTGGAGGGAAAGTATACTCCAGAGAAAGTCCTTGAGGTAGACAAGATTATGGCCAAATGTCCTTCTAAATATGAGGCTGAACAGAAGGGAGAATGAGAAAATAGCTGATAATGGAGAATGGATAGTAGAGGTAAAAGGAATAGAGAAATCTTTTGGCAATGTCCTCGCTCTGCAGGGAATAGACCTGAGGGTGGCGAAAGGTGAGTTTTTGACTATTATCGGTCCCAATGGAGCCGGAAAGACTACCCTGCTCAAAATATTGTCCACCTTGATGAAACTCAGCGCCGGGGAAGGCAAGGTAGTTGGGTTCAGTCTCAAGCAAGAAGAGGAGAATCTGCGAAGAAAAATTGGTATGCTGTCACACTATACTTTTCTTTACCAGAACTTAACTGCTTATGAAAATCTCAAATTCTATGGCAGTCTCTATGATGTTAAGAATATAGAAAGGGAGATCAAAAGAGTAATACAAGAGGTAGGTCTAGAGAATCGCCTGCACGATACTGTTCGCACTTTCTCTCGAGGAATGAAACAACGCGTTTCCATTGCCAGGTGCATAATTCATAATCCCCTCCTGC
Source organism: Candidatus Aerophobetes bacterium Ae_b3a (assembly GCA_005223095.1). Lineage (GTDB taxonomy): Bacteria > Aerophobota > Aerophobia > Aerophobales > AE-B3A > AE-B3A. The sequence goes on from NJBQ01000128.1 coordinate 5,348, forward strand.
TACTATTGGATGAACCTTATACTGGATTGGATCGATGGTCAGGCAAGAGATTTACCAATATCCTGAAGAGGTTTCATCAAGGGGGAAAGACCATAATCATGACTACCCATAACCTGTCTTCTTCTCTTGAACTTAGCGATAGGATAGTTATCCTTAGTTCGGGAAAAATTGTATATGAGCAGCGAGAAGTAGCGAAAATAGAGCTCCAGGAGCTGGAGAGGCTGTATCCTTAGTTTGGCTAAAGGGTAAGGACATGAGGTTTCTAAAGAAAGTGTGGCTGATTATCCGCAAGGATCTTACTCTGGAGCTTCGAACTAAAGAGATTCTCTCCTCAATGTTTATCTTCACTCTCCTGGTAATGGTGATATTCAATTTTTCCTTCCAGGGAGAAAAGA
>NJBQ01000129.1 GCA_005223095.1 Candidatus Aerophobetes bacterium Ae_b3a
ACGAGTTGATTCAGGTATTTACCAATGCCCAGCCTAAAGAGATATCCGGTTATGTTGGTAATTTTAAGACTACACTCATCTCTGGTAAAGAACTGGAACACGGGATTATCATTGTGGCTACCGGAGCACAGGAACTTAAGACCGACGAATATCTCTATGGAAAGAACAAGAACGTAGTAACTCAGATGGAACTGGAAGAAAGGCTTTCCGGCAAAAGCTCCAAAATTGATAATCTCAAATCTGTAGTGATGATTCAGTGCGTGGGTTCAAGAGAAGATACTCGGCCCTATTGTAGTCGGGTCTGTTGCAGTGAGAGCATTAAGAACGCTCTAAAAATCAAGCAAGCGAATCCAGAAGCTGACATATTTGTTCTCTACCGAGATATGAGAACTTACGGGTTTAAGGAGGATTATTACCAAAAGGCTAGGGAAAAAGGGGTAATTTTTGTTCGTTATAACGAAGAGGAAAAACCGCAGGTAGTAGAAGAAAAAGGTAGTCTCAAAGTCTCAATAAAGGATGAGGTTCTGGGCGGGGAGCTCATCCTTTGGCCAGACCTGGTGGTACTGGGCGTGGCTACCGTTCCTGGAGAGGAAAATAAATCTCTGGCCCAGATGCTAAAAGTGCCCTTAAACGAGGATGGGTTCTTCCTGGAAGCGCATGTGAAATTGCGACCGGTGGAATTTGCTACTGAGGGAATCTTCCTGTGTGGACTAGCCCATAACCCTAAGTTTATGGATGAGAGTATTACTCAGGCAAATGCCGCCGCATCCAGGGCTTCCATAATTCTCAGCCAGGATGAGATTGAAGCAGAGGGAACAGTAGCTATGGTTGATATTAGTAGATGTAGTGCTTGTGGGATGTGCGAATCTCTGTGTGCATATAAGGCAGTAGAGGTGAAAACAGTCGATGAAAAAAGAGGGATAAGTGCGGCTGTGGTCACTGAGGCATTATGCAAAGGATGCGGTGCTTGTGTGGCCAATTGTAGATCGAGCGCGCTTGACCTAAGAGGATTCACTGATGATCAGCTCTTCTTAGCTATAAGTTCGTTTTGAGGAAATGTCGGAAGTTTAAGAAGGGGGATTGGAAATGGAAGGGAATCGGATAGTGAGTAAGGAGAAGTCGGAATGGAAACCCAGAATTATCGCTTTTCTATGTAACTGGTGCAGCTATGCTGGGGCTGATCTAGCCGGAATTGGCAGATTGCAGTATCCCCCCAATGTTCGAATTATCCGGGTTCCCTGCTCGGGAAGGATTAATCCCTATTTTATTATCAAAAGTCTTCAGCATGGGGTGGATGGGGTACTGGTTTCCGGATGTCATCCGGGAGATTGTCATTATATCAGTGGCAATTTAGTTGCCAGAAGAAGATTCGCTATCCTTAAGAGAATCCTGGAATTTGCCGGTGTGGAAAAGGGAAGAGTTCAGTTTACCTGGATATCGGCCGCAGAAGGGGAGAGATTTTCCCAGGTGATAAAAGAGGTCACCCAAGAGATAAAGGCCCTTGGCCCAAACAAAAGATTTGTGAAAGAGGCCTAGAATGCAAGAATCCGAGAAAGAATTAAGAGAAGTAGCGAAAAAACTGCTGCTGGAAAAGAAAGTAGATTTGATAATTGGCTATGAAGAGGGAACCCTGCCTCTTCGCACCAGGCCAATCTTTATCCGGGAAGCGGATGAAACTAAAAAACTGGTCTGGAATTTCCGCTGTGAGAATAATCTTTGCTTCTATCTAAAGATGGCGAAAGAAAGAGTGGGTATCGTAGCTAAAGGGTGTGACATCCGTTCAATCATTGGGTTGATTAAGGAAAGACAGATTAAGAGGGAAAATATCTTTATTATTGGCGTTCCTTGTTCAGGAATAATTGATAGAAAGAAAATTGAAGATATTCTGGAGGGCAGGGAGCTTTTAGAAGGCATCGAGAGCGATAGTCAGATTATCCTCAAGGGAGAAGGACTTGAAGAGAAAGTGGACAAGGATAAGCTTGTGCATGCATCATGTAAGAGCTGCAAGTATAGGAATCCAGTTCTATATGATACTTTAATTGGGAAAGAAGTCTCTCAGGGCGAAGGCGAAGAGTATTCTGATGTGGAGGAGTTTGCTTCAAAGTCGGACAATGAAAGGTGGGCCTATTTCAATGATGAAGCCAGTAGGTGTATTAGATGCTATGCCTGCCGGAATGTCTGTCCAGCCTGCTATTGTCCCCAATGCTTTGTTGATCAGAGCCTACCTACCTGGTTTGGCAGAACTCTTCACCCCTCGGATACCCTCATATTCCATATAATTCGAACCTTGCATATAGCTGGGCGCTGTGTTGACTGTGGGGCCTGTAGTCGGGTTTGCCCTATGAATATTGAATTGAGGATGCTTAACAAAAAGGCAGAAAAGGATGTGAAAGAACTCTACCATTATGAAGCAGGGATCAGTCTAGAAGAGCTACCCCCCATGGCCACCTTCAAAATGGACGATCCCCAGGAATTCATAAAGTAGGCAACGTTGATAAAGGATAAGCCTGGAGGATTAAACTTGCGGAAAGGTGATAGATTGAAAGAGAAAATAATTAAGAAAGAGCAGATTGGTAAATGGTTGGAGAAGCTGGGCAAAGATTATGAAATTTGGGCTCCGGTGAAAAAGAACGGGTTAGTCTCCTTTTATCCCATCCAGTCGGCCAAGGAAATCTATTTTGATTTCTTAAACAGTAAAAAAACGCCCAAGGATCTATTCTTTCCTCAAAGTGAGGTATTATTGTCTTTTCCTAAAGAGGAAGTAGGCAAGGAAGTAAAGACCATTCTGCAGAAACCGAGAATTATCTTTGCTATTCGACCCTGTGATGCTAAGAGCTTGGCTTTACTCGACCAGGTGTTCGATAGTGAAGATTACCAGGATCCCTACTATGTTGAGAGGCGAGAAGGAATTCTCCTTGTGGGCCTGGCCTGCACTCATCCCCAGCAAAGTTGTTTCTGTACCTCTGTGGGAGGCGGTCCTTTTGAAAAAGCCCACCTGGATTTAGTGATGGCGGACTTGGGGGATGGAAAATATTTTGTTGAGGCCTTAACCCAGCTGGGAGAAGGTTTGATGCAAAGAGATGATTCGTTGCAAGACGTTCAAGAAAAGGACAGAGAAAAACTTGCTAAGACTAAAGAAGAAGCTGAGGAAAAGGTTAAATCAAAGCTAGTTACCAAAGGATTGGAAAAGAAATTAGATAAAATCTTTGATTCGCCCTTGTGGGATCGGGTTCACCAGAGGTGTCTTGGCTGCGGTATTTGTACCTATCTTTGTTCTACCTGCCACTGTTTTGCTCTTCTGGATGAAAAGGACAAGGCCCGAGTCAAGCGGATTCGTAACTGGGATTCTTGTATGTTTCCTGAGTTTACCGTTGAGGCCTCGGGGCACAACCCCAGGATTTCGAACCGGGAGAGAATGAGACAGAGGGTGATGCACAAATTCAACTATTTTGTAGAGAGATATGGAGAAACAGCCTGCGTTGGCTGTGGGCGCTGTATTCAGAGTTGCCCGGTGAATATAGATATAAGAGAAATTATTGAGGAAATAAGAAATGAATGATCTTTACCATCCTAGGTCGGTTGTCATAAAAAAAACTGTCATTGAGAACGAAGCCAGGGATATTAAGACCTTTGAGTTGGTCTTCTTAGACCAAGAAGAGAGGGAGAAATTTGAGTTTTCCTGTGGCCAATTTGCCATGCTTTCCGTTGCGGGAGCAGGGGAAAGTCCTATTGGTATAGCCTCTTCGCCTCTTGATGATGAGTACCTACATTTTACGGTGAAACGATATCCTACCGGAGTGGTAACTACTGCTCTGCACAGCCTAGAAGAAGGAAGTGAGATAGGGGTAAGGGGGCCTTATGGCAACTTCTATCCCCTGAAGGCTATGGAAGACAAAAATATTGTCATCGTGGGGGGAGGATTCGCTTTCACCACCCTGAGGTCAACTATCAGGTACCTGCTGCATGACAAGAACAGATCCCGGTTTAAAGATATCACTGTGCTTTACGGTGCTCGCACTCCCGGCGAACTTATTTATAAGTCAGAATTGAAGCAGTGGGAGGAAAGAGACGATGTCAATATGTACGTCACCGTGGACAGAGGGGAGGAAGACTGGAAAGGCCGAGTTGGATTGGTACCAAATATACTAAGCGAGGTAGCGCCGAGCTCTGAAAATAGCATCGCTTTGGTCTGTGGCCCTCCTATCATGTTAAAGTACACTATGCCGCCACTACTAGACTTGGGCTTTAGTCCGGAAAGGATCATTACTTCCCTGGAGCGTCGCATGAGTTGCGGAATTGGTAAGTGTGGAAGGTGTAATATTGGCAGTAAATATATCTGTAAGGATGGACCAGTATTTACCTACAAAGAACTTCGGGAACTGCCGGAAGCTGCTGTTTAGATGGTCTTCGTCTGGCAAGCAGTGAAAGAATCTAAGGGATGAACCTTAGGGTATATTAAAATGAAAAAGAAAAATGTGAAGTTTATTATAGGAGGAGTCATTATCGCTGTAGCCATAATTTATCTGGTCTATAGCGGAATTCAAGAAACAGCCCTCTATTATTTTACGGTAAGTGAGTTCAAAGAGGGAGGATTTTCTTTAGCCTACGGAGGAGAATCGGTAAGAGTCAACGGTAGTGTATTAGACGGGTCTATTCAATGGGATTCTGAGGAGGGTACGCTTCGTTTCATCATAAGCGATGGTGAGAATGAACTACCCATAATCTACCAGGGAGTAGCTCCAGATACCTTCAAAAGTGGGGCGGAGGTGGTAGTGGAGGGAAAGTATACTCCAGAGAAGGTCCTTGAGGTAGACAAGATTATGGCCAAATGTCCTTCTAAGTATGAGGCTGAACAGAATGGAGAATGAGAAAATAGCTGATAATGGAGAATGGATAGTAGAGGTAAAAAGCATAGAGAAATCTTTTGGCAATGTCCTCGCTCTACAGGGGATAGACCTGAGGGTGGCGAAAGGTGAGTTTTTGACCATTATCGGTCCCAATGGAGCCGGAAAGACTACCCTGCTCAAAATATTGTCCACCTTGATGAAGCCCAGCGCCGGGGAAGGCAAGGTAGTTGGGTTCAGTCTCAAGCAAGAAGAGGAGAATCTGCGAAGAAGTATTGGCGTTTTGTCGCATTATACTTTTCTTTACGAGAACTTAACTGCTTATGAAAATCTCAAATTCTATGGCAGTCTCTATGATGTTAAGAATATAGAAAGGGAGATCAAAAGAGTAATACAAGAGGTAGGTCTAGAGAATCGCCTGCACGATACTATTCGCACTTTCTCTCGAGGAATGAAACAGCGCGTTTCTATTGCCAGATGTATAATTCATAATCCCCTCCTCCTACTATTGGATGAACCTTATACTGGATTGGATCGATGGTCAGGCAAGAAATTTACCAATATCCTGAAGAGGTTTCATCAAGGGGGAAAGACCATAATCATGACTACCCATAACCTGTCTTCTTCTCTTGAACTTAGCGATAGGATAGTTATCCTTAGTTCCGGAACAATTGTATATGAGCAGCAAGAAGTAGCGAAAATAGAGCTCAAGGAGCTGGAGAGGCTGTATCCTTAGTTTGGCTAAAGGGTAAGGACATGAGGTTCCTGAGAAAAGTGTGGCTGATTATCCGCAAGGATCTTACTCTGGAGCTTCGAACTAAAGAGATTCTCTCCTCAATGTTTATCTTCACTCTCCTGGTAATGGTGATATTCAATTTTTCCTTCCAGGGAGAAAAGA
>NJBQ01000130.1 GCA_005223095.1 Candidatus Aerophobetes bacterium Ae_b3a
ATAGCAACAACCGCATAGGCCATCAGGTCATTATATTTGATTCCATACTGGCCGATGGCATTATAAATCCCAATAGTTATAGGTCGTAGCTCAGCCTTGGTTAAAAAGGTGAGAGCAAAGACAAATTCCCCCCAGGCAAATAAGAAAGTGAGGATGGAAGAAACCATGATGGCTGGAAGAGCGAGGGGCAGGATAACTCGCCGGAAGGCTCCCAAAAAAGTGCAGCCATCAATTCTGGCTGCGTCTTCCAATGCTTTAGGGAACATAAGAAAATAGGGTCGCAGGATGAGAATAGCAAAAGGTAACCAAAGCATGACATTGGCTAGGATAACGCTAAGGTAAGTATTGAGAAGTCCAAGTCTATTAAATATAATAAATAAAGGGAGCACCAGAGAGACATCAGGGAGCAATTGAGAAATGAGAAGAATAGAGATGAAGAAGGTCAATCCCTTTATCCTAAATCGCGCTAATCCGTATGCGGCTAAAACCCCCAGTGTTATGGTTATCATTGTAGTAAAAGAGGCAATAATAAAGCTATTCTGAAGGTAGCGTCCAATAGAACCCTCTGTGAAAGCGACAGAATAAGATTCTAGGGTAGGATTTCTTGGAATGAGCAGGGGAGGTTTGGTGATGATTTCTGCAGAAGGCTTTATCGAGGTTACAAACATCCAGTAGAAAGGGAATAAAAGGATAACAGCTACAGAAATTCCTGTAAAAATGAGAAGCATATCTTTATTCTTCCTCACTCTCTTGGCTCCTCTTTAGCACTAAATATGAGATAAGCAGATATTACGATAAAAAGAAAAATTAAGAGAATATTGGTAGCGGCTGCGCCCTGGCCGAATTCAAAAAAGAGAAAGGATAATTTGTAGGCCAGAATTGGCAAAACCGTGCTGGAATTGATGGGTCCCCCGCCAGTCATAGCATAGATAAGACCGAAGATTCTAAAAGTATAGATAAAACCAAGTGTTAGTACGATGAGGATAGAAGGTCGCAATAAAGGTAGGGTAAGACCTATAAATCTTTTCAGAGGGCCTGCTCCATCGACAGCGGCCGCTTCATATATGTCCGGGGGGATAGCCGTAAGTCCGGAGGCTAATATCATCATATTGAAAGGTATCCCGATCCAGATGTTGGCCAGCATCACCCCAGCTAAAGCAGTCTTAGGGTCAGACAGCCAGGCAATTCCTTCTTCAACAAAATGAAGTTTTGTCAATAGCTCATTTATAAGGCCATAATCTCCACTGAGAAGCCACCTGAAAAGGATGCTCACAGCCACCTGAGGAACCATCAAGGTAATCAAGAGAGACCCTCTCAGGTGGCCCGCCAGGGGGAAACTCAAGCTAAAGAGCAGAGCAAAAGCAAGACCGATGGTAAACTGGAAAAAAATGCAGCCAGCGGTAAAAATGAGAGAGTTCTTTAAGGAAATAGGGAAGGTAAGATTGGTAATTACTTGCCTGTAATTTTCCAACCCGATGAAGGCCTTGGTAGGTTTCATCAAAGTCATCATATCAACTTCTTGAAAACTCAAAATAAGATTAAAGGCCAGGGGATAAATCATCACCAGCACAATATATATAAAGGCGGGCAAGATATATAAGTAACCTACTCTTTCACCTCTAATAAGGGACTTGATCTTTATTTTCGCCTCTTTTCATCCCTCAGAAATATATAGTCCTCTTTCCAACTCATCCCAAAAGAGTTGGGCTATCCCCCTTTTATAAAGTCCGGATAGCCCAACTAAAGCTATTTACTTAGATGAGTTTTTCTATTTTCTTAGCTGCATCCTTCAGAGCCTGTGTTGAGGTTTTTACCCCTAGCAGTGCTTCCTGGAGAGCTGTGTAGATAGCTTCAGAGATTTGAGGCCACTTGGGATGGGGACCACGCGGTCGGGCATATTTCATCTGCTCAATAAATACCTTTCCCACAGTGTCGCTCCAATGGGGAGAGGTTTCTGCTACCTTTTTCAAAACAGGAAGACAGCCCCATTTATAGGCCAATTCTTCCAGATTGTCTGGCTGGTAAACCCACTCAATAAATTCCCATACCGCATCGATATTCTTTCCCTTGAAAAAGGCAAAATTCACTCCTCCCATAGCCGAGGCTTTCTCTACCCTTCCCGGCAGTAAAGCTACTTTAAAATTTACCTCTCCCATAGCTGGGAGGCACCAAGGACCGTTAACCATCATGGCCGCCCCTTCATTCACGAATTGTACCCTAACTCCTGACCATTGATCCATACTGACGATTTCCTTGGACACGTAACCTTTTTTCATCCAATTGACCCAGAGTTCGAGAGCCTCCACAGCTCTGGGGTTGTCAAGATCCTCAATGTCTACTCCATTTTGCCAGAGAAAGGGCAACCATTGGAAGGTCCCTTCTTCCGTTCCTATGGCGGAGACAGAGAGACCATATACTCCCGGCTTAGTGAGTTTTGCGGCATAACTGGTCAATTCTTCCCAGGTAGTGGGAGGCCTGTTGGGATCAAGGCCAGCTTCCTTGAACATATCTACGTTGTAGAAAAGAGCCAGCGTGTTTGTTTCAATAGGAATCCCGTACCCACGATTTTCCCATACAGTTGATTGCCATGGCCCAGGGAAAAAATCTTCTCCTGAGTATTCCCAATTAGCAATCCTATCTGTGATATCAGTGTAGGCTCCCATAACGGTGAAGCTAGCGTGATCAGGATTATCTATCATCATAAAATCGGGAGGCTCTCCAGCAGCTACTGCTATAGCAACTTGTCTCTTCAATTCACCAAAAGGAATGTTTTTTGCCACCACCTTTACTTGATTCTGCGACTTGTTGAATATATCAATGGCTGTATAAAGGTAATTTCCCTCTGGTACATATGACCACATTTCAACTGTTTCCAAGCCATAAGCTCCGCTAACCAACAAAAACGAAATCGCAATAGAGAGGAAAAAACCCACGCACCTTCTTGTCTTCTTCATCCTTATTTACCTCCTTTAATTTGGCATTCCTTAACAAAAAGTCTGCCTTTAAAGGGATTAGTAATCAGTAACTCACCTCCTCTCCCCTACGTATACATAAATTTTCCTTTGACAACAGGCATTTTCTGTGCCTGACATGGTTACTGCCAATTGCCATAAATACTGGTCAGTGAACTACCCCAACCCTTTCTTTTATTGGGCGGTGTAGCCCCCATCTACGGACAGGACAGTCCCGGTAGCATAGGGAGACTCATCAGAAGCTAGATAAAGAATTCCATAAGCGATTTCTTCTGGCTTTCCCAGTCTATTTGCCGGCCGAACTTTTTCTACCTCTCGTCGAGCTCTTTCTGGATCAGCCTGCTTAGCTAAAACGGATGCTACCAAAGGGGTTTGTGTGGTTCCAGGACAAACACAGTTCGCTCTTATATTCTGGGAAGCAAAATCTAAGGCTATGCTTTTAGTCAAAGAAATCAATCCGGCCTTGGAGGTGTTATAAGCAACCTGATTTTTGATAGCTACAATTCCGGCTTCTGAGGAAACATTAATTACAACTCCTCCTCCGCTCTCAATCATTGGAGGAATACAATATTTACAACAGAGAAAAGCTGCCCGTAAGTTCACCATCATAATTTTGTCCCACTGCTTCTCATTGGTGCTAATTGCATCCCCTTGCAGATACAATCCCGCATTATTAACTAGAATATTCATCTTCCCGTATGTTTCTATTACTTTGTTCACCATAGACTTGACCTGGGAAGAATCAGTTATATCTGTAGGTATAAGAAGTGCTTCTTCTCCTTTTCCTCTAATCATATCCACCGTGTCCTGTCCTCTCTCTTTATCTATCTCCACAATAGCTACTTGTGCTCCTTCTTCTGAAAAAAGGAGGGCAGTCGTCCTCCCAATCCCGGAGCCAGCTCCAGTAATAATAGCTACCTTATTTCTTAATCTCATCTTTTTCCCCCCACTGTAAGTGGAGTGACTTACTGCCCACCCCAAATAAATTAAATGATGAATTATTTATTTGTTCTATCTGAAAAAGAAACAGTTTGCTTGGAAGGTATTCCCGACCAGAACGTGGAGTTCTCTCTATGAGGAGGCTTTCTTCTTTTCATCTCCTCATAAAACCCATAGGTTCTCTGGATGAATTTTTCCTGCAGTTTGGGTTTGGCTACAAAAGTGCCTTTACCCTTCTCTATTTTTTCTCGCAGCAATTGTTCCAATTGATAATAATAGGGAACAGGTGAGATTTTATCTATTCTTCCGCCATCCATAATTACATACCCCTGTAATTATAGGATTACTAACTATATATTAGTCTAAATTAAGAACTTGTCAACCGCCCGCGGTTCTGTTACGAAACAATTAAAGTCGGACTCTTTCTAGGACAGAATTACCTTAGTGCCATTGCCAAGGAGGCAGTCCTGAAGCAATCTCAATAGGTTATTACGCCTGCCTTTAGCAGGCTCGCAATGACCGGAATTGCATTTTTCATAGCTCTCCAATTCGTTGACTTGACATTTTACAGATAATAATTATACTATAAATAAAGCTGATTCGATCCTTTTTGGTATTTCAGCAAACGATTGGGATCCTTACGGGCCAGTCAATCTTATTAAATCCGACCGAGTAGATACGGTGCAGGTGATCTAAACATCTTTGAGCAACGCCCAGCGGAAAAGATGTTTCCCGTTGCTCTGGAGTACAGGGTAGGAATCATCGCGCCAGTTCCTTTTGAGGAAGGTCTTCTCACCGGGAATTTAGGGCCTGATTACTCTTTTGCTGAGGGAGATTAGCGGACCCAGTGGCTTACTCCAAAACGTCTGAAAGAAGCAACAAGACGGATAGAAAAACTGAAAAGTTTCCTTACCGACGACCATCCCACTCTGGCTGTCCTAGCACTCAAATTTTGTCTTAGTCATGCGGCTGTGTCCACCGTTATACCAGGTATGCGTAAACTCAAACATGTGCAGGCAAACTGTGCTGCCTCGGATGGGAAGCTCCTTACACATCAAGAGCTCAGATTACTCTCAGAACACGCTTTTGTACACGGGTGGAAGTATCCCTGGAGTCAAGAAATACCGAAGGACAATTTCTTCCGTCACTGTATAGTAGCTTCTTATTGTTTCTACTTAGCTTCTCGTTTCGGGAAAAATATAAACTCGTCACTTTGCTCCTCAAACAGTATATTTTTCTTTATCCTCAACTCGAAGCTTCGTTAAGGTAGCTCCTATAAGGCTTCTTCAGAAAATATCCTTCGGTAGACCATATAATTTTCTAGATCATCAAGAGAAGGAGTAACAAGGTTATCTTTTATCTGAGTATAATTAGGAAAAATCAATAATAATATAAGAATAACTAGTAACGAAGTTAGACCATTGTAAAGAGAACAGCTAAAGAGAGGGCCAGGGGAGGTGATGAGATTAAGAAAATAAATAGGCCCATTAGCTTGGGAAAGGAAGGCTTTCCAAGAAAGAAAGTGTTGAAAAATTATTTTCTCTTTTGGGAGCTTTCCACAGGAAATTGAACGATGTCGCAAAGGAGGTAACACGTTATGAAGTCTATAAAGTATAGATGGGTAGGTGTGGTGTTAGCCGGGCTGATATTAGCTGGCGTGCTTTCCTCTACGTGTGCAGCTCAGCTTCCAGCGGGAATCCCAAGAGAAGAAACCCTGATATTTGACCAATTGACCGGTCGCACCGCCATGCCTAACAACTTCAATGAATGGGCTGGCTGGAGATGGCGGGATCGGGGGACGGCACAATTGATGAACGA
>NJBQ01000001.1 GCA_005223095.1 Candidatus Aerophobetes bacterium Ae_b3a
CAAAAATTCGAGGGTTATCCGGGGAAAGAGAAAAACTTCGGGAAGCTCTCGAGAATCTTGGCAAGAAGGAAACAAAGGACTATTTCCTCTGGGAAATTGACTTCGCCGAAATCTTTGCAGAAAAAGGCGGTTTTGATATTGTCATTGGTAATCCACCCTATGTCAGACAGGAAAAGATCGCCTTTCCCCTTGAAAAAGAAGAGAATTATGAAAACCCGGAAGAATGGCGGGCGAGAAAGAGATTATATAAGGAAAAACTTGCCAGCTCGGTAAAAATGCACTGGGGTAATGCTATAAAGATAAATAAAAAGAGTGACCTTTATGTCTATTTTTATTATCACGGGTTAGCCTTGCTTCGGCCAAGTGGTATTTTCTGCTTCATTAATTCAAACTCCTGGCTTGATGTTGGCTACGGAGCATGCCTGCAGGAATTTCTACTCAAGAATATGGAGCCACTTTACATCGTTGATAATCAGGCGAAGCGGTCATTTAAGGAATCGGACGTCAATACAATAATAGTCGCCGTAAAAAGACCGGAAGAGGTGAAAGATACTACGATGAAATTTGTTAACTATAAAAAGCCTTTTGAGGAGGTATTGACTGCTGATAATCTTGTTGAGATAGAACGATCTTCCAAGGTTACAAGTACAGATGATTTTCGTGTCTTCCCCATAACTAAGAAAGAACTTCTTAAAGACGGCGTTGAGCTACCCAAAGAGAAAACGTTGCTTGGAAGACCCGAGGACCTTCCCTACATTGGAAGTAAATGGGGAGGGAAATATTTACGAGCACCGGATATATTTTTCAAGATATTGGAAAAGGGGAAAGGAAAATTAGTGAGCTTAGAACCGAATATTGGGAAAGTAATCACGGTTTCTTGGAGCAGAAAAGGAAGGAACAAGTATCTTCTGATTCCTAAAACAACCAGGATTTCAACCTCTGAACTAGTAGGAGATGTTATAAAAACTCCTAAGGAAATTAATACAATTACTTTTACCAAAAATCTAACTCACCACTATCTTCGCTTGACAAAGGATGTCAAGAATGAGGTTAAAAAAGCGAGATTATTGTGGGTTGATATAAGAGGAGACAAGCATATTTGTCATAATAATGTAGACGCCATTTACTTTACCCACAACTTCCATGGTATAGTTGTTCACGATAATTCGCTAAATAGTGAGCTATGTGCGGTATTGAATAGTACCATTGTGTGGCTTTTTGTTGAAGTTTTAGGTAGACGGGGACTAGGCGGAGGTGCGGTAAGATTGCTTGTCGAGGACTTACGGAGAACCCCAATTGTCATAGACTTTTTCCATCTATCTCTTGAGCAACGTAAGAATATCGAGACAATACTCAGACAACGTCTTTCTCAGCGTCCAGTCAAATCCGTCTTTGAGGAACTCGGACTTCCCAAGCCTAATAGGGATTACTCCAATGTAGACCCCAATGATGTGAGTCTGGATAAGGTTATGCCGGACCGACGGGAACTGGACAAAGTTATCTTCAAAACTCTTGGTTTAACCGAGGAAGAACAGCTTGAGGTCTACCGAGCAATTGTAGGACTTGTAAAAAACAGGCTTATTAAGGCAAGGAGTGTGTGAAAATGGCAGATTTAAAAGTGTTTCTCAGTTATTCTATGGTGCAAGACGAGATAATTTTAGCATGGCGATTACAAACAATTGCTTCGAGCTATGGTATAACAGTATATGTGCCATCAAAAGGTCGTACTAAACTCACCTCTGAAACTGCGAAATGGATAGATATTGCTGATGTGGTTATAGGATTTGTAACCACTACACCCGACTTTGCGGTTAAACAAGAGCTACAGTACGCTATTCAGAAAAAGAAAACAGTCATTCCAGTTGTAAAACGAGGGATTAAACTACAAGGATTAAAAGTTGAAAAAGTCTTTGAATTTGATCCTTCAGTAGGAACATCATATTTAGAGCAAGAGATACTCCGATTTCTAAAAAGGAAGAGGGAAACAAAGGAGAAAACCGCCCTCATCGGAGGTTTAGTGATTACCGGTTTAGCATTATTGCTGCTTTTTCTTTTAACTAAAGACGACGGGGATTAAGGTGGTCAGGAAAGCTCTCATAGACACATCTGTTTTGATTGCTTTGCATAAAGTAGATTTGATAGAAAAGCTGTCTATTTTATGGACCGAAATAAAAATCCCTAATGGTGTTAAGGTAGAATTTACAAGGAAGGGAAAAGCATCAATAATGCGGAAGCTACTTAGAAAATTCTTTGAGCTATGCAAAGTATCCGATGAATTCAGTGTGGAGTGGCTAATTAAGGAGGGGCTTGGACATGGGGAAGCCGAAGTAATAGTTCAAGCAAGGGAAACTGGAGTAAAGGAGGTGATAATAGATGAAATAAGAGCCCGGAAATATGCTGGGTACCATGGACTTAACGTTATTGGAAGTATTGGGATATTAAGAGAGTTAAAAAAGGTGGGCATTATTTCTGATGTATCTATGATTGTAGACAAGTTAAGAAAGGGTGGCGTTAGATTGCCTCCAAATTGGAAGGTGTAGAGTTTATAGAACTGTATAGAATAATCTCTGAGTTCTCAGAATTAACCGCAGAGAAATAGCTTGAAATTTATCGTGGAGTAGGAAGATTTGTGAAAAATAGGTTTGTCAAAGTGAGGAGCGTATGAAAATGGGGGTGCATATAGAAGAAATTAATCTAAAAGATAAAAATTCTGTCGAAATTCCTAACAACAAAATCAGTTTCGTAATGGTTCACCCAGCACTTGAGGGGAAACTTAAGCAGATACAAGAAGGATTCAGGTTCAGTACTCACCAGAGGACTTCCCAAGTTCGTCTTATCCAAAATACATTTTCTTTAGTCACAAGCCATCCTAGTGTAGATGTCGGTCACACTCATTTTCTCATTTTTCCCGAACTCTCTGTGCCAGAAGAAGCGCTAGGAGTAATCGAGGAAGAGCTGAAAGACGAAGAACTAAAGAATATAATAGTAATGGGTGGATTAGAATATATAAATGGCAAAAAATTTTGTAATCTTTTGAAAGATTCTAATATTCCAACTAAGTGTAAGAATCTTCCTGCCACTATAAATGCATTCATCGTGAATACTGCTTTTATTTTTATTAAAACAAATCGGGGAAATGTGAAAAGATATTATCAACCCAAAATATCGAGTAGTCCACCCGAGCAGCTTCTGCAAAATCAATACAGAGGCTCATATTTACTTCTTTTCAAAACCAACTCTTTGAACTTTACTCAAATAATCTGTTTCGATGCAATTGCGATAAGGTTAGGAGCGTTGAATCCTGTAACAGGTGAAATACTTTCACAATTTAAAAAAATAGGCACTTCCAATATTTTAAGGATAGACTTAATGTTTGTACTTCAACATAATCCTGATCCCAACAATTCCGAGTTCCAGGCCTTTGCAAAAAGATTATTAGAAGAAGGAGAAAGAAATTTGATTATCGATGCATTAATATTTGCAAATAGCGGTGCTGAAAAATACAGCGATTTTCATCAATATGGTAAAAGTAGATTTTACTTTAAAAGAGGTAACTATCAGGATTTTAGTAAGAGCATGTCCCTTGTTCCAGATACCTTTTCTATTATCGAGAAAGATAGAATAAAACATGCACAATTTAGAGAAGACGGTCCTTGTTGTCATACCTTTATCTATTATCCTCCTTGGACTGGGGGAACTTCCTCCGGCGCTTACCGATTACCTTTTGACAGAGCCTTTGTATATAGAATAACTCAAGATGGCTCCATTGAAGACGGAAAACCTATAAACGGACTCCAAAAAAGGGTCTTTGACTTTTTACCCGAAGGTCTTCCCGGCAGTGATCCAAAAAATCGTTGGACTGCGAATAAATGCCAACATAATAAGGGACTAAACAGAGAACTTAAAGAAAAATATTCGAGGGTTCGAGATAAATTGCTTATGAACGGGATAGAAAAAACAAGGATCGGTGAAATTACCTCCCTATTGTTTCTTGGATACGATAGGATCTCCAGAGGAAGAGGGAAGATTAACAATCCTGATTTTTGGGAGGATGACTATGAGGGTGAAGGACTAAAAGATTTAGCTTCGGGACTGACAATATTTGAAACTTTGGGCATGACGATCTTGCAAGAAAAATCTCTTTCAAAAGTGCATACAGCTTTATTTAGTTGTAATGACTTAGAATTTTATATTGCCTTGCTTGATGACGCCAATGAAATAACCCCAGGACAGTTAAAGGAAAAGTACAAAGGCTTTCTTACAGAAAGTACATGGCAAAACACGGACTGGACTAAAAATACTCTTCTTTTGCTCTGTACCGGAAATCGGAGCGAGAGTGACGATCTTGTCAAGGAAGAAAATAAATATTCCTCAATTCGCTCTAACGATCAAGAAAGATTTACTTCGCCCCAAATTGGTTCTTTGTATGCCTACAGTTTGGATAAACTAAGAGGCGATTTAGAAAGAAATTGTGATGAGACAAAAAAAAGATGGAGGAGGAAACTTGAACCGCTCAGAAGTTAAGGATTTTATTCGTAATAATTTCGAGAACCAAGGCTTTACGATTATGGAGGCTTTTGACCCTAGTACATTCGATATGGTCTTTCAACATTTAGATCTTGGATATAACATCTTTTTTAAATTTTATGGGTCATCAAAGGAGTTAGAGCAAAGCTGGTCTGAAGTTCAAGAAAAGGTTAAGAAAATAATAGAAAAGAAGAAAATACTGTCTTACAACTCTTATCTTGTTTTTGCTTTACCTCAGGAAGATCTGCCTCCTGAGACAGAAATTCAAGGAATTGTCTTTGATGAGTATGTTTGCAGAAAACTTATTCTTCCTGTAGATTCCTCGTTAGACAAGTTAAAAGAGGATATTCTTAAATTTCCATTTTATCCTTTAGATATTCGAGAGGCTACCGAGCACAAAATTCCTAAAGGCGTCGTGGACGCTCTGTTAACAACGGGATTTGACCAACAACTAATAAATGATATAGCAGGACAAATTTCTCCTCCTCAAATTATTAGGAAGATTCTAACTAATAAATACGAAGAGCATGTTACAAGAGGAATTGTTCAATTATCTGAGGAACCAAGGGTCCAAGAACAACGCGATAGAAAATTAAAAGAGATAACCATAGAAAATTTTAGAGGGATAGGAAAAGAAATTCTTTTGAATCTAGATGCAGATATAGCAGTCATTTATGGACCCAATGGGACAGGGAAAACATCGATATTTGATGCTATTGAATGGACTATAACAGGTCAGATTGAACGACTGCAGAAACCAATAAAAGATATAGATCTTAAGGTTAGAGATATAATAGTAAACTTATTCCATAAAGAAAATCAGGCAAAGACCAAAATAGAACTTGATATTGATGGAGAAACTAAGAATATTGAAAGATCTTTGGACCCTTTAGAAAAAGGTAAGAGCAAAATAACAATAGATAATTTAAATGTGACAACTAACACCGTAATCGCAGTAGTAACTGGCAACGAATTATTAAAATCGCTAATAGGAAGGGTGGAAAGATTTAGAAAAGGCTTCTTGGCTTCGCATATTCTCAAACAGGGAACTCTTACTCAATTTATATCCCACACTAATCCCAAAGCAAGATATGATTCTTTCTCCTATATTATTGGGACCCAGGATTTTGTAAGATTTAATGATAAGGTAGAGGATATTATTAATAGGATGGAAAAAGAGATTAAACAATTGCAGGTTGAGATAAGCGACATTTCGGAGGAGGTAGATGAGAGACTACGAAGATATACTGAAAAAGAGAAGGAATATAATCAATTATCAAAAACAATTGTCTCTCTTTCTGAAGCAAACTTGCTCAATGAAATAAGAAAATTACTCAAGATAACAGGCTTACCGATCTCAATAGATTTAATAAATAGGATAAAATATCCGACAGAAGTATTTGCAGAGAGTATGCTTGAAATTTCATCTAAATATGTTGATTCTGCACATAAGGAACTCAACACTCTCACTAGCATGATCGAACAGGGCAAGATAGCTATACAAAAAGAGCAAGAAATCAAAGGAATTGAGAGTTTAGTGGATGTTTTAACTAAGAAAAAAGAGAAAACTGATGAACAAAAGCAAGTTATTGAATCAGAAATTGCTAAGAGAGAGCAACAATTATCCAATATAGAAAAAGAGAAAAAAAAATTACAGATTCTTGTAGATAATATTGATTGGTTAATAAGGATGAAACCTCTATATGAGGATGGCAATGAAAGATTAGAAGAAGTAAGTAAAGAATTCAAAAAAACTTGTGCTAGAGAAAGAGAAATTACTGAAGGAATTAATCAAGTCGCGGAAAGGGAAAAGGCAAATGCAGAAAAACTTCAAAGTAACGAAAATCAACTTAATAAAATAGAAAAATTAATTAAAGTTACCGAGTCTATCTTGGATTCTCTTGACGAATGGAAAGATCATATCAATCGATGGAGAATTATGATTAAAAAAATTGATGACTTACATGCTCAAATGGAACAGACGCGAGAAACCAAGGGAAAGATGTCTAAAGAACTAGATAATCTAACGGATAAAATAAAAAAAGTAGAGGTCCAGATAAATTCACAAAGGACAGAATATAATCAAAGAATGCGGCTTATCAGCAGGCTGAGAGAATATGTCGATTCTTCCAAGTGTCCATTTTGTGGACACAAATGGGAGAGCCTTCAAAGTTTGTTAGCAGGTGTTGATAAACAAATTAATGAATTACCTGAATCACTGAGGATTCTGATAAGGAAAGAAAAAGAATTCAAAGCAAGCAAAAACCAAATTGAATTCAAGATTAACCAACAAGCATTGAAAATGAATGAATTAAAAAAACAGCGAGAATTACTCCTCTTGAAGAAAAGAGAGATTGAATATAACATAGAATCATGGGAGGAACAGCTACAATTTTTACCGTTTAGTTACACTCTCATTAGAATAGAAGATAAATCAATGCCCGAAAGGAAATCACTGGAGCAAATTAGAGACAAACTTAAAGAAGAGATAAGAATTGTCTATAAGATTAAAACAAAATTAGAAGAAAATCTTAGTAATGCAAAGAAAAGATACAACAGTTTAAATGAAGAATTAGATAGATTAAAAAAATCCTCTAAGAAACTTAGAGAAAATTTTGACAATCTGGGTCAAGCGATTGAAAATATGGAAAAAGAAATGACGAATAGAGAGTTAGTCGAATTAGTAGATGAAAAAATGTTGGTTTTAAAGAAAAACAAGGAGGAATATTCTACAAAACTACGGATTCAGATTGATAGAAAAAAAACCTTGGAAAATGAACTGAAAAAGTTAAGCAATAGGTTTGCTCAAATCAACCTGGGGGAAGAAAATATTTTCAAAAAGATTTCCATGTCAAAAAGCAAATTACGGGAGCTTTGTGCGTTCCAGAATGATTTTATAAAGGGAGTAAGACCTTATGTCGCAGAAGCAGAAGAAAAATCTCTACCAGAGATTTTAAAGAAAATACGAAAGTTAAAAACCGAAAGTAAGAGAAAGTATCAATTGTATTTGTCTCTTCAGAGAAAAGCGGATGATTTAAAGAAAATAATTATTTTGGATGTCTCAAAGAAGAATCTTCAAAGCTCGCGCATGGAAATATCCACAATGGCAAATAAGAATAAAGAATTAAAAGGAAAATTGAAAAGTACGAAAAGATGGAGAAAAAAATTAGAAGACCTAAAAAGAGAAACTTCTCAAAAAAGAAGATTGCAGGAACAAAGACATTTTGATTGTTTTAAACCAACCATGAATCTAATTTATCATAGATTAAATGTGCACCCCTTACTAGGAGATATAGAAATATCATTTAAGCGAGAAGAATTGAAAATTATTTCCAAAACGTCATCTTTTTACCCAAGAATTACTGAAAAAGTGATCAAAATTCCTCCTTCACATGTTTTCAGCGAGGCTCAACTAAACACGCTTGCTATAAGTGTATTCTTGGCTTCTGCCATTGAACAGGGATGGTCTCGGTTCAAAGCTATTCTTATAGACGATCCAGTACAGCATATGGATGACTTGAACTCTTATGCGTTTTTAGATCTTATCTTAGGATTAGCAAATGGTGGACACCAATTCATTATCTCCACATGTGATCAAGATTTTTATAAATTAATGTTGATGAAATTTTCTTGTCTTAATAAGAATAAAAAAAGATTCATTGCTTATAGACTCCAAGGTATATATCGGGAAGGCCCCAGGATAACAGAAGATACGCCAAGACCTTCTATGATAGAAAAAAGCAGAGTTTCTTGATATAGTTTTTGAGGGTTTGGGACTACTGAGCAAGAACACCGTGAGGTCTAGTGAGCTGCAGTTAAACTTGCAAAGATAGATTCATTGAAATAGGAAGTATACTAAGGCAAATTTGGTAAAAACCGATTATGGAAGTTTTCTTGCAAGGGTTTTATCTCTGTTAGAGCAAGCAAAAAGGAAAACAGTAAGACAGGTAAATACTATTATCACATATACCTGTTGGAAAATTGGGAAACTGGTTGTTGAGGAAGAACAGAGGGGTACTAATAGAGCCCAATATGGTGAATACTTACCCCAAAAGTTTGCAAGAGATCTTACTAAAAGATTTGGTAAGGGTTTTACAGAGATTAATTCAAGATATATACGTCAGTTCTATCTTACTTATCCAATCCATCACGCACTGCGTGACGAATTAACTCGGACACATTATAGACTGCTTTTGGGAATAAGGGATGCAGAAGCGCGTTCCTTTTATGAAATTGAGGCGGTAAACAATAGTTGGCCCAAAGCTCATCTTGCCAAAGAAGAAAGAAAATAGTAGAGATTAAAATATGCAGATTACTCAATTCTTAAATCCCTGTTTACAGAAGAGATTAAATAAGGACGGGATTGAGAAATTTCTGGCTTCTTTGGGTGAGGAAAGATTAAAACAGAAGAAAACCCGGATGGAGAACCTTTTGAAAATTGCTAATCCTGATGAGGCACTTTACAGAGAACTTATGCTTGCTCTCGGGTATAAAAATAATAAAGTCCAGTTTCTGGAATTAGCCATGATTCTACCTTATTCAGAAATTTGCAAGTTGAATGATCAAGGGATAATTGAAAAAGCCCTACTTTATAGAGCGGGTTTTTTAGAATCAAAGGAAGGTTTACCTGAAGATTTTGATTTTTCCTTGAAGATGGAGAAATCAGTATGGCGATATAGGGGAACACGGCCAGCAAATTACCCGGAAAGAAGGATAGAGGATGTCTCGAGATTACTATTATATAGTTTGGAAGATGGATTATGTAGCCTTTTTGAGAGGAAAATTGTGGAGAATTACTCAGAAAAAGTAGACAAAAAAAGAGCGATGAGTTTCTCTCGTGCCATCATACAGACCTTTACAACAACAAAAGCAGTAGGAAAAACGAGGGCCATGGAAATATGTTTTAATATAATTTTGCCATTCTTTATTGTAGTATTTAAACAGCGAAGAGAAAGTAGATATGCGGATTTTCTCTATAAAGTCTATAATTTACATCCTCCCCTTGCCAGTAATTCTATTACAAGAACTGTGGAAAAGCAGCTCTTCTGCAATGAGAAAAATAATCCAGGGAGAATTGCCACCTCAGCAAGAAGACATATGGGTCTGATACTGTTATATTACAAAAATAAGGGGATTGGAGAAGATAAAGGATGAATAAAGGGCTTAAAACGCTATCAAGTTTAGAGAAATTAGTTGGTTTTGTAGTATCAGAATGCAATCCAGAGAAGATAATTCTGTTTGGTTCTTATGGTACACAAAGAATTACTAAAATCTCTGATATAGATCTATTAATTATAAAAGAGACAAACAAGCGGTTTGTAGATAGAGTGGTGGAATTAATGCAACTTATAAGAAGTCAGTTTGGATTCAAATATCCCGTTGAGCCTCTCGTTTATACGCCGAATGAATTTAGAAGAGCAAAGTAAATTAACAGTTTATTCACTCGAACAGTTCTATTAAAAGGAGTCGTTTTGTATGAGAAAAAATAAGGCAGCGGCAGAAATTTGGTTTAAAAAAGCAAAAGACCATCTGGCTTTTGCAAGAGCTGGTTGAAAAATAGGGGTCAGGTCTTGATATTTGAAGTAATAATTCTATCTATTTTGCTAGAATAGTATAATGAGGCAGGAAAAATGCTAAGAGTTGAAGAGGTTGCGAAGCATGAATGGCGGTTTATTTATCCTCCCAAATACGAGGAATTAATGGATAAATTTGGTGAAGGCATTGAACTGTGGCAAATGGGTCATACTAGAGCGGCGGAGAAGATTCATAAAGAGATTATTGCCGAATTCCCGGGATTCATTGATGTCTATAATCAGCTGGGTTTACTGTATGAGGAATCAGGCAGGGACAGATTGGCCTTTAAAAGCTGGATAAAAGGCTACCAAATAGGAAGACGAACTTTTCCTCATAGTTTTACCCCTGGGAAAGATTTATTGCCGTGGGGATTACTGGACAACCGTCCTTTCTTGAGATGTGTTCATGGTCTAGCACTGTGTTTTTTTGATGGAGGAAATCTGGCCAAAGGTATTGAGCTGTTTGATTTTATTATTTCGGTAAATCCTAATGACAATCAAGGAGTAAGAGCAGTGCTAGTGGAGGGATATTTAAAAACTGGCAATTACCAAGCAGCTGTGGATATGTGTGATAAATACAAAGGTGACATTACGGTTGAGCTTACTTACGGAAAACCCTACGCGCTGTTCAAACTAGGCGACAAGGGGAAGGCTACTCTTCTATTGAGGGAGGCTATTGGATTCAGTCCAAAAGTGATTAAAGAGCTTCTAAAGAAGAGGCATATACAGCCTGAATCTCTTGACCCGGATAGATACACTGTTGGCGGAGATGATGAGGCTTTTTATTATTGGGAAAGAAGCGGAATTCTATGGGAAGATCCAGAAATGAAGCAATGGCTGATTCAAAATGAAGATAAAGGCAAGCGTCCAAGATGAAATCTCTAATTAGAAATAACGATTTTTGAAAAAATATTTTGCCAACAATCTTTAAAGAAAAAAGGGCTAGAAAGTGAACTTAGGTCTTAATAACATCAAGAAAGATGGATAAGGAGTAATGTACTATGAAGGAAGAACCTAAGAGAATAGTGCGGTTTCCTGAGAATTTCGTTTGGGGTGCAGCAACGGCTTCCTATCAGATTGAGGGGGCTTACAATGAAGATGGTAAGGGAGAGTCTATCTGGGACAGATTCAGTAGGACTCCCGCTAAAGTGAAAGATGGTGATAAAGGAGGCGTAGCCTGTGATTTTTACCATCGCTACCAGGATGATATTAAATTGATGAAGGCAATCTCTCTTAATGCCTACCGATTTTCTATCGCCTGGTCGCGTATCTTTCCTCAGGGAAAAGGACAGATAAATCAACGCGGTCTCGATTTTTATGAGCGAGTGGTAGATGAACTCCTTAGTAGCGGCATAGAACCATTTGTCACTCTTTATCATTGGGACCTACCCCAGGCTCTGCAAGAAAAAGGAGGTTGGGCAAATAGAGACACTATAGGCTATTTCAAAGACTATGCGGAAGAAGTTTCCAAAAAGCTGGGTGATCGTGTCCGCTTTTGGATTACCCATAATGAGCCCTGGGTAGTCTCCTTTCTTGGCCATCACTTAGGAATCCATGCCCCGGGAATAAAGAATCTTTCTACAGCTCTCAAAGTCTCCCATCATCTACTTCTGTCTCATGCAGAAACAGTAGCCGTTATAAGAGATAATGGTGATGAGAAAACCCAGGTAGGAATTACTCTTAACCTTTCTTCAGTGCATCCAGCCTCAGAAAGTGAAGAGGATAAGAAGGCAGCAAAGAGATATGATGGCTATCTTAATCGATGGTTTCTAGAGCCTATCTATAAAGGGTCTTATCCTGAGGACATGCTCGCTCTATATGGTGATGAAGTCCCTGAAATTCAAGCTCAGGACTTAGAGCGCATATCAACAAAAATAGATTTCCTGGGAGTTAACTATTATACCCGAACTGTGGTTAAGGCAGATAAGAAAGAAGCATTTTTAGGCCTCAGCTCAGTTAAGCCTACCGGTGCCGAATATACAGAAATGGACTGGGAGATTTATCCACCTGGGATTTACGAGATTTTGAAACGTGTTCACAATGACTATGATGCTCCTGTTATTTACATAACGGAAAATGGGGTTGCCTTTCCTGACAAAATAGACAAAAATGGTCGGGTGAATGATGAATCACGCATTGAATATCTTAAGGGCCATTTTCTCCAGGCAAACAGAGCAATTGAGGATGGTGTTAAACTTTTTGGGTATTTTGTCTGGTCCCTCTTAGATAACTTCGAATGGGCCTACGGATATTCCAAGCGATTTGGTCTTATTTACACGGATTATCCTACTCAGAAGCGGATAATCAAAGCTAGCGGCTGGTGGTATAGAAAAGTGATAGAGGAGAATGGAGTATAGAAAATACTAGAAGCTGAAGAGAGTTGGGAATCAAGTTTCCGATGAGAATGAGAAATTAGAATGAAGATACTACATACAGCAGATATTCATTTAAAGGAATATGAAGATGAGCGATGGGAGGCTCTTCAGGAACTGATTGAGGTTGGAAAGAAGGAAAGGGTCAAAATTTTTGTAATAAGTGGAGATCTTTTTAATAAAGATATTGATGCTGAAAACTTAAGACCTAAGATACGGAAGCTCTTCTCCCATAATGGCTTTCAAATCGTCCTCATCCCGGGAAATCATGATAGTGATTCCTATGGGAGTGGTATGTATTTTGGTGAAGATGCTACTATTTTGACTGATTTAGAGGATTGCTTTGAATATAAAGGGGTGAGAATATGTGGTATTCCCTTTGAGCCTATAGAAGGAGAGAAAATTATTTATAAACTTCGCTCTTTTTTGAATAAATTTACCTCGGATAAAAAGAAGAAAAACATATTACTCTACCATGGGGAACTACTTGATGCATTCTTTTCCCGAAAAGATTTTGGCGATGAGGGAGGGGAAAGATATATGCCGGTTAAGCTCTCTTACTTTAAAGATTTGAATATTGATTATGTGCTTGCCGGACATTTTCACTCTAATTTCCAGGTAAGGAGACTGGCAAAGGGGGGATATTTTGTTTATCCGGGTTCTCCTCTTTCGCTAACAAAAAGAGAGACAGGACAGAGAAAGGTTAATATCTTTAAGCTGGGAGGTCCGCCCGGGGAATATCTTCTTAATACTCCTTATCTAGAAGAAGTGAATATAATATTTGACCCCTTGAAAGACAAAATTCCGCTGCAGATTGTGAAAAAACATCTAGCCAGTTTTCCGCCTGAGGCAAAAATTATTCTCACCATCAAAGGATATGTTAACAGTAAAGAGATTAAGATGGATGAATCCGAACTGGTAGAAGAAATCAAGAAGATTGCCTCGAATAGGTGTGTTGAACTCCCTAAATTTGAATTCAAAGACATTCAGATGATACTAGAGGATGAGCTCTTTAAGAAACTCTTGCATAAACTTGAGCAAGCCGATTATGATGAGAAGAAAAAGAGACAGATGCGTGATATAGCCATTAAAGCAATGTCAGAGGCAAGAGTGTGAAAATAAAGGGATTTTCAATAACAAGATACGGTCCTCTGTCTAAGATGGAGCAAATTTCACTGGGCAATTTCAACCTATTCTTTGGCAGGAACGAGGAGGGAAAAACACTAACCATAGATGCTTTGGTGAAGATGCTCTTGAGAAAAAACATCAGAGATTTTATCCATATTAATCGAGTAGAAGAGAATCCAGAAGGTTATGTAATCATAGAAAATGAGGAAAAAGAGGAAGTCAAATTACCCGAAAAAGGGGATTTAACAAAATTGGCTGACCTCACTTCTTCAGAATGCCGTAATATTTTTATCATAAGAAATAGTGACCTTTCTATTGCCGCCGAGAGTGAGTTTTATACCAATGTAACCGATCGCCTCACTGGTTTAAAAACAAGACAGATTCTCTCTATAAAGAATAAGCTGCAGGAATTGGGGAAATTAACCCGAGCAGATAGCACTGCCTCCCTTTCTAATAAGAAAGAATTTGGGAAAATAAAATCTCGTCTTGATAGGGCTGCTGGACTTATTGAAAAGACAAGCACTTTAGAAGATGAGGTTAAAGAAGAGGGCTTCGACAGACTGGAAGAGGAGTCTATACGGGTGAAGGAAGAGAAAGACAAAATCAGGGAAAAAATAGAAGAATTTGAAGAAGCGGGTAAAAGAGAAAAATATGAAAAGGGAAAAGAAGCCCTGAAGGCTCTTAAGCGAGCTTTTAGAAAGAGTAAGGATTTGGAAGTTTATAACCAGGAGGATAGCCAGTTGTGGAGAGATAATGAGAGAGACATCAAGGCTAATGAAAAAGAAAAAGAGCAGCTTTTAGTTGAGCTTGATAAAAAGGAGAAGAAATTTCAAAAGACATCTGAAAATTTGAAGCAAAGAGAGCAACAGTTCCATATTTTCAAGGAAAGAAAGAAGGAACTGGATAATGAGGTTAAACCAGAGATAAAAAATTATCAGACAAAGAAGGGAGAGTTGGTGCTTAAGGAGACAAAGAATAAATTCCTTACTTTTCTAATGACAGTTTCTGTAATATTATTGGGGGTCTCTTTGCTGGGAATTATTATTAGACCCGGCTTACTTTTCTATCTATTAGCTATCTTATTTTCAATTTCATTTGTGGTTTCAAGTATATTTAAACTCCAATTAAAGAAAGAGAAAGGCTCGCTGGCACAATTGTTTGAGAGAATTAAACTAAATCTTTCACGATTTGCTCTAAGGACAAACGATATAGAAGGAGTTCTTTTTCATATTCAAAAGTTTGAGGACCAATACGGCAAAAAGGCTGGTGAATTAGAGGAGGTCAGAGGAGAGAAAAAGTTATTACAAAGCGAGATGGAAAAATTAAAACAAGAGAGAATTACAGAGATAGAAGATAGGATAAAGAGTGCTTACAGAAAAATAGAGGATGTGAAGATAAAGACAAGAGAGGAATCGCTCCCAAAATATAGCCAAAAACTGAGACTAAAACTGAAGTGTGAGAAGTTAGTCAGGGAGCAGGAAAGCTTTTTGAAAGCTCTTTTAGGAGAAAAGGGTGAGAGTTTAGAAGAAAACATTTCCCATTGGGATGAAGAGCTCAAAGAGCTGGAGGAGTATAAAGATAGAGCCAGGCATATGAAGTATAATGAGAAGAGTATTGCAGGATTAAAAGAGAAAGGAAAATTACTTGAGGAGGAGTCGAGGAAAATAGAGAGCACGATGGAGAAGTTCCAGAAGGAATTGGCAGAAATAGAAAGAAGAGTGAATGAGATTCTAGGAGGAGAGCTAGAAGAAGATTACTTATATTGCAAGACCTCGGTGGACTTAGAGGCGATTGAAAATAAATTGCAGGAATCTATAGATGAAAATGAGACTAATAAGGATAATGTTCTTGAAGTTATGAAAATTTTTGAGAAAATAGAAAAGGAGGAAAAGGAGAAAGTCTCTCAGCTTTTTGGTGAGGAGAGCTCTGTCTCACAGCATTTTAAGGAAATAACCGATGGTCTTTACCAGAAGGTGGTCTTTCAGCAAGAAAGAGGAAAAATCAAGGTAGAGCGCAAAGATGGATTGATTCTGGATGCAGAAAAGCTATCCGGTGGTGCCTATGACCAATTATACCTTTCTATTCGACTTGCTCTGGGGGAAAAGCTCTTAAAGAAAAAGAAGGGATTCTTTATTATGGACGACCCTTTTATAAAGGCCAGTCCTGATAGATTAAAAAGACAGATGAAAATGCTGAAGAGAATCTCCAGTTCGGGATGGCAGATTATCTATTTTACTGCAAAAGGAGAAGTGAAGGAGGCTTTAAAAGAGGATATAGACAGCAGAATGGTTAATTATGTTGAGGTAAAAAGTTCTCTGAAATTATAGTAAACATTTCTGGGTGGCATTATGGTGAGATAGTATAATTTTTTAGATTCTATCATGGACTACAAGACCTTGTTTGAGATTTAAGGTCTTCTACATTAGAAAATTTCTTGACTTTTCCTTCTCTTATATCCTTCTCTGTCTCTCTTTCGCCTTTCTGCCATTCCTCAGTCCACCATAATCGAATGGTTTGACACGCACTGTGTTACGTAACAGACTTAAGGCGGGTTCTTGACACAGCGGTGGTTTCCATTAAAATGAAAACCAGTTCCTCTTAATGGTGAAAACTTTCTAATTTTCTTAAAAAACAGAATTACTGACAATATTACTTCTTGGGACGGGGTTTTTACCTCTTCCCTGGAAGATAGAAGAACTTACTCAGACTTACCGCTGAAGAAAGGATTTCTTGTGCCTAAAGGATTTGGTCGAGACATTATCCATCGATGGCAAGGAAATCCCATTATTACAATTGAAGATCTCTCATTCCGCTGTATCGACATATGCAATGCGGGTGCTGTGAAAGTAGCTGACCAATATATCCTTTTATTAACAATACAGAATCTTGAAGGACGCTATTCCATGTACTGCGCACAAAGTACGGATGGGTATTATTTCGAGGTGGACGATCGACCGTTTTTGTCCCCCTGTCAGGAGAAGCCATTGGCAATCTACGAGGAACGGGGTGTTCTCGATGGCAGAATTGTCTTGCTGGAAGGGGTGTACTACATCTGTTACGATGCTCTTGGGCGCCACGGCTATCGAGCTGCGCTTGCCCGCACAGAAGACTTCAGGACCGTTCAGCGTATAGGTGCTGTTTCCGAGCCAGATACCAAAAGTGGCGTGCTATTCCCGAGGAAGATCAAAGGAAAATATGCCCGACTGGAAAGACCCTGGGAAGGACGCAGTATCTGGGTTAGTTATTCTGAAGATCTAGAATATTGGGGGTGGTCCGAGGTAGTAGCGACCCCGCGAGGTGGCTCTTGGGACTCCGACCACATAGGCATTGCCACACCCCCAATAGAAATCGATCCCGGGTGGCTTTTCATTTACTATGGCGTTAAACAGACCTCTACCGGACCGCTCTTTCGCCTTGGAGCAGTAATTCTCGACGCAGAGAACCCCATAGAAATCTTAGGCCGAACAAGTGCTCCCATTCTCTCGCCACGCGAGGATTACGAGCGCATAGGAGATGTGTCTAATCTGGTATTTTCGTCTGGAGCAATTATCGAACCGAACGGCGGAGTAAGACTGTACTACGGAGCAGCTAACTCCTGTATATGCCTGGGTACAACGAAGGTGCAAAACATTGTGCAGGCATGCCTGAAAAGCGAGAAGGAATTCTGATAATGGAAAGAAAAACTGGGCCAGACATATTTCATCGTTGGAAAGAAAATCCGGTTCTAACCCTGGAGGACATTCCTTTTCATTGTAATACAGTCTTCAATGGCACTTCCGTCAAATTTGGCGACGAATACCTTCTGCTCCTGCGAATTGAAGGGCAACAGGGGTATTCCTTTTTTGCACTGGCCAGAAGCCGAGATGGCTTCCATTTTGATGTAGAAGATCGACCAGTCCTTCTTCCTGCCAAGAGAGGTATCTTTGGAATATATGAAGCACGAGGCATTGAAGATCCTCGGGCAACGTTTATGCAGGGTTCCTACTATATTATGTATACAGCCTATTCAGGTCATGGGGCTCGAATTGCGCTTGCCAAAACAGATGATTTCTACACATTTGAGCGCATTGCCCTTATCTCTGAGCCAGGGAACAAGGATGGAGTCCTGTTTCCCGAGAAAATCAACAACCGATATGTGCGCTTAGACAGACCTATTGGTTTAGGTATAGGCAGCATCTGGATTTCCTATTCCAATGACCTATATAGCTGGGGTCATTCCGAAGTGTTGATCTCTCCACGCCCAGGGTATTGGGATTCTTATCGAGTGGGGGCATCCGTTCCCCCCATTCGCACCAATCGTGGATGGCTGGAGATCTACCACGGCGTCCAGATGACTCCAGGTGGACCAATTTACCGTGCAGGGACTGTGCTACTCGATCTGAAAGATCCTTCACTGGTAATTGGTCGCTCTAGCGCGCCTTTACTGGCACCTCGAGAAAATTATGAACGTATTGGCGATGTTGGCAATGTGGTTTTTCCTTGCGGTGCTATTGTTGAATCAGATGGGGAAGTAAAGATGTATTACGGTGCTGCGGATACCTGTCTTTGTGTTGCCAGCGCAAGGCTAGAAGATATTATAAAGCACACACTGGAAGCATAGAAATCTGAATATTTACCTACCGAATTGTGGAAAGTAGAAAGGCTAAGCTGATTAGAACGTTATGCTTTGTTGTTGAGCAATTTCGCGAACACGATGAAGTGCCATTAACCAGGCAAGGGTAGATTCGGCGCCTTGGTTTTGATTGACTCCTGTAGATTGTAGACTATCCTTGCAGCCACCTGTCCTAAAATCACATACTACTTGATGAACATCATTGCTGCCAAGAAACCAGTTGAAACACCAGTCAATTCTTTCAATCCATTTCCCTTGCTCTGTTAATAAATATGCTTCATAGCAAGCATCAATGAAAGCAGGTACTTCAATAGGTTGCTGGTCAAATTGTGCTTTCTTTTCTTCACGCTTAAACCAACCATTATTACCAATCAATGAAAGATGTCCTTCTTCGGGGTTAGTTTGAATTTTCAGGAGCCATTCCAGAGAATTTAATCCCTGATTATATATATTTCTTTTCTTGAACATTCGTCCGGCAGCCAGGAATGCTTGAGCTAAGCGGGCATTATCGTAAGTAACAATATTTTCTCCCCACGGCCAATTAGCCGATGCATTATCTGCAAAAAGTTTTGAAAGGCGCCCGGTCAATAAGGTGCACAAACGTTGAACTTCAAGATCGCCACCAAAGCGCTGAAGATAAGAGAGACATCCGAGAATAGAATAGGCCCAAGCACGAGGTGAAGTAAAAGATTCTAAGACTGGTAATAATCTATGAAACAATCTGGTAGAAAGTCCCAGAATTGAATGTGTAGGGGAATGAAGGATTGCTATACCTAAACTCCAAAGTGTTCTGCCATGGCTATCCTCAGAGCCTACTTGTTCAAGCCAACGTCTATCGTAAGACATAAAATTTCGAATGCAGCCACTATCCTTATCCACAGCATAGTTAAGAAAAGAAAGATAAACCTGCAACAAAGATAAGACATCTTCCTCTTTGAATAATTTGTAGTTCATAATAGTGACTATTAGAGCCCGAGCATTATCATCAGTGCAGTAGCCGTGCGAGCGGTCTGGAGTAGTAAATGCTGCATGCTGGAAAATGCCTGTGTCATCGGTTAAGAGTCGAAGGTAATTAAGCTTAATTTCGGATAGAGAAGGTGGTTCAGCAATCCACTCTCTGGCAGGTGGGTGAGGAGCTGGACGTCTGTATTCCTTGAGCCCGCGCTGAAACGTCTCGATATAGGTGCGAGCTACCTTTGACCATATCATTTGTCGTCCAAACTGGTAAGCCCGTTTTCGCAAGTAATTTCGCTGCCTTTCATCACTAAGAAGCTCAGCTAGTTGATTAGCCAAAGCATCTACATCTCCAAACGGCACCAATCTTCCTCTATTATCAGATAGTAATTCTTCAGCATACCAGAAGGGAGTAGAGACAATTGCCTTGCCACAAGCTACGGCATAGGCTAATGTTCCCGAAACAATTTGTTCTTTTGATAAATAGGGCGCCAAATAGATATCGGTTGCATTCAGAAAGCCTATAAGCTGTTCCAGGTTAACAAAGCGGTTATAAAAAACGACGTGTTTCGTTAATCCTTTCTGTCTAACCAATTTTTCTAAGGAAGCCCTGTATTCTTCTCCCAAGCACCGTTTAACCTCCGGATGCGTAGCACCAAGTATGATATAGAGCAAATCGGGGAATTCTTGAACTATCAGGGCTATAGCTTCAATGACTATCTCAATCCCCTTGTTGGGGCCAAGAAGACCAAAAGTTAGTATAACCTGCCGTCCCTTGGCTTGAAACCGGTCCTTGTAATCATTGGAATCGAGAAAAGGTACGTCTGGTGTACCGTGATGAATCCTAACAATCTTTTCCCGGGGAACATCATAAACATTTACCAGCAGCTCAATAGCTTTTTGGGCTTGCACTACTACAAATGTAGAGTACGAGGAAACAGACTTTAGTACTTCAAGTTGCCCTTTTGTGGGTTCTTTTAAGACAGTGTGAAGAGTACTGACTACCAGTTTCCTTGAATTAGCAAGTAAGTCAAGAATGTAAGCTCCATCCTTGCCACCAAATATGCCAAATTCGTGTTGCAGAGAAATAACATCTATACTAGAAAGGTTAAGAAAGCTGGCTGCCTCCTGATAATCTCTTCTATGCTCAGTACGAATTTCAAAGCGAATCTCCCTGGCGTAGTTATAGCCCTGAGAAATATTATTAATTAAGGCAACTACCTGAACCATTCCACTAATGTGAGACTCTTCTTTCTGAATGCGAGCAATATGGCTGGCTAAGTCCTGCGTAAATGTTCCAATTCCACACCGGCGTGGAGGATATGTGCTCACAAACGATACGCTAATAGGCTTTGATAAAGCTTTTTGCATAATTGTCCTTTTTCAAGACATTTCAGTGGGAAAAATAGGGCTTCGCCGATTCCTTGGGAATTTCAGTCCTCAACAGCCCAATTGGCAAAGCCGACTCTCGCTCCGCTTGCGCTCGCAATAGCTGAATATTTATCTAATGGCATTTCCCTAGTCATAACTTAAGCCAAATTTCACCTCTTGTCAATCTGATTTGGAGGTGGACATTCCCCAGGATTTGAGAGGTGTTCTCCCGAGAGTCTGAATTGAAGGGGCATTCTAATCAAGAAATATTCTGAGGTCTAAGGATTCTCTGAATATTTGCCGATAATAACAAATAAGAAAGAGTTTCCTTATTCTCGATTGTCCGCAGCATTTCTTCTTATTTTGCTTCGACAGAATCATTAGTTGAGAGAGATTATTTAGCCTACACCAAACTTGACAAGCATACCTATTTGTCTTATACTACCAAATGATGAAGATAGACAAAGGTGAGCTTCTAGAGAAGCTAAGTCAGACAAATTTATGGCAAAACTTGTCTGCAGAAGAGGTTAGAGTATATCTGCTTCTCATAATCTGTGCTGATGAAATAAGTGGAAGGTTCTGATTTTAGTGAAGACTCAGGATATACCCTAATGAAATTTCTTCTGGGTAGAAGCAATCTTCCTACAGCAGGTGACAGTTTATAACTTGAGTTAAGAAGACGGATAATTTAGGGGTTAAGGAGCTAAAAATGAGGCCGGAGGGAGGTGAGAAGTAGGTAGACCATTAGCTGGGGCAAAGCTTTGTAAAAGGGAAGCGTTAAATAATTGAATTTCCTTTTTGTAAGCTTTCAGGGAAAAATGAACTAGGTCAAAAAGGAGGAATATCCAATGAAGAAAAGTTGGCTACTGGTGAGTTTTATCGTAGGCCTTAGTGTGGTTCTTCTGTCAAGCGTGGCGGCGTTCTCACAGCTTCCGCCGGGCATACCGCGACATGAAACGGTGATGATAGATCAAATTTTTAGATACAGCGTTACTAATAACTTCAACCTCTGGACGCCAGGAGCAGGATCTACACCCACCAGACAGGGACTTGTATGCGATACCCTGTGGTATATAGACCAACAGACGGGTGAGTGGATCAACGCTTTAGCCAAAGAGCCACCCATTTACAGTGAGGATTTTACCAAAATGAGTGTGAAACTGAGGAAAGGAATCTACTGGAGCGACGGAGTCGAGTTCACGGCCGACGATGTTGTATTTACGGTTAAGAATCTAACCAGTCATCCTGCGATGATGTGGGGCACCGAACTCGAGCTCTATGTTGAGGATGTTCATAAGGTCGACGATTATACAGTTGTTTTTGAATTGACGAAGCCTTACTCGAGGTTTCACAATGTTTTCACTGCCCGGTATTACGCCGTCTACATCATGCCAAAACATATCTGGGAGAAAGTAGAAAAGCCTATGGAATTTACCTTTTATCCTCCTGTCTCTTTAGGCCCCTATATTCTGAAGGATGCAGATTCAGCAGGATACTGGGAACTTTTTGAAAGGAGAGAGGACTGGGAGAGAACAAGCGTTGGAAAAGTTACTGGCATGCCACCAGCACCAAAATATTTCCTGACTATTTTCTACGGTCCCAGTGAGAAGAAGGTTATGGCTATGTCAAAGCACGAGCTGGACTTGTTTATGAATGTCGATTATGAAGCTTTCAAGAGTCTCCTGGAAAAAGACTCCTATGCTCGTTCCTGGTACAAGGATTACCCGTGGGCATGGCCTGATGAACTTGATGGCAGACGGTTCGGCTTTAACCTTGAGAAATTCCCCTACCATATAAAGGATGTTAGGTGGGCTTTGGCACTGGCCCTGGATATAGTAGATCTACAAACAGAATACCTCGGTGGAGTAACTAGAGTTACTCCGATTCCCCAACCTGCAACTCCGTTCCACATGAAAAACTACCACAAGCCTCTGGAACCGTGGCTCAGGGAGTTCAAGATTGAGGCTGAGGAAGGCGTCTATTTCAAGCCCTACGATGAGACTGTGCCATATCAGATTGCCGAGTGGGCTAAAAAACAAGGATACTCAGTACCCAGCGAACCAGAAGATATGAAAGATATGTTTGGTGTTGGATGGTGGAAGCACGCTCCCGACGTATCGGAGAAGCTACTCAAGAAGCATGGCTTCAAGAGGAATGCGCAAGGCAAATGGTTGCTTCCAGATGGTACTCTCTGGAAATTCAAAATTATAGCTGCACCCGATGAGGTAGATGTCTTTCGACTCGCACTTGGCGCTGTTGACCAGTGGAGAGAGTTCGGGATAGAGGTAGAGGTTTCGACACTGGAAAGGGATCCTTATTATACCTCTAACTCTCTGGGAGACTTCACTTGTACCTCTGCTTGGGGTGGTGCTTATACCGCTACGGCCGTACTGGATAAATGGCCGTTCATATACAGCTTCCATTCCAAGTTTTATAGACCAACTGGAGAGAGGTCGGTTTCGACTTTTACCAATAGCGAGAGAATAAAATCTGAAGAACTTGACCGACTCATAGATGAGATGGAAAAGTTTCCTCCTAACGATCCGAAAACTCCGGAGCTGGTGAAGGAGTTTATGAAATTGTGGGTCGAGAATATGTGGTCGATCTGTACCGTTAGCTTCAAGAAATTCGTCACCCAAGATGAGTACTACTGGACTCACTTTCCCACCGCTGATGATCCATACGGGCAACCCTGCTACTGGTTCATGGGAGGTAGGTTCATACTCCCGCATCTTAAGGCTACGGGAAGAAAGTAGCCTTAATAATTATCCCCCCTCCCTCAGGGAGGGGGGATTTCTGTAGGATAAAAAATGAGCCTTTTAAGAAGATATATCGTGCCCAGGATAATTCAGTGGCTGATTGTTATTTTCGTGGGGGTAACTGTAGCCTTCCTAGTGCCGAGGTTTACCCCAACGGATCCTGTTCAGACGACGCTCATGAGGGTAACAGCTTATGGGGCCATAAACCCAGAAGCTGTAGCGAAGCTAGAAGAGATCTTAAAGGACCTTTATGGTTTAAGAGGAAGTCTTTTCCAACAATATGTTCGGTTCTGGAAGCATCTCCTTAGGGGCGACCTTGGACCATCCCTTACCATGTTTCCCACCCCGGTGATAGAGGTTATAAGAAACTCATTACCCTGGACTGCTGGATTGTTGATAATTTCTACTATTATTGGGTGGACAATCGGTATCATTATCGGAACGTTTACAACCTATTTCTCTGGGAGAAAATGGACCCAGATCTTAGATACTATTCTCATGTGCATCTATCCCATTCCTTATTACATAATGGCTTTGGTTTTGGTGATTTTATTTGCTTATGTTTTGCCCGTCTTCCCTCTGGTGGGCGGAGTGGGTATAGGCCTGAAGCTGTCTTTCAGTTGGACATTCGTTGGTAGTGTTCTCAAACACGGCTTTCTTCCTGCGCTCTCTCTCATTATAATTGGCTTAGGATACCGAGTCTTGAGCCAAAAGGCACTCGTATCAACTGTTGTTGCGAGTGATTATGTCACCTATGCTGAGGCAGCAGCATTGCCCCGGCGCAAAATACTGTTTCAATACGTAATGAGAAACACCCTACTTCCTCAGATTACCGACCTTGCCCTCAGCTTAGGCCTTGTTTTCAGCGGGGCCCTTATTACAGAGTATGTTTTCTCTTACCCCGGAATAGGTCAGGTGCTTTATACTGCTATACTTCAAGGAGACTTTAACCTCATGATGGGAATAACGCTGTTCTCTATTGTTGGAATTGCAACAGCTGCTTTGATAATCGACCTTCTCTATCCACTTTTTGATCCAAGAGTTAGATACAGGTAATTGAGGGAGCATGCTGGTAATACTAAAAATAGTAAAAGACCTTATCAAGCACGACAAGAGGTTTTCCGTTGGATTGTTTGTCATCTTAATCGTGCTCTCGCTGGCAATTCTTTCTTTTTTTTCTCCCTATGGCCCAACCGTAAGACGCGTCGTCTCAAGAAATCTTCTACCTTCCTTTGAACATCCTTTGGGAACAAATTCGCTTGGGCAGGATATTTTTTGGAAATTGACATATGCTATACGGAACTCTCTCATCCTTGGTATCCTTGTATCCCTCATCTCCCGAATCATAGCAACAGCTAATGGTTTGTTATCCGGTTATGTAGGGGGGACCACTGACAGAATCCTGTCCACTATCACCGGTAGTTTCATTGTAATCCCTCGCCTTCCCATATTAATACTTCTCTCCTTTTCTTTAAGAGAAAGGATGAGTATTCTCACTCTGGTTATTATACTGGCAGTCCTTGATTGGGCGTGGCCCTCAAAACGATACAGAGCTCAGGTTCTCAGCCTGAGAGAGAGAGAGTTTACTTACACAGCCGTTTTTTCAGGAATGAATACCTTTAAGGTTGTCTTTAAGGAACACTTCCTCTTTCTCATACCATATATGATGGCTGATCTCATAAGTGGATTCTTATGGGCTATAGCCATGGAAATTACCTTGTCCATCTTGGGGCTTTCTGCTCTTGCGACACCGACGATTGGGACAATGATCTATTGGGCCAATTACCATCAAGCTTTGCTTAGGGGGGTATGGTGGTGGATTTCCCCACCCATAATTATAGCAGTCTTAACGGTCGTGGCATTATACATGCTATCTTCCAGCATCAGCGAGTATCTTGATCCACGAACCAGGCTTCAGAGAATTGGGGTGAAGGCATAAACCTATGGCCGTAGTTAAGGTAGAAAAGCTAAAGGCTTACTATGTTACAGGTATTTATGGAGTTAAACGGACCATTAAAGCAATTGAAGATCTTTCCCTGGAAATTAACAAGAACGAGATTTTGGGAATTGCCGGAGAATCAGGTTGTGGCAAGACCACGCTCACAAAAGTGCTCTTTGGCATGATAAAGCCTCCCTTAACGGTTCTTGGCGGGAAGGTGGTCTATAACCTCGGGGATGGAAATGCAGATATTTTATCAATGCCAAGCGACCAGCTCACGAAGCTAAGGTGGAAGGAGGTCTCTTACATACCTCAGGGGTCCATGAGTGTCCTCAATCCAGTGAGGAGAATAAAGAAGACGTTCCAGGATTTTATAGGAACTCATCGGAGAATGGAGAAAAAAGAGGACTTTGAGATTCTTGTGAGAAATTATTTAAGAGATCTTGGTTTACCCTTGGGGGTTCTGGCTTCATATCCTCACCAACTTTCTGGGGGAATGAGGCAAAGGGTGACAGTAGCCCTGGCCACGATTCTCAAACCCAGGATTATCTTTGCGGATGAACCTTCCACTGCTTTAGACGTTGTAGTACAAAGAGGTGTTATACAACTTCTTAAGAGAATTCAAAAAGAACAGAAAAGCACTCTTGTACTGGTTACCCATGATATGGCTGTTCATGCCAACATAGCTGATAGAATTGCTATAATGTACGCTGGTAAAATCATTGAGGAAGCAAAGACCAGTGTCATATTCAAAGGCTCTCTACATCCCTATACAAAATATCTTATAGACTCTCTTCCAAGGATTGGTGACAAAGGATATAGAGTAAGTGTTCCAGGAACTCCTCCTCAACTTAGCAGTCCACCAAAGGGGTGTAGATTCCACCCCCGATGTCCGAACACTCGGGAAATGTGCAAAGAGAAAGTTCCTCTTTTGGTGGACGTTGGAGATGGACATAAAGTAGCGTGTTCCTGTATATCAGACGAGAAAATATGAGCAATAACAATAAATTGCTGGCTGTTGAGAATCTGACCAAGATTTTTGCCATAGGTGGTGGATTTTCCAGAGATAAGTTAGTCGCTGTTAACAGAGCCTGCTTTGAGATAGGATCTGCCAATTCAGAGATATTTACTTTAGCCGGTGAAAGTGGTAGCGGCAAAACAACCCTGGCTAGGACAATACTTGGCCTTATTGAACCAACTTATGGGAGCATAATTTATAAAGGTAAGGATGTAACAAAGATAAAAGATAAAAAAGAGCGGATGTGGTTTAGGAAAGAAGTTCAACCGGTCTTTCAGAACCCCTTTGAGACATTTAATCCCCTGAAAAAAGTTGATACATATCTTTATGAGACGATCCTTAATTACGACGTTGCTAACAAGGGAAGGGATACCGAGCAAGTTCTGAAAAATATTTTGAATTCGGTTGGACTTTCCTTGCAGGAAATTGAAGGGAGATATCCAAATGAACTCTCAGGTGGTCAACTCCAAAGGACATCCGTAGCAAGAGCACTTATTACTAACCCTTCTCTCCTCATTGCAGATGAACCTGTTTCCATGGTGGATGCTTCACTGAGAATGTCTATAGTTAATCTACTGAAAAAACTTAAAGAAGAGTACGATGTTAGTGTGATGTACATAACTCACGATCTTGATACCGCTTATTATATAAGTGATCGAATAGCTATAATGCTTAGAGGGATCATCGTAGAAATGGGGCCTGTGGAAAAGGTCTTAGTTGATCCTCTGCATTTTTATACCAAGCTCCTTAAAGAATCTGTTCCAGAGCCAGACCCGGATAGAAAGTGGAAGGAGGAGATAAAGCTCTCAACGTTCGAAGCCGAGGAATTTGCTAGAGTTGGGTGTAAATTTGCCGGAAGGTGTCCTTCCGTTATGGATGTCTGCGGAAAGCAGGACCCGGAAGACGTATTGGTGGATGGAAGAGTCATAAAATGCCATTTTTATAAGAAAAAATGAGTGCGACTTTGAATAGGCATTTCAAAGAAAATCTGTATTCTTATATTTCGGCTATCTACTTTACGTTTCTCGACGTCCACGCCCATACGAAAAATCAAAAGAAGAGGCTAGTTTACTAAATAAAAAGACAAAAGGGAGGAGTAAAGTGACCTTGCAAGAGAGGAAAGGTGAAAAAACGGTAGGGGGTGTCACAGACCTACTCTGTGAATATACCCTGAATCCAGTGGGGATTGATGTAGGCTTGCCTCGGTTTTCCTGGGTACTCAATCATTGGGAACGCGGACAGCTTCAGTCAGCCTACCAGGTGCTTGTTGCCCGCAAGCGGGAATATTTAGACACCGATAACGGTGATATGTGGGACAGCGGTAAAGCAACCTCAGGGGAGTCAGTAAATGTTCCATATGCAGGTACTCTTCTAGAGAGTAGAAAAATGTATTACTGGAAGGTACGTGTGTGGGATAAAGATGGAAAGGTAAGTCCCTGGAGTAAGACAGCTACATTTGAGATGGGCCTTTTGAAACCGGATGACTGGGAAGGAAAATGGATTAAGGGAGGAAATCTCCTCCGTAAGGAATTTACTGTTGGTAAGGATATTGAGCAGGCACGGGCATACATATGTGGATTAGGTTACTACGAGTTGCGCATTAATGGAGAAAAAGTTGGCGACCATGTTCTTGATCCAGGCTGGACAGATTACGAAAAGAGAGCATTGTATGTTACCTATGATCTGATTAACTATCTTAAAGGGAACGAAAACGCAGTAGGTGTTATGCTAGGTAATGGACGTTATAGCCCACCAGGCAAGGTATCTAATAAAAGCCTAACGCCCCCACTAAAAAAGTATGGCCACTCACCGGTGCTGATATTACAGATACATATACATTTCACTGATGGCTCCAGCATAAGGGTTGTAACTGATGAGACTTGGAAAACTGTCCAGGGTCCTATTGTCAGGGATGACATTTATGATGGCGAGACGTATGATGCCAGACTTGAGAGAGAAGGTTGGGACGCGCCGAACTTTGATGATGCTAATTGGAATTCTGCCACCGTCGTGGATGCCCCTGGTGGAAAGTTAGTCTCCCAGGCGAGCTTTCCGCCAATTAAGGTGGTAAAAATATTGCAACCTAAGAAAATTACCAATTCAAAGCCGAATGTTTATGTCTATGACTTCGGACAGAATTTCACTGGCTGGGTGAGGCTCCGTGTGCGTGGTCCAAGAAGCACTCAGATACAACTGAGATATGCTGAATTATTAGATGAGAACGGCATGATTAACACTATACCTAATCGTGGGGCAAAAGCAACCGATACCTATATCCTGAAAGGAGAAGGAGAAGAAATATACGAGCCACGCTTTACCTACCATGGCTTTCGCTATGTCGAGGCAACTGGTTTTCCTGGCACACCAATCCTGGAGAGTTTAGAAGGAGGTGTAGTCCACTCAGCGGTAGAGCCTGTTGGTGGCTTTACCTGCTCTAATTCTTTGATCAACAAGATTCACCAGAATATCCTCTGGGGACAACTGAGCAATCTCATGAGTATTCCCACCGACTGTCCACAGCGCGATGAGCGCATGGGATGGATGGGTGATGCTCAACTTGTTGTGGAAGAAGCAATTTACAACTTTGATATGGTCGGCTTTTTTGGGAAATGGACTGGTGATATAGAGGATGCTCAAAAAGAGGACGGCAGCGTGCCAGATGTTGTGCCACCTTATTGGAGCATTTACCCTGCTGATCCTGTTTGGGGCACAGCTTGCGTGACCATTCCCTGGCATCTATATCTCTATTATGAGGATAAACACATTCTGGAGCAAAACTATTCTCTTATGAAGAAGTGGGTAGATTTTTTAGGCGCGCAGGCAACTGATTATATTATTACCTATGGTAAATATGGAGATTGGTGCCCTCCCCGGCATGCTCGTCCAGTGGATACTGCGCTCATACTAACCTCAACCTGGTATTACTTTCATGATGTTATGGTCTTGTCTAAGATTGCCCGTATTTTGGGCAACCACGAGGATGCAGAAAAGTATGTCCAGCTCTCTGACAAGATTAAGGAGGCCTTCAACAGGGAGTTTCTACGGGAGGGCTTCTATTGTGGCGAAAAATATACTGACTTGTATAAGAGGGTGGAAGCTCTTCTACCTGCGGGAACTCCTGAGGATAAGAAAGGGGAAATGATTAAGAAAACGCTCCCATTATTTGCCCCCAGCGGCCAGACCTCCAATGTGCTCCCTCTTTTCCTGAATATGGTGCCTGAAAACAAGAAAGAGGATGTGTTTGAGAATCTGGTGCATGATATTGTGGCAACACAGAGCAGTCACCTTAACACAGGGATTGTAGGCACCAAGTATATATTTGATATCTTAACAAAATTTGGACGCACAGATCTTGCCTATAAGCTAGCAACGCAAACCACCTATCCCAGCTGGGGCTATATGATCAAGGAAGGCGCGACAACCATATGGGAAAGATGGGAATACCTTGCTGATGTTGGCATGAACTCACACAATCATATAATGTTTGGCACCGTGGATGCCTGGTTCTACAAGGTGTTGGCCGGCATCAGCCTTGATCCTGCTGGCCCTGGTTTTCAGCGAATCATCATCAAACCCCACCCCGTCGGCGACCTCAAATATGCCAGTGCCTCACTTAAGACCATTAGAGGCATACTATCCTCAAGTTGGACCAGACAGGATAGGTCGCTAGTATTAAATATCACTTTGCCTGTCAATTCTCAGGGGAAGGTGAGCATTCCAAAAATGAAGCTGGAAAATGTCGTAATCAAGGAAGGTAAAACGATAATCTGGGAAAATGGCATATACTTTGAAGGCACAGCGGGTATCACCGTTGGAAGAGAGAATGATGAATGTGTCACATTCGATGTAGGATCGGGGTCCTACTCTTTTAATTTAACGGGAACTCCCCCTCTGTAAAGGTGGGGATGAGAGCAATCGTGTCAAGCCATTCGGTTTGGATATCCTGAATAGGGTTGGACACTCTCAGAATTAAAAAGAACAGAGAAAATTCACCCTTCCACAAGATAGATGAGGATTTTCATAGATGGATCATAGAAATTCCGAATAACGGGAGACTAGCCTCACTTCCACATTTCCAGAAAGAAATGTGGTGTTTATGGTAGTTTGCGAGTCCGTTCAGTCACTATATTTAAAGAGTGCCACGTTCTTTATTTACCTCTTCTTTTGTAATCTTTCTTGAACTGCTTCGCTTGTTAACTCCCGGATTGCATCAGAAGCAATCCATTTGGCACTTCTTGCATCCATTTTCTGAATCTCTTTTGCAGTCTCAATCGCCTTCCTGTTCAAATTGACATTCCGTTTTCCGATATTCCTTAAGGCCCAATTGACTGCCTTTTTAACATAGTTTCTATCGTCATCCGCTTCCCGTTTTATCACCGGCAGGAGGGCCAAAAACTTTCTGTCCGGCGCTTCCTTGTCGTGCCATGCCAAACAGGCCATCAAGGCAAAGCCAGCACGCTTTTCAAATTCTTTTTCGCGCTTAGTCCACTCTACTGCTTTCTCCCATGCCATAGGCGTTTTATCAAACAAATTCATACAACACTGATCACATACGTCCCACGAGTCAAAATCCTTTATCCAGGCATCCATTTGTTTTTTTGTCACCTGATTTGGGTCGTCAATCATACTGGCAAGTATGCACGCTTCGTGAATACCTGAATCCCAAAGCTGTTGAGCAAGGGGGTGATCCCTTCCAATTTCTTTTGCCATTTTCCTTAGGTCGGGAACAGAAACTCCGTAGGTACTTTTTGGATTAATACCAAATCGTGCCATACCCTCTACTGCCTTGGGATTAGACAATGTTTTTAGTTTCTTAAGGATGTTCTCATATTGCATTTTTTTCATTCTTTCCAGTGATTCAGGTTCAGTTGGGTAGGGGCCAATTGTATTGTTTAAGCGATATTACCGTTCAGATTTTCTTAATACAGAAGAAAATTGTCTTCAGGTATTATTCTTTTACTGCTCTGATTAAGCTTTCAGCAAAAACTCCCACTTTTTCAACTAAAGTTTTGCTCCCTTGATGTTTTTCTATTTTCTTGACGATGGCACTCCCCACTATTACTGCCTCGGCTAAGGAGGCGGTTTTTCTGGCTTCTGAAGGTGAGGAGATGCCAAATCCTATTCCTACCGGGGTTGAGGTAAGAGAGTGAACCTTGGTTACTAAATCTCTTAAGTTTTTATCTTCTCTTTTTTCATCACCGGTAATGCCGGTGTAGGCTACACAATAGATAAATCCTTGACTTTTCTGGCAGACTAACTTTATTCTATCTTCTGAGCTAACCGGAGTAAGGAGAAGGATAAGAACAAGGTTGTTTTTCTTAGACTCTTTTAGCAAAAAATGAGCCTCTTCTGGAGGAAGGTCAACGATTATTAATCCATCTACCCCTGCCCCAGATGCTCTTTCTATGAATTCTCTTTCTCCAAATTTGAAAATGGGGTTGTAGTAGCCCATTAAAACAATGGGAATCTCCGTCTCTTGGCGCAATTCTCCAACCAGGCTCAATATTTTTGGAAGGGAGGTTCCTTTTTCCAATGCTCGCTGGGAGGACTTTTGAATAACTGGTCCCTCGGCAAGGGGGTCAGAAAAGGGGACTCCCAGCTCGATAATATCAGCCCCTCTTTTTTCCAGTTCAAGAACCAGAGCTTTACTGGTAGTAAAATCTGGATCTCCCGCTGTAATAAAGGAAATAAAGGCTTTTTTGCCCTCCTTCTTCAATTCCTTAAACTTTTTTTTAATACGATTCACTCTTAACCTCGATTTTAGCGTTAATATCTGGTGTTTTTCATATTTTCCACTATCGTGTTGCCATTGCCAGGCGAAGCCGAAGCAATCCCATGAGATTGCCACGCTTGTTTTCAGCAAGTTCGCAATGACGGAAAACAGGGATCTATACGCTAAACGCTATCCGCTATCTACTATTCCACTTACCTGCTCTACATCCTTATCGCCCCGTCCAGACAGATTAACCACCACTATCTTATCCTTGTCCAATTCAGGCACCAGTTTGCTTAGATAGGCAATAGCATGGGCACTTTCCAGGGCTGGAATGATTCCCTCCAGTTCAGATAGAGTTTGAAAAGCTTTCAGCGCCTCCCTGTCATTAACGGTAACATATTTGGCTCTGCCGATTTTTTTAAGATGGGAGTGTTCTGGTCCAACTCCTGGATAATCCAGGCCAGCAGCCACTGAGTGAGTTAGGCTGATTTGTCCATATTTATCTTGCAGTAGATAGCTTTTTGCTCCATGCAGTATACCGATGCTCCCTCGAGCT
Source organism: Candidatus Aerophobetes bacterium Ae_b3a (assembly GCA_005223095.1). Classification (GTDB taxonomy): domain Bacteria; phylum Aerophobota; class Aerophobia; order Aerophobales; family AE-B3A; genus AE-B3A. The sequence goes on from NJBQ01000001.1 coordinate 32,526, forward strand.
AGGGTGGCTCCGTGTTTATCTTCTGAAAGATCTAGCCCTCCTGCTTCCACTCCAATTAATTGCACAGCATCTTCCAGAAAAGGGTAAAAGAGCCCCAGGGAATTACTGCCTCCTCCCACACAGGCTACCAGATAGTCAGGCACTCTTTTCTCTTTGAGCAGAATTTGTTCTTTTGTTTCCTTGCCTATGACTGATTGAAAATCCCGCACCATCATAGGATAGGGGTGAGGTCCCACTACTGAGCCCAGAACATAATAAGTAGTTCTGACATTGGTTACCCAATCTCTAATGGTTTCATTGATTGCATCCTTTAAAGTACAGCTTCCTGAGGAAACAGGAATTACTTCTGCACCTAATAACTCCATTCTAAATACATTAAGTCGCTGCCGTCTAATATCCTCATCTCCCATATATACTCTACAGGGAAGCCCTAATACAGCGGCAGCCGTAGCTGTGGCTACCCCATGTTGACCAGCTCCAGTTTCAGCAATAATACGTTTTTTGCCCATTCTTTTAGCTAGAAGTACCTGTCCCAGAGTATTATTGATTTTATGAGCTCCGGTATGGGCCAGGTCTTCTCTTTTAAGATAAATCTTAGCTCCAGCTAAGCTTTTGGTTAGTCTTTCGGCAAAATAAAGTGGCGTGGGGCGACCAGCATAATCGGCTAAATATTTCTCTAATCTCTTATGAAAATCTTTATCTTCTTTTGCTTCTGAATAAGCCTCCTCTAATTCTTTCAGAGCAGGCATAAGTGTTTCGGGAACAAATTTTCCTCCGAAGGCTCCAAAATGTCCTTTTTTATCGGGCAGACTATGATGCTCCATCCGTTTCTCTCACTATTCTGACGAAATTTTTTAATTTCTTTAGATTCTTTTTTCCTGGCCTTTCCTCTACTCCACTGCTTACATCTACTCCATAAGGCTCTACTTCACTTATTGCTTCTCTTATATTCTCAGGATTTAATCCACCTGAGAGAATAATAGGTAATCCAAATTTTTTAATCTCTTTGGCTATATGCCAGTCAAAGGTCTTTCCTGTACCGCCGTAGGCAAAAGGAGAATAGGCATCAAGAAGATAAGCGTCTATTTTACCCTGGTACTGGGCGGCCTTTTTTAATACGCTTTTATCCTTGATACGAAAAGCTTTAACTATCTTCTGCTTGAATCCCTCACAGTAAGAGGGAGACTCTTGGCCATGGAATTGCAAAGTAGTCAAACCACAGCTCTCGGTTATCTCTTCTACCTTTTCTCTATCCTCGTTAACAAAGACTCCCACGCTGGAGATAAAAGGAGGGAGAAGCTTAATAATTTCCTGAACTATTTCAGGCTTTACTCTTCTGGGGCTGTCAGCAAAAATAAAGCCAAGAGCATCTACTTTTAGATCTACTGCCCAGCCAGCATCTTCTTTGTTAGTTATACCACATATTTTGATTTTAATCATCATATTGCGTTAATTAACCCCTCACCTTAATCCTCTCCCCCAAGGGGAGAGGGAATTTCTTTTTTCGAGCAACGAATTTCGATTCACCATTCACTAAATACTATTCACCATTTTAAGCTCTCTCAGTTTTTCTCCCACATTTTTACTTTTCAATAAGGCCTCTCCTATCAAAAAGGCATCTACTCCTGCTTCTTGGAGCCTGTAGATATCTTTTTTATTGTTAATTCCACTTTCACTGACTACTACTCTATCCGAAGGTATCTTCTTTATAAGATTGAAACTCATCTTTAAATCTACTTTAAGATTTTCCAGATTCCTATTATTAATGCCCACAATATCAACAGGAAGGTCTTTGATTTTTTGCCACTCTTCCTCAGCGTGAATTTCTACCAGACAGTCTAAATCCATTTGCCAGGCCAAATCTAGATATTCTTTTAACTTTTCTCTATCTAATATGCGAGCAATTAGGAGTAGAGCATCCGCTCCCCCGGTTCTAGCCTCATAAATTTGATACTCATCCACTATAAACTCTTTTGCCAGAATGGGAAGGGAAGAGGCTTTCCTCGCCTTCTCTAAATCTTTAAGCTCTCCCTTAAAGAACTTCTGGTCAGTCAAAATAGATAGAGCTGAGGCGCCATTCTTCTCATAAATTCTGGCTAGTTCCTCTAAACTAAAATTTTTAATTATAACTCCAGCTGAAGGGGAGGCTCTCTTAATCTCAGCAATAATATTAATCTTTGTTGCAGAGGAGATAGCTTTCCTGAAGTTCCTGGTGGGAGTAGAAGCGGCTAGCTTCGATTTTAGGGCCGCCAATGGGACTTCTTTTTTTCGCCTGGCAACCTCTTTAAGCTTATTATTTACTATCTCATCTAAGATCAAAGTCGTTCCCCTCACCCCATCCCTCTCCCCACAGGGGAGAGGGCGCCATTTACCACTCACCAATTAACCAATCACCACTTACCATCTTATTGTTTTTCTCGATGAACTATGGACCATGAACTATCAACTATTAGTAAATTCAACCAGGGATTCCAGTTTCTTATTAGCTTTTCCCGAGTCAACGGAGTCTTTGGCTATCTTGATTCCTTCCTTGAAACTTTTGGCTCGTCCTGCTGCTACCAGACAAGCGGCAGTATTGATAAGAATGATGTCTCTTTTGGCGCCTTTTCCTCCTCTTAAAATGTCTTTAAGAATGCGGGCGTTTTCTTCTCTATCTCCTCCCCTTATCTCCTCTAAAGAAGCCCTTTGCATGCCAAAGTCTTCTGGTCTAATATAATAAGTTTTTATTTTACCCTCTTTTAGCTCGGTTATTCTTGTTCTTGCCTTAATGCTGATTTCATCAAGGCCATCTTCTCCCCAGACAACAAAGGCACTTCTCACCCCCAGATTCTTTAATACTCTGGCTAACGGCTCGGTAAGAGAAGAACTATGCACGCCCATAAGACGCACATTAGCTCTCAGTGGATTAATCAGGGGCCCCAGAATATTAAATACTGTTCTCATTCCCATTTCTTGTCGCGGTGCAAGAGCATATTTCATAGCCGGATGACAACAAGGAGCAAAAAGAAAACCAATTCCTATTTTTTCCAGGCACTCTTTCACCTTTTCTTTAGATGTAGTTAGCTTTACTCCCAAGGCTTCCAGAACATCAGCGCTGCCACATTTGCTGGAAAGGGCCCGGTTGCCATGTTTAGCTACGGTTAGCCCTGCTCCTGCTACAACCAAGGCAACCACCGTAGAAATGTTAAAAGTATTAAGACTATCGCCTCCGGTTCCGCAGGTGTCCACTAAGGTATCTATCTTTATAGAAAAGGTATCGACTTTCTCCAGCATTGCTCTGGCAAAACCAGTAATCTCAGCTACTGTCTCTCCCTTCATCCTAAGAGCAGTAAGAAATGAAGCAATCTGAGCGGGAGTAGCTTTTCCTTCCATAATCTCTTTCATTACTTGCCTTGCTTCTTCCTCTTGCAGGTTCTTTCTTTCCACCAACATTTTTAAGATGTTTTTCATCATTTTTTTTCGGTCCTATACGCTAAACGCTACCCGCTATACGCTATATTAGCAAGGCAGTTCCCACATTTTGAGGTGAATGCTTTCTTCCAGTTTTAAAAAGTTCTTTAATAATTTCTTACCTGCTTCAGTCAATATTGATTCCGGGTGGAATTGCATGCCGAAGACAGGATATTCTTTATGTCTTATTCCCATAATTTCTTCTTTCTTGGTCCAGGCAGTTCTGATTAAACAATCGGGAAGAGTGCCATTCTTGATTATTAAAGAGTGATAACGGGTAGCCAGGAAAGGATTTTCTGTTCCCTGGTAAATATCCTTACCATAATGATAGATTAAAGAGGTTTTCCCGTGCATAAGAATTTTTGCTCTGACAATCTTTGCTCCAAAAACTTCGCCTATACACTGATGTCCCAGGCAGACTCCCAGAATAGGAATCTGAGAAGCGAAATGCTCCACTACCTGTTCAGAAATGCCGGCATTTTTTGGCTGACCCGGACCAGGAGAAATGACAATTCCCTCTGGCTTTTTTTCTTCTATTATCCTTAAGCTAATCCTATCATTGCGATAGACCTCTGTTTTCTTTCCCAGTTCCTCCAGATATTGGACCAGATTATAGACAAAGGAATCGTAATTATCAATAACCAGAATCATTCTATACCTTTCTCGGCTATTTCAATGGCTTTAATCAAAGCACGGGCCTTATTTAGTGTTTCCTCATATTCAGACTCAGGCTCAGAGTCAGCCACAATACCTGCCCCTGCTTGAATATAAGCAATGTTATCTTTAATGAGGATGGTGCGAATAATGATGCAGGTATCCATATTTCCAGAAAAGCTAAAGTATCCTAGCGCTCCAGCATAAGGACCCCGGCGGCAAGGTTCAAGCTCTTCGATAATTTCCATTGCTCTTACCTTAGGAGCTCCAGAGACTGTTCCTGCCGGAAAACAGGCCCTAAGAAGGTCGTATTGGTCCATTCCTTTCCTTAGTTTCCCCTGGACATTGGAAACAAGGTGCATAACATGAGAGTATTTCTCTACTGAAAATAGCTCTGTTACCTTGACTGTCCCATACTCACAGACTCTTCCCATATCATTGCGTCCCAGGTCCACCAGCATTATATGTTCGGCTCTCTCCTTAGGATCGATAGATAGTTCCTCAGCCAGGAGTTCATCTTCTGCTCTATCTTTTCCCCGTTTTCTCGTTCCCGCGATAGGTCTATAGGTTATTTCTTCTTCCTCCATTCTTACCAGAGTCTCGGGGGAGCTTCCCACTATCTCAAAATCTCCACATTTCAGGTAATACATATAAGGAGAAGGATTGAGAGATCTTAAAGTGCGATAAATGTCAAAAGCAGAAGCGTCCACTTTTCTTTTTAATCTCTGAGATAAGACTACCTGGAAAATGTCCCCTGCCCTGATATATTCTTTGGCTTTTTTTACCTTAGACTGGAAAATATGAGAGGTGAAGTTAGATTCAATCTTCTCGTTAGCAATTTCTTTCTTTTTTTCTTTTCTCTCACCATGAAGCAAGGAAGGAGAAGGCTGCCTCAATTTTTTGATCACCCCATCTATTTCATGCTTGGCTTTCTGGTAGGCTATTTGAGGAGATTCCTTTTTCTCTAAAAGGGCGTAAGAGACTACCTTTATTTTATGACTAAGATGGTCAAAGATAATTAAAGTATGACTGAGCATAAATAGGGAATCGGGAAGGTTTAAATCGTCCTGATTGTTCTCAGGGATTTCTTCCCAGAAACGGACCATGTCATAACCAACATAACCTACTGCTCCTCCTGAAAAACGAGGAAGTTTTGCTGAATTAACCGTTTTGTAGCCAGCCATAATCTTTTTTAAGGCATCTAAGGGGTCTTTCTCCACTCTTAGAATTTCACTTTTTCCTTGTCGGATAATTTCTATTCTTTCCCCTTTGCTTTTGAAAACAAGGACAGGGTCGCTGCCTAAGAAAGAATATCTCCCTAGTTGTTCGCCTTTTTCTACACTTTCTAAAAGATAGGAGAACTTTCCCTTCCCCAGTTTAATGAAAGCAGAGACAGGAGTTTCTAAGTCAGCCAATATCTCTCGCCAGACAGGGATGAGATTTCCTTTTTTAGATAAGGTTTCAAATTTTCTCTCGTCCGGATAATACAATAATTTGCCCCCTCACCCTACTCCCCCAAGGGGGGAGAGGGTGTTTTCTTTTCTTGCCAGTGACTAGCAAGTAGTGACAAGCGACGAATTTTGAGGAATGTCCTTCGGTACAGATGCAAATTCCTCTGATTCAAGTAGATGTAGCTAGAGAGGAATAATAAGCAGAACCTATACCTCTTCCACTTCAGGCAAAGATTTAAGCGCCTCCTCAATCTTTTCCTGGGGATAGGCATAATCTTCTAGTTTCCCTCTGAAATAAGTATCATAGGCGCCCAAATCAAAGTAACCGTGGCCAGAATGATTGAAGACAATTACCGTCCCTGGCTTGGCTTTCTTTGCTTCTTCGATTACCGCTTTGGTAGCATGGGCTGTTTCGGGTGCCGGCAGAAATCCTTCTGTCTGAGTGAATAGCAACGCCGCATCAAATACCTCTTTTTGATGATAAGCCTGGGCCTCTATTAGCCCCAATTTCAGTAGATGGCAGAGAATGGGTGCATCGCCATGATATCTCAGACCTCCCGCATGAATTGGAGGAGGAACAAAAGAGTGTCCCAGAGTAAACATCTTCACCACCGGTCCCGTTCCAGCGGTATCCCCAAAATCATACCTATATGGGCCTCTAGTGAGGCTGGGACAGGCTGTAGGTTCTACAGCTATGAACCGTATGTTCTCGCCAGCAAGCTTTCTGGGAAGAAAAGGTAGGAAGAAGCCACTAAAGTTACTTCCTCCTCCTACACAGCCAATCATTATATCTGGCTTCTCTCCTACTTTATCCAGTTGTTTTTCCACCTCTAAGCCTACTATGGTCTGATGGAGAAGAACGTGATTTACCACGCTTCCTATTGAGTATTTGGTGTCTTCATGAGTCGCTGCATCTTCTATTGCCTCGGATATGGCAATTCCCAGACTACCAAGGCAGTCTGGATCTTCTTTGCGGGTTTTCTTGCCGAATTCTGTGCGATTAGAGGGAGAGCGAAACATCTCTGCTCCCCAGCTTTGAGCTAAGAACCTTCTGTAAGGTTTTTGGTCGTAGCTTATCCCTACCATATAGATAGTGCATTCTAATCCGAACATCCTACATGCAAAAGCCAAAGCACTTCCCCATTGGCCGGCTCCGGTCTCGGTAGCTAATCTTTTAACCCCTTCTTTCTTGTTATAGTAGGCCTGGGCGACGGCTGTATTTGGTTTGTGGGAACCTGGCGGGGATAGGGATTCATCTTTATAATATATCTTAGCCGAGGTTCCTATTGCCTCCTCTAACCGATAGGCTCTACGCAGGGGAGTGGGACGGTATTGAGTATAGACCTTCAATACTTCCTCAGGTATGTCAATACGGTGCTGGGGAGACATCTCCTGTTCAATACAAGCCATGGGGAAAATTGGCAAAAGGTCTTCCGGAACCAGAGGCTTTTTAGTGCCAGGGTGCAGTTCCGGGGGTAGGGACCCAGGCAAATCTGGTAAGACATTGTACCATGCTTTTGGTATTTCTCTTTCTTGTAGTAAGATTTTTTTCTCAGCCATACTCTTTCTCCTTTTCTTTGTTTTTTCTATGTTTTTTTGGAATTCTTAGCTTTCTTCTCTCCCCCCCCTTCCATTTTTATATCTTATGTTTTGATGCTCAATGCAATAAAAAAACTGCGCTCTAAGCCCAGTTTTCTTAAAAACAACCTCTAACCCAGGCTCGTCTCATCTTATCTTGTCTATTCTAATCTGGAAATTACTTGCCAGACTCTACTTTTCCATATTTTGAAAGGATTTCGGCTTTGCCTCTAATCTTTATGGCTGAAATATGTTGGGTGAACTGAGAGATCCAAACCTCACCCTTATCTAGTTTTTCCGTATGGTGAACAACTGTTTCTTTGCCTCGCGTTAAGCCAATAATAGTAACCCCATTCTCGCAGGCTTTGACTACAATAAGATCAGCTTTTTGTGATTCTTCCATCTATTCCTCGTATCTCGTTTCCTCTTCCCCAGGGGAAGAGGATTAAAGTGAGGGGGAATCGAGCAATCAGTATCTAGAACTCAGACCCTTTTCTTTTTCTAAGGTGCGATTCACCATTCACCACTCACCATTCACGAACAACGGGTCTTAAGTTACCTCTTAGGAATCTGATGTCTTGCTCTGGCTCCGGTCAATCCCGGTTTCTTTCTTTCCTTCATCCGGGGGTCCCGGGTTAGGAAACCGGCTTTTCTCAGGATTCCTTTTAGCTCAGGATTTACCCTCAGAAGAATCCGAGAAAGTCCGAGCCTTATAGCTTCCGCCTGGCCAGTTAAGCCTCCTCCTTTGACTTTTACCTCCACATCAAATCTGTCCAGAAAATCTACTTTCTCTAAGGGCTCCTTTATTATTTTGATATAAGTCTTGCGGGGAAAGTAATCATCAATAGTCCTTTTGTTAACCATCATATTACCCTTGCCCGCCTTCATCCTTACCTGCGCTGTTGCCGTTTTTCTTCTTCCTGTAGCAGCATAACCTTCCATTTTATTCATCTCGCTCCTTGTTATGTTAAATTAGTATATGCTGATGTTACCAGAAAATTTAAACTCGTCAAGGATATTTTTGACATACTCAAACTTTTTCGCTAGTGTGGGAGTAGACTTCTAAAAATATTCTAATGAGGAGGTGAGAGAAATGAGACTATGGCTAGCATGGATCCTACTTATCCTGGGACTTGTTGTCCTTATCCCTACTTCCGTGGGAGGAGACAAGGTAAGTGCATTAGGATACGATGCTCTGTGTAGTTGGAGCCCCTATAGCTCCATCATTCTTTGGATTGGTGCGGGAATTAATTTCTGGCTGGCTGGCAAAAAGAAAAAGAAGGCGAAATAGAACTGGATTTACCTGTGCCTTTCAAGGTTTTGTGCGGAAGTAATCAATTCTTTTGTGATTAATTAGCTTCTACTGCTTCCGGCTGAAATCCAGGATTTCAGTTATCGTCTCTAATGGTGAAGAATTCAAAAGACTGGTTCTAATCTATCGGAGTAGTTTCTGGAATGAGGTACTTGAAGAACTTTGACTCCAGGGGCACTACAATGAGCGTCTTCTGGGTAAGAGTTTCTCGGTAAGTTTCTAAAGTTTTCAAAAAATTGAAGAAGTCAGGGTCTTGCTCATAAGCTTGAGCATAGGTGGCGGTAGCTCTGGCATCTGCCTGTCCTTTTATCTCCTGGGCTTTTCGGTAAGCTTCTGACCTTATCTGGGCCAGTTCCTTTTCCATCTCTCCTAAGATTTTAGCTCTCTCACCTTCTCCTTCCGACAAATACCTATTTGATATCCGATTCCTCTCAGCCTTCATTCTGGAAAAAACAGCATCAGTATTAGCTTTAGGAAGATCAGCCCTGGTGATTCTCACATCTATGATCTCTATTCCATATTGCCTGGTAACAGTATCACTCTTTTTGGTGACATCTCTCATAATTTTCTCTCTGCCCGCCTCTATCTTTTCTATCTCTTCTCTTTCTCTTTTTCTCTCTTCTTCCCAGGTTACCTCGGTAGAGATGATTTCTCTATCAGATGTTCTTATGATTTCCATCATGTTATACTTACCCACCTCTTCCCTGAGCACAGAATAGATAATATCATCAAGTCGCGCGTAAGCTCCCACCTCGTTTCTGACCGTCTTCAGAAAGAGAAGGGGATCAACTATTCTCCATCGGGCATAGTTGTCAAGGAATATATACTTTTTGTCCTCAGTAACACATCTTCTGGCAGCAGCATCGTATTCCAGCAGTCGATCCTCAAATCTATTTACCTTCTGGACAAAGGGCTTTTTTATGTAAAGACCTGGTTTTTTAACTGTTTTTATGGGCCTTCCCAGCTCGGTAATGACTACCTGATTTATTTCATTGACAGTATAAACAGTGGAATTAAGCGTTAAAAGGCCTATTACTACAATGATAATTTCCAGCAGCAGGTAATTACTTATTTTGGGAATGATATTTTTTTTAGTAGCCATATCTTATCTCTTAGATGATTCCTCTAAACCTTTGTCTCTCAGATTCAAGAACTTCAAAAATCCTTCCTCAGCCTCTGAGATAACGATTTTTTCAATTTCTGGCAAAATGTTTCGCATTGTCTCTAGATAAAGCCTATCTTTGGTTACCTGTTTTGCTTTTTTATATTCCTTTAGTCTTTGCAAGAATCTATTGGCGTCACCTTGAGCATGTTTTGTTCTTTCTACCGCGTATGCTTCTGCTTGTCTTATTGTTTTTTCTGCCTCACCCCTGGCTTTGGGGATTTCCTGATTATATTTTCCCAAAGCTTCATTGATAAACCGCTCTCTATCTTCTTTGGCACTGGCAACCCTTTCAAATGCCTCTTTTACCTCGCCGGGAGCATGAACATCTTGCAGTTTTACTGTAACTACATAAATACCACTTTTATATAGGTCCAGAATTTCCTGCAGTTTATTCGCTGTTACCTCCTGAATTTCTTCTCGTCCCACGGTTAAGGCTTCATCCACACCTCTATCTCCGATGGTTTGTCTCATGGCCGCCTCGGCAGCATTCTTTATGGTTTTTTTGACGTTTCTAACATTGAAAAGATAATCTCTGGCATCCTTGATTCTATATTGAACAATAAACCAGAGGTCAACTATGTTTATATCTCCTGTCAGCATTAAAGCTTCTTCTTCAATAGATTCATAAACGGCAGGGGGACCTGTGCTTATAGTTCTATAGCCAATTTCCATCTTTTGAACCTTGGCTACTTGGGGCTTGTCTATTCTCTCCACCGGCCAGGGTATATGGTAATATATCCCCGGGCCTCTAGAAGCATAATATCTTCCCCAACGTCGGACTATCCCTTCTTGTTCCGGGTGGACAATATAAATACCTGAGAGAACCCACAGGACTATAACAACTATGACTATTACCAATCCTATTCTTTTACGATTCATACTTTCCCCTCACCCTTCCCTCTCCCCAGAGAGGAGAGGGCATACGATATACGAGTATCATTTCATTATACCATAAGTGGTGAATATTCTCAAGACCTCGTTGGGTAATTCAGCTAAGCGGTCCCTTTTTATAATAACATAATCATCTATGAGAAATTTGGCACATTCTTCGTGCTCGGCTCCAATAACAAACAGAAAAGGAAGAATTCCATCTTCTTGCAAGCTCTTGAAGCTCTCTCTTACATCCTGGGGAGTATCTGGCTCTCCATCAGTAATGATACAAAACCCCTTGGGCATGCCTTCAACCTCCCTCAGATTATCAGAAATGTATTTTATAGCATTGACCATCAAGGTACCTCCGTAAGGAGATAGGGACATTATTCTTCCTCTGTTTTCTTCACCATAATTTTCTTTAAAGTCTTTTATTGTATAGACTGTATCCTTATAATTCATTATTTCTCTGAATAAGATTCCCCCCGAATGGAAAGCAAAAATGCCGAAAGGATAACCAGAATAGTTCAATGCCTCACCCTGTATCAATAAAGCATCCTTAATATAATCAATTATTCTATATCCAAATCCAAAAGCAGTAGAAGAACTTATATCTGCTAAAATAGCCCAGGCTGCCTTTTTTTTAATTCTGGCTCTCTTGCGGAACATCTTTTTATTTGGTCTTACCCCGGTAGCCTCATATTCTAATTCTGCCTGGACGTATTCTCCTATGTTAATTTCCTCGCCGGCTCTAGCTTTCTTTTTTCCTCTATATCTTTCCTCTAATCTTTTAAAATAGCTCTCAATGGCTCTAATTTCTCCATTATATTTTTCTATTGTCTTATGAGCTTTCTCAATGTCGCTGCGGGAGCCCTGGGGTATGGCTATATTCACCCCTGGACTTGGCTTGGGTACTATCTTTCTAAAATAACCACTGCCTATCCAATAGCTGAGCTTATCTTTTTCTGAAGCGGAGTCTATTTTCTGTTTCTCTTTCTCTTTCTGTCTTTTTCCCCTTCTATCTTGCTTTTCGCTCTCTTTTTCTTTCTTAAATCGAGGTTCTCTCTCTTTGTGTTCGCCTGGAATTGATTCCTCTGGCTGATTTTTTTTTGCTTTTTTCTTTGGACTTATCTTTTTTTGCTGCTCTTTTTTGGCTGATGAAGCTTTTCTTTCTTTTCTATCCTGAACTGAAGGGTGCTTTTTACCCTCTTCCCTCCCTTCCCTTGGTTTTACAGAACCCTTATATTTCTTGGGAAGACCTGGACTCATCCTACTATGGCCCCTGCCAGCAAAGGGAGGAAGTTGTCTCATAGGCTGCTTGATATCAAAATTTTCCTTGAATTTGACATATATTTTTTCTGTTGCTTCTAAAGAGACATGAATATCCTTATTTTCTGCACTTCGCGCTATACTTACACATTCATTTAAGAGATTATTGTACTGAGGAGGAACCTCATCAATAGTCTCATCAAGCAAAGTCTTTTGCAGAAAAAATTCCCTGAAAGCACTTAACCCCTTTTTCTTTTTCATTAAGTATTTGGGACTGGGTCTTCTATTAAGATAGATACGTTTTTCTTTCTCCTTAGAAAAACGCGCCAGTCCAGGTAGCTCTCCCCTGGCTTTACGGTCTATTCTATTATCTTCCACTATATTAAAGATTTCATGGGCCAGGGTAGGATTCTCCTTAAATTTTTCCCTTAAGAAAAAGTCCTCCAGGAATCGATTTATCGATTTAGGGTCGTATTCTTTATCAGGATGGAACTCTTGATTTAGTTTGATAAATTCCTTTATATGGTCTGATTCGTGCCTTACGGCACTGGCAATCATAATTTCATTATCAGGATCAGTAAGAGCAAGCTTAAACTGAGTGGGTAGGTGTATCTTTTCTCCGTCAGTATAAATAGCCGGACCAGAAATGAGAGGGAGAAAGGTTTTCTTATCAAAAACGAGCCGGTGTCTTTCACTAGCTCCATCCTCTATTCTAAAGTCTATAACCCTTTTTAACTCTGGTTCTATCTTTTGGCAGAGAGCCATCTTAAATCCTCAACCTTTTATTCTCTTATTAACCCTTTCCATCAATTTCTTGTATAATGTCTGGTCACTTTCATAGGTTGACTTGGGATTAAGCATATACACCTCTATCAGCTTTCTTAGCGACTGTTTGCTGGCTAAAGATGCCTGGCAAACCTCCACCGCTCCCCTTAAACCCATATCTTTCTTGTAGCTGGCCAGAATATTTCTGAAATCAAAAATAAGTTCGGTGATGAGAGTAGCCATTTTCTCATCCAGTCCCGCTGCTCTTGACATAAGTATATCAATGGTACCCTCTTTGTCAGGATAAATCAATTTAATCTGAGCCCATCTTTCTAAGAAGGCATCACTCAGTTCAATAGGTGTATATCTGGAATCCAGATTACCCGAGGAAATCATTTTGAAATTGTCTGCTCCTTCAATAACCTCAAAACCATATTGAGACTGAATAGTTAGCTTTTTATCGTCCAGGACACCGTGTAGGCCATAGAGGACGCCTGGATCCACCGGACCTATTTCCTCAAAATAGAAGATACCATTATGAACCATAGCCAGACTCAAAGCGCCGGGTGCCTTTATAGGTTTAGGGTCGGCCGGAACCCAGGAGCCTATTATATCATCCATGCTCGTTTCTCTATTGCCTGTGGGAGCCATATAAAAAGGTATATTATTTATATGAGCATACCATTTAATCATAGTGCTCTTGCCACATCCAGTAGGACCATTTAGTAAAATAGGTTTTCCCTTGTCCGCCAGTTCACAAAATGTCTCCCATTCACCTTGTTGATCTATATACTCTATAGCTTCCTTCACTCTATTCACAGGATAGTGCGAAAGAATAAAATTACTATATTTTCCTTCTTCTATATCCTCTACCCCTTCTAAGGATTCGATAGATTTAGTTTTTTTATTCTTTAGAACATCTAATAATTTATCCAGAACAACCAAAGAAAGAAAGTCAGTATGAGCAAACTCTGGCTCAAGTTCCAGAAGGCCTCTGATTTTCTTTTTCCGGCGGAAAAGATAATAATTTCCTATCACTATATTTCTTTTTATATCATATCCCTTAAAAAAACCATTCTTTTCTAGCCTTTCTCTGCGTCTTTTACCCAGGTCATTCTTATTAATGGTGATTATTTCATAGTTGTTAGAAGGAGATTTAAGAATAGCTCTCTTTTTATCTTTAAAGGAGAGAAGTGTGGTTTTATTTTGGCTGATGGTTCTTAAGTGGTAATCTTCTAAAGGATAATTTTCTGCTATCCAGGCTCCTAATTTACCTATCCTTTTGCGAGTTGTCCCTTCAATCAAACTTATATTGTAATAGACAGGAAGATAGATTTCTCTTTGCAGGGGAACAAAATCTACTTTTATTATCTTCCCGGGTATAACAGGCGTGAGCAAAGCACTTTCCTGCTCTTTATCTTTCTTGAATTCCACTATGTATCTGTTCATTTATCTTTCTCTTCTTTATCCTCTTTTCCCCAGATTCTATCGAAGTCCGCCTCTTCTCCTGTTTTCTGTGGTTCTTCTATCTCCATACGCCATATATCCATATCTTCTTCTTTGGGCTCTGTTCCATTAATAATATAATTAGAAAAGGCAAATGAGTTCTGGTAGGTTCCTCTGTATCCAATAATAATGGCCTTAAGATTCTCAGATTTTTCAAAGGATTGAGCTATTGGCTCCCACTCTCTGGATAGTCTTTTTTCTTCTTGCAGGAGGCGTTGGCTTAAATAAGATTTTCTTTCTACCTTGGGTGTCTTATTAAATTCTTCCTCTATCTTTTTCAGCTTGATACTCTTCTTTTTAAAGTAAGCTAACAATCCTTTATCCAGGGATAGATATTTACGGAAAAAGCGTCTTTCGGCAGGATAAGCACCTATCTGAAAGAAAGGAGAGGTAAATTTACCTAGGTCAGCTAGCCAGGGAACTATCACTCCACAAATAACATCGCCAAAAACGAAATAGAACCCCCCCAGCACCGCAGTGATTTTAGGAGTGGAGTAAGTACTGGCGATAACTGCCCATCCAATTATTTCTGTTAAGATACCATATTTCATAGCTCGCTCAATAGCATACTTTCTTAATTTTTGTACTTCTTCTTGTTGAACAGGATTAATTTTTATTCTACCACCTCTAAATTCCTTTTCAAAACCATTGGTCAAATATCGGATGAAGTCTTCCTTTCTATTTCTGATGTTTATTTCAAGAAGATATTTTATCCTTTCAGTCAGAACTTTAAAGTGTTGGTAGCTTCTTTCCCTATCCTGGTATTCAATCAGTACTATAGCATTACAATCACTGTCATTTCCATAGATTCTTGATTGAAGCTCGAGCTGATTTCTTACTTCGAAGAATCTGCCATCCAGATATACTCCAATCCCTTTACCTAACTCATCATCAAGCTCTTTTATTCTCATCACTGAGCACCGATAAATATCCTGATAAATTCTTGTTCAAAGACTCTTCTAGAAATGGCCAGGGGAATAAAGCGGAGAAGTTCTTCTATGCCAGTTGATATTTTTGTCTTTACCCGCATAAGAGTTGATATGTTTCTGCCTTTCTTAAAACAGTAAATTCTTCCTTTTATCTCTCTGTCATCAAACACATAGGAATGAGTTAATCCTGACTTTTCTAGCTTTTCCCCCGCCTTTTTTTGTTCCTGAAGTATTGTTTCCTCCTTGGATAGCTTAGCAAAGGAGAGATAAAGACCATCAATCCGTAGTCTCCCTTCCTTTTCCAAATAGGCAATTTCCTCTCTTTTGTTGTCATATACCTTGATGCCACTCCTGGCAGGATAAAATGTCTCCAGGTAGCCTTTTATTCCTTGCGGAGTCTTTACTTCCAGCACTAGAGGTAGCTTCTTTTCTTTTAGGATAAAGTCGCCATCTATATAACCCAGCAGTCTGCTATCTTTCTCTATCTTTAGTAGGTGCGTTCTATTTTGGTTGGTTCTAATGATATATCGGTTCATTAAATCGTCGCCATTCTCGTATTGCGTCGTGCGTGATGCGTATTGCGCAATATGAAATACGAAAAGCGTAAATATTCACCGAACGACGTCATTGCGAGCGCAAGCGAAGCAATCTCATTCTTCATCAGAGATTGCCACGTCGTCCTGAAGGCTTTCAGGACTCCTCGCAATGACAGAAAGAAACGTATTTCACTGAGCATTTACCGAAAAGCGAACAAAGTGAAGCAATCTCAATGAGGTATTGGATATTCAATGTTCTTTTTGGTGTGAAGACTATTTTTCTGTCGCTCAGTCTTGTATTAGGGGAAAGTTGTTCAGTGTAGGGAATGGCCAGTCCTGTTTTCTACATAACTCTTAGGCTAAAAGGCGCGCATACTGTTTCTTTGCTTCTTTTTTCTCAGCCCCTCTTCTTTTAGGTTATTTTATTATTTTGTGAACACTCTACATTCATTATATACATTATAACGGCATTGTAAAGGGGAGAAAACGAATCTTTTAAAATTTACAAACTACCAAAAATGTTTAAATTGAGGCAGTTGGTTTTTGTTTGCCTCAAACATCTCCTTTACCATCTTCTCTATTTCGGCCAGGCTTAAAACAGCAGAGGTTAAAGGATCAAAACAGATTGAATGAAATATCATTCTCGGATCACCACTAATAGCACCATCCACTGCCAGCTCTTCGCATCTAGCACTGATATTATTGAGAATAGCCAGTTGTGGCGGTAGCGAACCTACATGAATAGGACTAAATCCACGCTTGGAGGTAATTACTGGCACTTCAACACAGCAGCCTTCTGGAAGATTATCTATAAGACCAAAGTTTCTCACATTTCCATTAAATTCATACAGGGTTCCATCTCCAATTGTGGCATTGAAAATGTTTGCTGCATACTCTTTGCCTCTTTTTAGGTCTATTGATGGTTCTTCAAGCCATTTCTTTATTTCAGATTTCCAGGTATGCTCTCTTTTCAGGTATTCTTTCAGGATAAAGGCATATTCTCCCGGATTCCAGCCAGTACTATGCCTGCAATATTTCTCTATCAGGTCAGCTCTTTTTCTAAACCAGGCATTGTATTCCGAGTTATGGCCACTGGATTCCGTAGCATAATAATCCAGATGGAGAAACATCTCATTTCTTACCTGCTCTTCATTGTAAATCTCAGGTCTCTTAACAGCTTCTTTAATAAGAGGGTAGACATCTTTACCATTCCTTTTGAACTCCAGAAACCAAGCCTGATGATTTATCCCGGCACAAAGATAGGTAATCTCTTCCATAGGAGCACCTATCCACTTGGCCAGCATCTCGGCTGTACCCTGGACGCTGTGGCAAAGACCGGTTACTTTGACTTTGCTCTCACTTTGCATGGCACGACAAAGCATAGCCATAGGGTTTGTATAGTTTAGGAAAATAGCCTCAGGGCAGTAATGCTCTATGTCTTTACATATGTCAAGCATTACTGGTATTGTTCTCAAGGCCCTGAAAATTCCAGCCGGGCCCCTGGTATCGCCAACATTTATATCCACTCCATACTTTTTGGGGATTTCTATATCTGACCGCCATACCTGAACCCCGCCCACAAGGATGGTGCAAACCACTCCATCTGCTCCCTTGAGCGCCTCAACTCTATCTTTGGTAGCAAGCACCTTTGCTGGGTAATTTCCCGCAGCGATTATTTTCTCTATTGCTTTTTTCGCGAAGAAAAGGCGTTCCTCATTGATATCCATAAGCGCTACCGTACTGCCCTCAAGTGCGGGGAAAGTGAGAATATCCCTCACCAATCTTCTGGTGAATTCAAAGCTCCCTGCTCCTATAAAAGCAATTTTTGGCATATAAAACTCCTTTCTTATCTCAGTATTATTAAGCGTAGAGCCAACATTTGACCTGATGTCCTTTTTCTACTTCAATTACGGGAGGTTCCTCTTCAGATTGACAAATTTTTTTAATCTCCAAGCATCGGGGAGCGAAAAGGCAACCCCGGAGAATGGATAAAGGATCAGGAACTGTTCCCTTAATCATGGCCAGTCTTTCTCCCTTTCCTACAATAGAGGGTATAGATTTTAATAAGGCCTGTAGATAAGGGTGCATGGGATGGTGGAAGAGGTCGTGAGCACTGGCGTATTCCATAATTTTTCCTAAATACATTACCGCTACATTATCGGATGTCTCGGCGATAACTCCCAGGTTGTGAGTTATCATCATAATAGCCATACCAAATTCTTGTTGAAGCTCTTTCATTAGCTCTAATACCTGGGCCTGGACAGTTACGTCTAAAGCGGTAGTAGGCTCATCAGCGATAAGAAGATTAGGATGGCAGGAAAGAGCCATAGCGATTATAGCCCTCTGACGCATACCCCCGCTCAGTTGATGAGGATAATCATCGACCCTTTGAGCCGGATCAGAGATTCCTACCCGATCCAGCATCTTGATAGCGTGCTCTTTAGCCTCCTTCTTGGTTACCTTTTGATGGACCATGATGGATTCAATTATTTGATCTCCGATGGTATAGACCGGATTCAGGGAAATCATGGGTTCCTGAAAGATCATGGCTATTTCTCCCCCTCTAATGTTCCTCATCTTGCTTCCCCTTGAATCTAACCGGATAAGATCTACACTTTTTTCTTTATTTTCCCCATATAATATCTCTCCCCGGGTTATCCTTCCTGGAGGTGCAGGAATCAATCGCATAATGGAAAGAGCGGTAACGCTTTTTCCACAGCCGCTTTCGCCTACTACGCCTAAGGTCTCACCCCGACGTATCTTTAAATTAACCCCATCTACTGCTTTGACAATCCCATCATCAGTATAGAAATAGGTGCACAAC
Source organism: Candidatus Aerophobetes bacterium Ae_b3a (assembly GCA_005223095.1). Lineage (GTDB taxonomy): Bacteria > Aerophobota > Aerophobia > Aerophobales > AE-B3A > AE-B3A. Next base: position 50,835 of record NJBQ01000001.1, read on the forward strand.
CCTTTTACATTGATTAAACAAGAATTGGTCTCCAATTTTTTCCTGCCTGATTGTTTTAGGGGTATTTCTTACCTTGTGAAGCTATTTAGATTATTCTTGCTAAAATTGTCTTATTCCTTTTAAGGAAAAATCATCAGCAAAATGACAGGCTACATAATGCTCATCGCCGATATCCTCCAGAGGAGGTTCCTCTTGACTACAGATCTTTTTAGCATATCGGCATCTGGGATGGAAAGTGCATCCGGAGGGAGAATTCGCCGGGTTAGGGACATCCCCTTGCAGAAGAATACGTTCTGGTTTAACATCTGGATCAATGACGGGAACAGCGGACATTAAGGCTTCAGTATAAGGATGCCTCGGTCCTTGGTAAACCTCCTCCGCTTGGCCCACCTCCATTATCTTTCCCACATACATTACCGCTATGCGGTTGCTAATATGATACACTACGCTCAGGTCATGGGCAATAAAAAGGTAGGTCAGGTTAAATTGCACCTGGAGGTTCTCCAGCAGGTTAATTACCTGAGCCTGGACTGACACATCAAGAGCTGAAACAGGCTCATCAGCGATAACTAATCGGGGATTTAATGCTAAGGCTCGGGCAATTCCTATTCTCTGTCTTTGTCCACCACTGAACTCATGAGGATACCTTCTCATATATCTGGGATTTAGCCCCACTATCTTCAAGAGTGTTCTAACCCTGTCCTCTATCTCCTTTCCCTGGGCCACCTTATGGATTATCAAGGGCTCACCCACTATATCCATAACTGTCATTCGAGGATTTAAAGAAGCATAGGGGTCCTGAAAGATCATCCTCATCTCTCTTCTCAGGCTCTTTATCTCCCTGTCTTCTAATTTGGTTATATCTAATTTTTTCCCTTTGCCCGTCTTAAACCAGACCTCTCCATCTGTAGGCTCTATCAACCTCAGGATGCTTCTTCCAAGCGTGGTTTTCCCACAGCCACTTTCTCCCACCAGCCCAAGAGTTTCCCCCTGGCGAATAAAAAGATCAACTCTATCAACTGCCTTGACGTAGCCTACAACTCGTCGAAAGACTCCCCTGGTTATGGGAAAGTATTTCTTGAGATTTTTTACCTCAAGCAATATCTCGTTCTGCTTGTCCACCTCTCACCTCATATGATCTGTTATCATCGGCGTGAGTAAGGATCAGCCGCATCCCTTAAGCCATCCCCCAAGAAGTTAAAGCCCAGAACGGTAATTACAATAAATGCGCCCGGAATTGCAATCCAGAGATGTCTTCCCATGGTTTGCAGGTTTTGAGCTTCTTGCAAGAGGACTCCCCAGCTTACCATTGGAGGTTGAAGACCTAATCCCAAAAAGCTTAAGGTACTTTCCGCCAATATCAGCCAGGGGATAGTTATGGTAAGTACCACAATAATATGGCTAAGACAATTAGGAATAAGATATTTAAAGATAATTCTGGCATCACTTGCTCCTGCCTCTTTGGCTGATAAAACAAACTCCTGCTCACGCAAGGACAACACCTTTCCCCTTACCTCTCTGGCAAGGGGAGTCCAGCTTAACAGCCCAAATAGCATCATTATGGCTATGAAAACGTATAAAGATGACCAGGTTGCAGGAATGGCGATACTGAGAGCCATCCATAAGGGTAGTTGAGGGAAAGATTGAAGAAACTCAACTATCCGCTGAAGAATCATATCAGTAATACCTCCATAATATGCCGAAATTGTGCCCACCATGCTTCCTATGAAAGCACTGAGGATTGCTCCAAGTAGAGCTATCGATAACGACACTCTCCCTCCTAACATAATCCTTGCCCAAAGATCCCTGCCATAATTGTCCATTCCGAAAAGATGTATACTACCTCCCTTCGCAACACCAAAGAGATGCAACTTGCAGGGAATTCCAAAGGGCTTATACTCCCATCCTCTTACCAAAAAATAAATGGGAAATCTTTTGCTTGTGTCCTCCGTATAAATTCTCTTCCAGGTCTGAGGATCGAGCTCCAGCTTTAAATTATAGACAAATGGTCTTAAGTGGAACTTACCCTTGTCATCGAAAAAATGTATTCTCTGAGGAGGGGAAAAACTTGCACGGTGATCGATTTTTAAGGGATTGTAAGGAGAGAAAAAGGGAGCAAAGATAGCTAAAATAGCCATAATAATAACTAAAATAGCACCGATAATAGCAGTTTTGCTTCTTTTAAATTTTCTCCAAACCAGTTGTATATATGCCTCACCTTTTACAGGCTCCGCAAAGCTGTTTTTTTTTCTTGATCTCTCATTTTTTAATATCAAGAATGCCTCAGTCATACCTTATTCGGGGATCTATCCAGGCCAGAATGAGATCAGATAATAGATTTCCAATCACTAAAACAACTGTCACCATCAACAGAAAAGATCCAGCTAAAAGAGTATCCTGAAACACAAGAGCATCGTAAAATGCAGGACCGGTGGTGGGAAGATTTAAGACTATGGCGGTAACCATTGTCCCCTGTACTATGTAAGGAAGAGCTACTCCTTGATAGGCGATAATGGGATGGAGGGCATTTACCACTGCGTGTTTATAGAGAACAATCCTTTCCTTCAAGCCCTTGGCACGAGCAGTAATTACATATTGAGATCTGAATACATCTAAAAGGTTTGCTCTCATTACCCGCATATTCCTGGCAACCCCTGCCACCCCTGAGATCACTACCGGAATCCAAAAATGCTGAAGAAAATCAACAAATTTTGCCCAATTCCAGGTAGCTAAAACATACTCAGGGGAGCTAAGCCCTCCAACGTGGGGAACGCGGAACCTAAAAACCAGTAAATACATTATCACCAGGGCAGTAAAGAATTCAGGAAAGGAAAGACCTATAAATGCCAAAAAAGTACTCAAATGGTCTCCCAAACTGTATTGATGGGTAGCCGAATAAATACCAATTAAAAGCCCTACTAATGTAGAGATCAAATGGGCGGAAAGGGCTATGATCATGGTCCATTTTAATCTTTCCCAGATCACCTCCTGGGCAGGCTTTCTATATCCAAAGGAATAGCCGAAATCTCCCTTGGTAACGATGTTCTTTATCCAGATTAGATATTGAACAGGCATGGATTTATCTAATCCATACGTTTTTCTCATCTCATCAACCATTTTTCTCGATTCCTCCTCACTTAAGCCCGCCTGAGATTTTAGTTGTGACTCTATAGCAGTCAAAAAATCACCGGGAGGGAGTTGGATTATCACAAAGCAAACAATACTAACAGCGAGCAATAATGGAATGACATAAAGAATTCTTCTGATAATATAGCTTATCACAGGATGGTTCCCCATTTAATTAGGAGGGGGAAGGATATCCTTCCCCCTCCTACATTTCTTTCCTTTGTCCCTTTCCCTTGTTTATTTCTCCTCATAGGTTGGAATTACCCCCGGGAGAAGTTCAGGCTTTTGCTCCTCCTTGGGAACCCAAAGCTGCCATGCACATTGAGCCACATCGAACCATTCATACATGTAAGGTGGAGTACCGGGTGGAACGTTCCTCAGTCTATTGGCAATTGCATTACCCACCTGCATCTTATAGAGGCCAATCGTGTAAACGTTTTCAGTCCATAAATTTTGAATTTCTGAGAATGTTTCCCTTACCTTTGAACCAGATCTCTCAGTTTTTAGTGAGTTTATCAGATCTCTTAAGCGAGCCTCAAAGGGAAATAGGTCTCTTTCCCCCCCTGGTCCAGCCTGGTGCCAGGTAGGAGTAATCTCGGTTACAGGCCCAAGGTCGGTTAATCTTGTCAGGGGAGTAAGACACAACACATTATCACGATATATAGGTATCTCAAGTTCTCCACTGTCGGATAGAGCATCGTAAGTTGTGGTCTTGATGACTTTAAGAACAGACTTAATACCAGCTTCCCTAAGGTAGGGAACTAAGGCCTCTCCTAAGTTCACGGCTGCGGTTTCGTCTTCAACGATATGGATTACAAGGGTTAAATCCTGACCAGCTAATGGAGTACCTGTAGCCCACTCCATTATACCATCGCCATCGATGTCCTTAAATCCCAGCTCTGCAAACAAACCTTTTGATTTTTCCAGATCATAAGCATAGGTGACGATAGCATCGGGATCATAATATGGAGAAGAGTCAACCAGACTACCTTCATACGGTGCAATTAGAGGTCCTGGGAAAATTGAGTTTGTTATTCCCTCCCGGTTAATGGCGTAGGATAAAGCTTTTCTAAACCTGGGATCTCTGAATAACTCTCTCATGGCTCGGTCTCTCTCCGTCTTCACCCCTTTGTAAAGTGAAAAATTTGGCTGCAAACTAAACGAAGCGTTATAACCCACAAATCGAGCCACAAAGTAGGAGTCTGACCTCCGTGCTTCTTCCAGGGCAAAAGAGAAAACCCCCGGTGTTTCTAGGTTGGTATAATCAATACTTCCGGCTATCACATTTAAGGTTCTGGTTATCCCTCTTCTTCCCTTTTCAATATAAGCCTCGTTAAAATAGGGAAGTTGTTGTCCTTTCTCATCCACCTTCCAGTAGTAAGGATTTCTCCTGGCCACTATGAATCTTGCCGGTTCGAATTTTACTGGCACCCAAGGACCGAGCGTTACCACCGGAAGATCCTCAGGAGGTAGGGAATGAATGAAGCCTTCGTAAGTAGCATCTGGATTGTATTTTGGATGATGCTTTGCTAGAACATGCTTGGGAACTGGTGCCAAACCGTAGCGGCCCATGCGGAAAAGAATGTATAGAGGGAAGCCTGCCCCAAAACGCCACCTGATGGTATACTTATCTACCTTTTCCAGTTCGGTTAATTTTCCGTTTATTGTCCATGCGCCCGCGCCGAGGAAGGAAGGAATATGGGAATCTAAATGGCAGTCGTAATATGTAAACAGGACATCATCAGCCGTGAATTCCACTCCATCCGACCACTTTGCTCCTTCAAGCAGATGCATGGTAAGGGTCTTGCCATCTTCGGACCATTCCCAACTGGTAGCTAAGTTTGGTACAGGTTCAATGGGATTTTTTAGCATCCACATATGGGCGGGTTCCACCAGGCCTTCCCAGACAAGCACCTCGGTGCCCCACCAACCTGATGTTAATCCTGCTGCCCAGTTCCAGCCCGCGGTTGGAGACCCACAAAAGACCCTCCACTTATCACCATATACCCCTAGGCCGTCACTCATAACCTTAGACTTTATAACCTGGGGGTTCTTGGGCAATCTCTCCCACACTGGGGGAAGTTCCCCTTTGGCCACTGCCAACTCTAATGCCTCAGGTTCGATATAGTTCGGGAGGGCCTTGTACTCCATAATGTCACTGATTTCGAACTTGCCTAAAAAGCTCTCCTGAGCGATAGCCACTGCACTAAACGAGGCGATGAACATAAGCGCTATTAATATTGGCATAACTCTCTTCATCTTAACCTCCGGAAAAACATATTTTCTTGCGTCATACATTACTCATTTTTCTGTGGAAAGCCCTAAAAACTAGAGAAAGGAATAGATCCTTCAACATTTCTCTTTTTAGATGCTTTCCTCATACCCCAGCTAACGACTTACTTGCTTCTCACCTCCCTCTGGCCTTATTTTTAGCTCTTTAACCCTTAAATTATCCGTCTTCTTAACTCAAGTTATAAACTGTCTCCTGCGGGAGGTCGAGCCGTCCAGTCTCTCATTATAAGCTTTTCCCCCAGCAGCACCTTTTTTGGCGTCCCTCTATCCTTCCACTTATTTCATCAGCGCAGATTATGAGAAGCAGATATACTCTAACCTCTTCTGCAGACAAGTTTTGCCATAAATTTGTCTGACTTAGCTTCTCTAGAAGCTCACCTTTGTCTATCTTCATCACTTAACAGTATAAGATAAATAGGTATGCTTGTCAAGTCTCGTGTAGGCTAAATAATCTCTCTCAACTAATTCCTAACCTTGCCCCCTCCCAGTTTTTAGTATTCCTCTATAAACCCACCTTTAAGAAGCTTTTCCAAGTAAGAGTTCTTCCTTTTTCAGCAATCTCTTATAGCGAGATTTCAAAAACTGGGGGGCGGCAAGGTAACAGGGGGGTTGACTTAGCCCCTGCTTATACTATACTATATATAGGTATTAAGTTACTCGCTCTTAGATGATTACCTGGATTGCCAAAAAATCATCTTTGGTAACAAGGTATTGTTTCATACAAAATCAATATAAGATTCTCCCTTTCTCAAACCAGAACATAGTACCTCCATATATCACCAGAACCAGAGTTTTGGACCCCACCAGACAATAGACACCGCAGTTCACTTCTCAAAAAGTAGAGTTTACTTCTTTCTTATTAAGGTCATTGTTGATGATTGATCATAGATGAGACCTGGAAGAACGGATAAACTCCCTTAAGAATTCCAATCTTTGGTGTAATGTTATAGTATCGCAATTTTGATAATTTCTCTGGATCGTTATCAACCAAACCTCCTCAGGTAATAGCTCAGAAAAACGGGGGGAGCAGGCCGAAGGCCGTTGAGGGGGGATGTTTCCCCCCTCAATATGTTCATTGGGATATTCCCAATAATATAACTAGGCAAGAGGCAAGCAATAAAACAAATATTACTGAGATATGTCATATAGCATATTGTGAGAGTTTTAAAGAAACTAGCAAGAATAAAGGGTCTGAGGGGAGGTGAGAAATCGGGTAGGCCAAATCCAGCTTGGATAAAAGAAAGTTCTCAAAGAAAAAAGGAAAATGTTAGATAATTGCCTTTGTTGATGGGAGCTTTTAGAAAAAGTGAACTTTAAAAAAGGAGTATTAGGATGATTAAGAAATGTGTTCATATTGGGGTTATGGTATTAGTATTGACAGGACTGCTTTTTGGCATATCGAACTCCGCATTAGCACAGGAAAAGGTTACCTTAAGAACAATAGGAGGCCCAGATCCTCATGGCTATGAGGCTGCCGAGGATAATTTGTTTGAGAAGGTTTCTCCCTGGATCAAAGTGGAAAGAACTACCGTTCCCTATGGAAGAGAGCAACGTCTGAAACTCATTGCTTCTTTCCGCAGTGCCAGACCGTATGACATGTACATAATTGACTGTGTGGAAGTTTCTGAGTATGCCAATGCTGGCTGGGCTTTGGATGTAACAGAGCGGGTCACTCCAGAGATGAAAGAAGGTATTCTCCCATTTGCAGCAGACGGAATGATGTATCAGGGTCGCTGGTATGGTCTGCCTTGGATATCTGAATGGAAGTCCTTTGTATATAATGCCCGTATGCTTAAAGAGGCTGGTTTTACAGGCCCTCCAAAGACATGGGATGAATTTGTGGAACAGAGCAAAAGACTACAGGCGGCTGGAATCGTCGAGAGATACGCAACGGCTTGGTCCTGGGCTCAAAAGGAGTGTTTGATTTGCGATTCTGTAGCGATTATGGCCAGCTTCGGTGGACAATTCTTTGATGAGGACCTTAATCCTGTGTTTAATAGTCAGGCAGGAGCGGAAGCTTTGCAGTGGATGATAGACTCTATGTACAAGCACAAAATCTCTGATCAGGCGTCTCTTACCTTTACTGAGTCAGATGTAGATGCCCTTATGGAGGGAGGAAAAATTGCTTTCGAACTAAGATGGGGACTACCTCTGGTTATCCTCAACGATCCTAAGGCATCCAAGGTGGTGGATGAATGTAAGATAGGCCTGTTCCCGGCAAAAACTCTTGCTACCTACCCCGGCTACACTGTCTCTGGACCTATGGGGTGGAGCATCGCTCTTGATTCTCCACATAAAAACGAAGCTTGGGAATACGTGGAGTTTAGGGCTGGATTTGTAGGGGCAAAGAGAAATGCTATCAAATACGGTGTATTTCCTGGTTGGATTTCTCTATATGAAGACCCTTCTGTAACCGATGCTATTCCTGGGCTAGATGTAATGCTAGAGTCTGGAAAACAGGTTGTGAACAGGCCGCGAGTCCCCTGGTATTACAAATTTTCTGATGCTCTCCAGTTGGAGTTACACAAAGCCATGACTCGGGCTAAAAGTCCGGAAAATGCACTTGACGATGCAGTAACTGAAACTCTAAAGATAAAGAGAGAGGCGGAATAGGAATAGGAAGGGGTCCCGCTCTACAGGGGCCCCTTCTTTCTTAAAATCGTATAAATGCAAAAAAAACAAATCGGTATTCTTCTCTGCCTACCTAGTTTTATAATAATCTTCTTTGTGCTGGGTTATCCTTTAGGTTATTCAATTTACATAAGCTTTCTGAAAATGAACATTGCCTCATCCCTTCGCGGACCGGAATTTGTCGGCCTGACAAATTATGTGAATGCTTTATACGATATTAAACTGTGGGCAGCTATCGGTCGCACAGCATACATCACTGTTTGGGATGTGCTTGTAGGTACCAGTCTAGGTTTGCTTATGGCTCTTCTTCTCAATACAATGCTTAAGGGGCGAGGGATCCTTCGGGCAATTGTTCTCTTCCCCTTTATACTTCCCCCCGTGGTTAACGGACTGATTTGGAAGTGGGTATATAATCCAAACTACGGGTTTCTAAACGGCTTTTTGTATCAAATTGGAATAATTCGCAACTATCAGTCCTGGCTCTCCCAACCTTGGACTGCCCTGCATATGATCATTTTGGCAAACCTGTGGCAGGGAACTGCTTTTGCTTATATCCTTTATCTAGGGGGTCTACAGTCCATCCCTCTTCAACTCTACGACGCAGCAAAAATAGACGGAGCCTCTCGCTACCAGACATTAATCCGGATTACTCTTCCGCTGCTTCTGCCTATCACTCTCGTCATTGTGGTTCTTAAAACTATCCTCACTTTTAAACTGTTTGATCTTATCTACGTTCTTACGGGAGGAGGACCGGCCAATTCCACTCAGGTAATTACTTATTATATTTACAAGAAAAGCTTTGACTTTCTGGAATTTGGAGGAGCAGCTGCGCTCTCCTATATTTTGACCTTACTCCTTCTTGTCTTCGTGTATGTTTACTATAAGCTTTTACAAAAAGACGTATATTGAGATTTTAAAAGGCGCATCGTGAGCAAAAAATCTTTTAGATACATAATTTTTGTAGGTGTGGTCTTTCTTCTTTTGTGGACTCTTGCTCCCCTTTACGTAGTTTTCATATCCAGTATTACTCCTGACAAAGATCTGCTAAATGTGCCTCCTAAGTGGATTCCCACGCCAGATTTGAGTAATTATGCCTACGCACTCACGAGTGGAGAAGAGGGAGGGACAGCTTGGCTGTTTAGAAAAAGTCTTGTAAACAGTTTCATAGTTGCAGCCGGTGTAACTGTGTTTTGTCTGTTTATAGGAGGACTTGCTGGATACGCTTTCTCCAGATTTGCTCTGCCTTTCAAGGATAAACTTTTATTTTTGGTTCTTTTCACCCAAATGCTCCCGGTAATTACGGTAGTTATTCCCCTTTATTTGATTTTTTCTACCTTTCGTATGTTGGACAGACTCATTACTCTGGTCATTGTCTACTCTTCCTTCACTCTCCCTTTGGTTATCTGGCTGCTGAAAGGATTTTTTGATACTATTCCCGCTGATTTAGAGGAGGCGGCAATGGTTGATGGCTCCACCTTATTAGGAGCCTTCTTTAGAATAGTAGTTCCCCTCTCTATACCAGGTGTGATTGCCACGGGGGGCCTGGCCTTTCTGGCAGCTTGGAATGAGTTTATGATTGTCCTTGTGTTCACTAGCACCGCAGCCTCTAAGACGATGCCTGTAGCAATAGCTGAGTTCATAGGAAGATTCAGGGTGGACTATGGACTTATGTGTTCAGTAGGGATAATTGCTTCTCTTCTTCCTGTGGCCCTTGCCCTTGTGTTCCAGAAATACTTAGTTCAGGGTCTATCAGCCGGGGGAGTAAAAGGCTGAATATATTTGTAATGGTCAATACTCCGCAGACAGAAAGGAGGCTCTAAAGGAAGTAGAATTTTTAATTCTTTCTATTGTTGTAGATCGAAAGAGAAGAAAGCATCGCAAGTATGCCAAAAGAAAATGAAAGGAGAAGGTTAAGAGATGAAAAAACTTAAAGTTGTCCTTATTGGAGCAGGGAGTGCCTCTTTTGGACGAGGTACTATTGCTGATTTGATGGCTACGGAGGAATTAAAAGAATCTGAATTAACAATAAGTCTTGTTGATATAGATAAAAAGGCATTAGATAGAATGTATCGACTGGCTAATCTTCTCAAAGAACGGTACAGTTCTAAGGCTAAAATTGAAGTTAAAACTGAGAGGGAAAAGGTGCTTCCAGGCGCAAACTATGTTATTGTATCTGTCGCCCAGAAACGATGGCAATTATGGGAGAAAGATTTTTATATACCGGTTAGTTATGGTTTTCCACACATATTTGGAGAAAATGGAGGCCCTGGTGCAGCTTTTCATACCTTGCGAAGTTTGCACCTTATGATTCCTATATGCAAGGATATGGAAAAACTTTGTCCCGAGGCACTTCTTATTAACTTTACCAACCCGGAGAGTAGAGTCTGTCTGGGTGTTAGTAAGCTTACGAGCATTCGATCGGTAGGACTTTGCCATGGTGCTTTTGAGACTTTAGATGCAATAAGCCGGATATTGGAGAAACCGAAAGCGGATATTGATCTAACCATCGGTGGAATTAATCACTTTCATTGGGTACTTCAGATACATAGTCGGTCTGATGGAAAAGATCTTTATCCGGAATTTCATCAAAGAATGAAAGAATCGGACTGGGGTCTAGATCGTCTTACTCGGTGCATGTACGAGCTATTTGGCTTCTTTACTTATCCTGCCGCAAGCCATATTGGAGAATATGTATCTTTTGCTTATAATATATGCGGTCCGGTTTTTTTGAAGTGGGGCCTGGGAGAAGTATCCCAAAGAATAGGAGCTAAAGCCTCTGAATATGTCTATACAGTCGAGGGCAAGCCCGGCCAGCCCAGTTATCACCTCTGGTCAGAGGAAGAGGCGGATAAAATCCAGCGAGTAGTAGAAGGTAAAGAACCTCTTACGGAGGAACTTGCTCAACCAAGTAGAGAATTAGCCGCTCCTATCATTTGTGATATTGAATTTGACCACAAGAAAAAGGAACTCTCAGTAAATGTACCTAATGAGAACTTAGCCATTTCCAATTTGCCAGAGGATGCCATCGTGGAAGTTCCTGCTCAGGTAGATGCTGAAGGTATTCACCCTATTAAAGTTGGACCACTCCCTGAAGTACTTGCAGCAATATGCCGCAACCAAATTTCCATTCAAAACTTGTTAGTGGAGGCCTACCGACAAAGGTCTAAGAAGCTCTTACTTCACGCACTGATTCTTGAACCGATAGTAGACAGCGTAGATCGAGCCAAAAAGATGATGGAGCATTTGCTAAAGCTAGAGGCTGATTATCTACCTGAACTTCATTAGTAACAAGGTTAAAAGGGATTATCACGTGTAGAAAAAAATACTACTTTTCAAAATGGAGACTAAGATTTCTGTTTCCCATCCAGGGAACATTAATTTTTTCCAAAGAGGAGACCCAATTCATTAGCATAGGATTAAATGACCTTTTCTTAAATTCGATCCTGACTTCATCACCAGTTATTTCACCTGCAGCCCTACCCTCAACAAAGGCACGATAGGTGGTTTTGGCTTTGGAATTTTTAAATAGTTTGAATTTGCTTAATAGAATCTTATTCCAAGTTCGGTGAGTCTATCCAGGTTCTCATGAGTTGTCAATTTAGAATCAAAGACCAGATATTCGGGTAAGAGCTTTTTGTCAATTATAAGATGTAGCGAGAAAGGTCTTCGCTCTCCACAATATTCTTGAGTCTCTCTTGCACATATTTAGCAGTAATAGTGAAAGACCTCTTCCTTATATTAGCAGCCTTGAAGCTGATATCTTCTAGAAGCTTCTCCATAATGGTGTATAATCTTCTTGCTCCAATATCTTCTGTTCGTTCGTTCACCAAAAAAGCCAAAAGGGCGATTTCTTTGATAGAGCTATCCTTAAAAATAAGGTTTATTCCTTCTGTTTCTATCAGAGCTTGATATTGTTTAATCAAGGCATTTTTGGGTTCAGTCAAAATTTTTTCAAAATCGTTTTGGGTGAGTCTGTCCAGTTCTACCCGAATGGGGAATCTACCCTGCATTTCAGGAATCAAATCAGAAGGAGAAGCAGAGTGGAAAGCTCCCGCTGCTATGAAGAGAATGTGGTCTGTCTTAATAGGTCCATATCTAGTAGCTACGGTAGTTCCTTCCACTATTGGCAAAAGGTCTCTTTGCACTCCTTCTCGGGAGACATCTATCTTGTCTACTCCTCCTCCTACAACCTTATCTATTTCATCAACGAATATTATCCCCGAGTTCTCTACCCGATGAGTAGCGTCTTCAACAACCTTGTCCTTATCTATTAATTTTTGAGCCTCTTGCTCAGTGATGATTTGACGGGCTTCTTTTAGGGGGACCTTTCTTTCCTTGGTACGTTTGGGGAGCATGTCTCCCAATAAATCCTGAAAGTTCATTCCCATTTGCTCTGTTCCAGCACTACTAAATATCTCTATCATAGGAGTGAGTCTTTCCGTGGCTTTTATCTCAATTAATCTATCCTCTAGTTCCTTATTGTTTAATTTCTCTCTCAGTTTTTCTCTGGTCTTCTTTACCCTTTCTATTCTTTCCCCTTCTCCGCCTTCCTCTTGCTCCGCTGATGGTAAGGCCTTGGGAAGAGGTGGAAGGAGAATATCCAGAAGTCTTTCCTCAGCCAGTCTTCTCGCTTTCTTCCTTACTCTCTGTATCATCTCTCCTTGGATTGTGTGCACGGCCATGTTCATCAAATCTCTGACCATAGATTCCACATCTCTACCCACATAACCTACTTCAGTATACTTGCTTGCTTCTATCTTTAGAAAAGGAGCCTGGGCTAGTTGTGCTAATCTTCGCGAAATTTCTGTCTTTCCTACTCCAGTGGGGCCAATCATAATAATATTCTTAGGGGCTACCTCATCGCGCATCTTAGCAGGCAGCTTCTGACGACGCCATCTATTTCTTAAGGCGATAGCTACAGCACGTTTAGCATCATCCTGCCCTATGATATATTTATCTAACTCCCTTACGATGGCGGGAGGAGTAAGTTGCTTTTCTCTCATCGTTTTTCTCCTTCAAGTGCCTCGGACAATTTTCTTCCGTCACCATTCTCGTATCTCGTTGTTCGTATCTCGTATCTAGTGTAACGTATTGCACTATGCTTTTTAAAGCCTTTTTTCGAGATACGAGATACTAGATACGATTCACGTTTCTTCAAGGAATGTCCTTCGGCAAACGTATAAGTTCCTAATACTTTAAAAAACGTCTATAGTTCCTCAATAGTTATATTGTCATTTGTATAAATACATATAGAAGCAGTTATATGCATGGCTATTTCTACAATTTTTTTAGGAGGATAATTGGTGTGGTCGGCTAAAGCCTGGGCTGCTGCTTGAGCATAACCAGCTCCTGAGCCAATGGCTATTACCCTATCGTCGGGTTCAATTACGTCTCCACTTCCCGATATTAATAGAGATTTTTCCTTATTAACTACAATCATTAGGGCTTCCAGTCTGCGCAGAGTCTTATCCTGTCGCCAGTCCTTAGCCAGCTCCAGGGAAGCACGGGGAAGATTTCCCTGGTATTGTTCAATTTTCTTTTCAAATTTCTCAAAAAGAGTAAGGGCATCGGCGATGGCGCCGGCAAAGCCAGCTAATACCTTTCCCTTCTGAAGTCTTCTTATCTTATGTGCTTTGTGTTTCATAATGGTATCTTCAAAAGTTACCTGTCCGTCCCCAGCAATAGCTACATGTTTTTTATCTCTTACCGCTAAAATAGTAGTAGAACGCAATCTAAAACCTCCTTATGCTCTTGGATGAGCTTTGTCATAGACTTCCTTCAGTCTTTTTATACTCAAATGCGTATAGATTTGAGTAGTGGAGAGTCTTTCATGACCAAGCAACTCTTGCACCGAACGTATGTCTGCTCCTCGATTTAAGAGATGAGTGGCAAAAGAATGACGTAGGCTATGGGGACCTGAAACCTTATGAATGTCGGCTAAATCCAGATATCTATTTATTTTTTTTCGCATGAACCTATCCGATAGTCTCTGGCCGGATTTATTTAGAAATAGTGCCCTGACACCAGGTTTTGCTTTCTCTCTATGTAATTCCCTATAGGTAGCCAGTGCCTTTAAAGCGTAATTCCCCAGAGGGATTATTCTTTCCTTGTTTCCTTTGCCTTTAACTTTAACTGTTTCCCCTGCAAAGTCAATATTATCTATATTTAAATCTGCCAACTCGGCTATTCTCATCCCCGTAGCATACAATAGTTCTAGAGCGGCTTTGTCCCTATAATGAAAGAAATTATTTCCTTTTACTGAGTTTAAGAGCTTTTCTACTTCTTCTTCCTCCAAAAAAGAAGGAATTTTTTTCTCCAGCTTCGGACCTCGTAGACCAGATAAGACAAAAGAAGAAAGGTATCCTTTTAGATAAAGATAGTGGAAGAAACTTTTCAAGACAGATACCCGGCGGGCCAGAGTAGATTTCTGTAAGCTTCTTTTCTGTAGTGAGCTAAGATATTCTCGTACTATGGGATACCCCACTTCTTCTAGCTCTTTTTTTCTTGAAGAGAGAAAGCTGAGAAAGTCCTTTATATCACTGCTATAACTTTTCACTGTCTGATAAGAGAGATTTCTCTCCTGGGTGAGGTATTGCTGGAATCTATTCAGCCACTCTATCTGCATCTATTTTTTTTATTATTTTATAAGGAATTTTTTCCAATTTTAGCTCTTCTATTCTATAACCCTTAATCTTTTCCCCACAGCGGGGGCATTTAAAGCCATCTTTGTCTCTAAAGAGAAAAGGATTCTGGCAATGAGGACAAATTTCTTTGACGGGTGGCTGTTGAGAGATAAACTTGCATTGAGGAAATTTAGAGCAACCATAAAAAATAGCTCCCTTTTTGGATGTCCTCTCCACTATTTCTCCTTTACAATCTGGAGTAGGACACCTTACCCCTGTTTTATTACTTATATCTCTGGTGTTTTTACATTCCGGGTAATCACAACAAGCCAGGAATGCTCCGTAACGGCCAAACTTTAGAACCATCTTTTTCCCGCACTGCTCACATTTAGTTGAGTTAATTTGAAGCCCTTCTTTTTTGACGTTCTTCATTTTCTCTTTAGCTATATCTAAATCCTTATCGAATTGGTGGTAAAAATCACCTATTATGATTATCCATTTTCTCTTTCCCTCCTCCACCGCATCCAGATCTTCTTCCATCCGGGCAGTAAAACGGGTATCAAGAATATTAGAGAAATTGTCTACCAGGAGGTCATTTACTACCTTTGCCAGGAGAGTGGGAATGAGTTTGCCTTTCTGCCATCTCACATAACCCCTTGTTTTGATAGTGACAATGGTAGGGACATAGGTGCTCGGCCTTCCTATTCCTTTTTCTTCTAAGGCTTTTATCAAAGAGGCTTCCGTATAATGAGAGGGAGGTTGGGTGAAGCGCTGTTCGGAAACAAGTTCTTTCAATTTTAGAACTTCTCCTTCTTTAATAGGAGGTAGAATTTTCTCTTTTCCACCTCTCTCTTTATAGATACTGATGAATCCAGGAAATTCGATCTTCTTTCCTTCTGCCTGAAAAAGATACTTTTCACCCTTAATGTTTACTGTAACCGTGCTCAAAATTGCCTTTTTCATCTGAGAGGCAAGAAATCTTCGCCAGATTAGTTCGTATAGCTTAAGGTGACGGCTGGGTAGGTATTTTTTCATCTTATCCGGAGTCCGGAAAATACTGGTCGGTCTTATAGCTTCATGGGCATCCTGACTTGATTTTTTATTTTTGTAGAAGGGTATCTTAATTGGAATAAACTCTTCTCCTAATTCCTTTCTAAGGTAGTTCCTTGCCTCCAACTGTGCTTCTTTAGCCACTCGCACAGAATCTGTGCGCATATAGGTAATCAGACCTATTCTCCCCTCTTTTCCTACATCCTGTCCTTCGTAGAGGTTCTGGGCTATCTTCATAGTCTGACTGGTAGAGAATTTCAGGAGATAACTAGCTGTCTGTTGCAGAGTGCTGGTAATAAATGGTGCATAGGGAGACCTCTCTTTCTTCTCTTTTTTTACCTCTGTTACTCTATACCTCTCTTTTTCTATTCTTTCCGCCAGTTCCCTTGCTTCCTTCTCATTTAATATCTTTATTGCCTTATCCTCTACCTTTGATAACTTTGCCTCTAGGATAACCTTTCTGCCAGGAGAAGAAAATTTAGCCAGAATAGTCCAATATTCCTTTAAAACAAACTTCTCAATCTCTTTTTCTCGTTCACAAATAAGTCTTACTGCTACTGACTGGACTCTTCCGGCGGAAAGTCCTCTCTTCACCTTTTCCCATAGAAGAGGGGAAAGCTTATATCCTACCAGGCGATCCAGTGCTCTTCTTCCCTGTTGAGCATCGACTTTATTGACATTGATATCGCTGGGACTCTTTATAGCATTTTGCACAGCCTCTTTTGTTATCTGGTTAAAGACTATTCTTCCTCCTTTGGTGTGCTCAAGCTCCTGGGAAAGATGCCAGGCGATAGCTTCTCCTTCTCTATCTAAATCAGTAGCCAAATAGACCTGTTCCATAGTTTTACTTAAGTCCCTTAATTTCTTGACGGTCTTTCTTTTGCCAGGAATTATCTGATAGGTAGGTTTAAACTCATTTTCGATATCTATCCCCAGTTTTTTTTTGGGCAGGTCCTTTATATGTCCATAACAGGATTCAACCTGAAAATTTTTACCCAGAAACTTATTTATGGTCTTAGCCTTTGCGGGAGACTCCACAATAACCAAATTCTTAGCCATTATACCTCTATTCCTCTATTGTTCTCTGTCTGGTTAGAAAAGACTTCCCCTGCTTGCCCTATTAAAGGCTTTAGCTCTAACCAGACCTATCCCAATTTTCTAACGGGATTTATGTCGCTCATAAGATATGAGAGTGATAGATTTTGTCAAGTCAACCCGTCTTTAGGTTGCTTCGCTTCGCCTGGCAATGACGAAATTGTACTTCTTCAGCGCCTTCTCAATCTCAACCGCACACGGGGTTGATAAGATGAAGATATTCTTCTATAATGTAAATGATTTTTAATTATAATAATGAATAGTTAGCCGCATAGGAATTTCAAAAAATTCCGGAAAATGTCAAGAAATTTGTCCTTAACTTAGAAGGCTGGCGATTTACATCGTTGTCGAAGGATATTTTCTGAAGAAGCCTTATAGGAGCTACCTTAACGAGGCTTCGAGTTGAGGATAAAGAAAAATATACTGTCTGAGGAGCAAAGCGACGAGTTCATATTTTTCCCGAAACGAGAAGCTAAGTAGAAAGAATAAAAGGCTACTATACAGCGACGGAAGAAATTGTCCTGAGGCATATTTAGGGTAATTATAATAAAAAAGAGGAGGACAAGATATGATTTCCCGGGAAAGAGTAAAACTTGCTATCAATCACAAAGAAGCCGATAGAATTCCCCTTGATTTGGGAAGTACACTTGTGACAGGAATACAGGCAAGTATTTATGCTAAACTCAAAAATGCGCTGGGTATATCAAAGGGATTGGTTAAAGTATATGATCCCTTTCAGATGCTTGCAGAAGTTGAAGATGAGGTCAAGCAATTACTGGGAGTAGATACGTATGGTATCCAATTACCTGTAACATTATTTGGATACAGGAATGAGAATTGGAAAAAATTTAGAATGTTTGACGGTACAGAGGTTTTAATCTCAGGAAATTTTGAGTATGACCTGCTTGAAAACGGAGATATTGTTCAGTATCCGAAAGGAGACAGGAGTGCTCCTCCATCCGGAAAGATGCCCAAAGGAGGATATTATTTTGACGTGATAGTAAGGCAGGAGCTAATTGATGAGAGCAAACTCGACCCCAAAGAATGGGTTGAACAAACATACTCCCTATACACAGATGAAGATCTGGAGTATCTGGAGAAAACCTCTAGATGGTATTATAAGAACACTGACTATTCTCTGGTAGGTAATTTTTGGGGAGCAGGATTTGGAGATATAGCAACTGTTCCCGGTCCCCATATCCCCTACCCAAAAGGGATTAGAGATGTGGAGGAATGGTATGTGTCAGCGATAACAAGGAAACAGTATATAAAAGAGATATTTCAATATCAGCTTGAGCTTCAGATGAAGAATCTCAAGATGTATAGGGAGGCAGTTCAGGATCGGATAGACATAATTGTGATGAGCGGTACAGATTTTGGAGCTCAGAACGGCCCTTTTATATCACCAAATCTATACAGAGAGGTTTTTAAACCACTACATAAAGCCATGAATGATTGGATTCATGAAAATACAAATTGGAAAACCTTTTTTCATACCTGTGGCTCTATCGTAGATTTTTTAGACGATTTTGTAAGTGCTGGCGTTGATATATTAAACCCTGTCCAGATATCCGCAGCCGGGATGGATCCAGATTTTTTAAAGAAAAACTATGGAGATAAATTTGTATTCTGGGGCGGAGGTGTTGATACACAAAAGACCTTGCCTTTTGGAACCCCTGAAAATATAAAAGAAGAAGTTGAAAATAATATGCTCACATTTGGTAAAGGGGGAGGATTTGTATTTAATACCGTCCATAACATACAGCCTAGTGTCCCTATAGACAACCTGGTAACAATGTTTGAAACTGTGCGTGAAAAAGGCACTTATGATTACTTAAAGAAGCAAAGTCTTAAGAAATAAGTGGTCAGTTCTTGCTTATATTCTATCCAAATCTGCTTCTACTTCTGTTTCCTCTCCTGCATAAATATACAAGTATTGTACGTAGGCTCGGTAATATTCTTTTATTATCACTACCTCATGCCAGCCCTCCTCTATATTAGTTATAGTCAAAGGAGTGGTTCCTCCTTCTATTCCATTCAAGAACACTCTGGCGTAGCGAGGTGAGGATGTGACGTAGAGAGAACCTGTCATTGGTTCGAGCTGGGCAAATACCTGGGCGGTTATATTTTGCTTCACCCGAACAGTGGAGTACCAATCATAGTAGCCATCTTTACTTATTCTAATCTGGTATTCACCTACTTTTAAATTACTGATAGTAAGAGGAGTTCTCCCCCGGTAGGCACCAGCGAGATAAACCTTAGCATTGGAGGGAGTAGAGTTTATATAAATTGAGCCTGTTCTAGGAACAGGTTCAAGTCGAGCAAATACATAAGTAGTACTACTTCCTTTTACCTGAACCGTTTCTGAGTAATTATAATAGTCTTTTTTAGTAACTTTGATAGTGTGCTTGCCCACTTTGACATTGCTAAGAGTGATGGGTGTTTTCCCACGGTAGGCACCATCGAGATAGACCTCGGCATAAGATGGGGTGGAAGTAACTTTAATTTTTCCGTATTGGGGGACTACTTTGCTGATGACATTGAAAGTGCAACTAGCCCCAGCCCGATTGGGTTGTGGAATAATTTTTATTTGCTCGTTGAACTTAGTGGCAAAGCCTTCCTCTGACCTGCTGATAACAGGGTATCTTTCTTCTGGATGCTCATCATGGTATCTCCGGATTTCCTCATCAGAGAAAAACCACCAGGGGCTAGTAGTGGCAGTAGCTCTGATTATCGCTTTTCCCAGAGGACGAGTAACCTCGAAGCGGAACTTGTCACTGGCAGAGGGAATAGCATGAACCTTGTTAGCCTCAAAAAAGTTATTTTTCCGATAACGATTGGGAAGGAGAAGTCTTATCCTGCCACCTGACCTCTGCTCAAAAAGGGTTAGATAACAGTCCTTATTGGACTTGAAATATATAGTTATGTCTTCTCCTACCGTATAGCTCTTCCCACATCCTTTGTCTATCCATACTTCAATCCTGAAATCCGGTACTGGTCTAATGGTTATTTTCCCGGATTGGGGTTTTGTTTCTTTCTGGGCCAGGACAGGCGAAAAAATATTTCCTAATAACACTATTCCTATGATTGCTCCCAATAAAAACTTTTTATTTTTCATGATTTTCTCCTTTCCAAACTAATGAAATTATTTCCTCTCTCATATATTTAGACTCAGAAAAGGAAGAAATGTTCCCTTTTTACTGAGGAATCTTTCTTAACAAAGATTAATTTGCCTATAGATTAACATAATTCTTGGCAGAAAGCAAATACTCGCTAGCTTCTAGAAAGGGATTGATGTTGACAAATAGCCTCCCTTGTGTAAAATAGATGGAAAACAGTTAATCAGAGTGAATTCATTATGACAGAGCAGACAAGATTGGTGGAAGAGAAGCTGGTAAAGGAAAGAAAAGATAAGCTTCAATTCTGGATAGAGAAAGAGGGGAATCCTTATCTGGCAAATTTTACTCCTCGCCATTCTGCCCAATGGATAAAGGATAACTATGAGGAGATAAAGCCAGGAGAAGAAACAGATACAGAGGTATGGATAGCAGGAAGGATTATTACTTTGCGGGCTCATGGGAAAACGAGTTTTGCCGATATAAAAGACGAGAAGGGCAGAATTCAGGTTTATGCCAGGAAAGATGTGCTGGGTGAGAAATATACTCTCTTCCGGAAACTGGACCTGGGGGATATAATTGGGATAAAAGGTAAGGTCTTTAAGACAAGAACGGGTGAGGTAACCGTGCAAATTCTCCAATTTTCTCTTCTGGCCAAGTCTCTTCGTTCTCTTCCAGAGAAGTGGCATGGACTACAGGATATAGAACTTCGCTACCGAAAACGCTACCTGGACCTATTATCTAACCCTGAGGTGAAGACAGTCTTTTTACAGCGCGGACTAATAGTAAGATTAATAAGGGATTTTCTAAATCAAAGGGGATTTCTAGAAGTAGAAACTCCTATGATGCAGCCTATTGCTGGAGGGGCTACAGCCAGGCCCTTCAAAACTCATCATCAAGCTCTAAAACAGGACTTCTATCTACGCATTGCTCCCGAACTTTATCTTAAGAAATTGGTGGTGGGAGGGCTGGAAAAGGTCTATGAGCTAAATAGAAATTTCAGAAATGAAGGAATGGACAGATTCCACAACCCTGAATTCACTATGCTGGAGGTCTATTCTGCTTATAGCGATTACACAAGAATGATGACTTTCACAGAGGAACTCATCTGTGAGATAGCAAAGAAGGCAAAAGGAACTCTAAAAATAGATTACCAGGGAAAGAAAATTAATCTTTCCCCTCCCTGGAAAAGGATAACCTTCAAGGATGCGCTTAAAGAGATAGGAGGGGTTGAGGTTGATTATGATGATGAAAAAGAACTAAGAAAAGTAGCTAGGGAGTCTGGCTTAGAAGTAGAGGGGTTAAGAAACGAGCAGATAATGGAGCATCTCCTGGACAAACATGTCGTTCCTGAGTTAATTCAACCCACATTCATATTTGATTACCCTTCTTCTACTTCTCCCCTGGCTAAGAGAAAAAAGGATAATCCCTCTTTAATAGAAAGGTTCGAAATATTTGTAGGAGGAGAGGAGCTAGGTAATGCTTACTCAGAATTAAATGACCCCCTTGAACAAAGAGAGCGATTATTAGAGGTGAAAACAAGAGAAAACTCATTGGATGAGGATTTTTTGGAGGCATTGGAGTATGGGATGCCTCCTACCTCTGGTTTGGGGATAGGAATAGACCGAATGGTTATGCTTCTAACCGATTCTGCCTCCATTCGAGATGTAATTCTCTTTCCCCAAATGCGTCCCAAATAAGTAGGATAAGGTTATGTTAAGATGTAAATGAGGAGCAGCGAAATGAGTAAATGGGTTTATGTAAGCGGAGAGTATGTTCTTAAAGATGAAGCAAAGATTTCTGTTTTTGACCATGGGTTTCTCTATGGAGATGGTGTCTTTGAGGGGATACGTGCTTACGGAGGAAAGGTTTTCCGCCTGGAGGAGCATCTGCAGAGATTATGGGAATCAGCTAAGGCCATCTGTTTAGAAATCCCTCTTTCCCGGGAGCAGTTAAAGGAAAAATTATTGGAGAGTCTGAGAAAGAATGAGTTAAAGGATGCCTATATTAGATTAGTAGTATCCCGGGGGAAAGGTGACCTGGGTTTGGACCCTGGCAAGTGTCCTCAAGCAGAGATCATTATTATTACTGATAAGATAAGCATATATCCTGAGGAACTCTATGAGAAAGGACTGGAAGTAATTATCGCTTCTACACGGAGAAATATTCCCTCGGCTCTGAATTGCCGGATTAAATCTTTGAACTATGTCAATAATATTTTGGCCAAGATAGAAGCCAATCGCGAAGGAGTGCCCGAGACCATAATGTTAAATAAAGATGGCTATGTGGCTGAATGTACCGCAGATAATATATTCATTGTCAAAGATGGAAGTCTAACTACCCCTCCTGTATGGGTAGGAATTCTCAGCGGAATTACCCGGGATGTAGTTATAGAAATAGCACAAAAAGAGGGAATTTTGGTTGAGGAAAATATCTTTACCCCATTTGCTCTTTATAACAGTGATGAATGTTTCCTCACCGGGACAGCTGCTGAGGTTATACCAGTGACCAGGGTGGATGGAAGAACTATTGGAAAGGGCGTAGCTGGTCCTGTCACCAAGAAACTAATGGAAAGGTTCCGTCAGTTGACTAAGTTCGAGGGAACACCTATTTGGTAAACAAGAAGGCTGCTGATTCACACGGCTGTCGAAGTACAATCTCGTAGTGCGTCGTGCCTGATGCGTATTGCGCAATACGACATACGATATACGCAATACGAGAATGGCGACGGAAGAAATTGTCCTGAGGCATATTTTGAATGTCTGATGAGCTGTAATTGTAAATACAATTCACGATTTACGAAATACGATTCATCAGGCAAGGAATGAGGAAAAAACGATGAGACATATTATTTCTATTGAGGTAGAAAATCGCTTTGGAATTCTGGCTCGGATTACTTCTCTCTTTAGTGCTCGAGGATTTAACATTGATAGTCTTGCTGTAGGAGAGACAGAGGACCCTACTGTTTCTCGTATAACTATGGTAGTTCCCGGTGATGACCAGATTATCGAGCAGGTCATTAAGCAATTACATAAGCTGGTTGATGTAATTAAGGTGGTGGACTTAAGGGGACAAGATATAGTAGAGCGAGAATTGATACTGGTAAAGGTGAATGCTCGAAGGGCAGATAGGGCAGAAATAATGCGGATAGTGGATATTTTTCGAGCCAAGATCGTTGATATTGACCCTCTTAGTTTTACTATAGAGATTACAGGGACAGAAGAGAAAATCAAAGGGATACTTGCTCTTTTGAAGATTTTTGGAATTAAGAAGTTAGTTAGAACAGGAAAGATTGCTCTTTCTCGTGAAGGGAAAAGAATATAGGGAAGGGACAGACAAATGGAGAGAACTCTCGTATTAATTAAACCAGATGGAGTGTGTAAAAGATTGGTAGGTGAGGTAATAGAAAGAATAGAGAAGGAAGGATTTAGAATAGTTGGTCTTAAGATGCTTAGTTTTGAAGAGAAGAAAGCAGAAGAACTCTACCATCCTCACAAAGATAAAGATTTCTTTCCCGGCTTGATAGAGTTTATGCTCACTGCTCCTTCGGTAGCCCTGGTAGCGGAAGGAAAGGGAGTGGTGCAGAGAGTGAGAGAACTAATAGGAGAGAGAGTGCCAGAAGAAGCGAATACAGGGACAATTCGAAGAGAATACGCTTCTGATGGGAGAAGAAATATTGTGCATGGGTCAGATTCGCCAGGTTCTGCCCGCCGAGAGATTGAATGTCTCTTCTCTCCTCAAGAGCTTTATTCCTACCAGGATAACTATTGGCTAGAGAGTGAGCCAGGATAAGATGCTTGAAATTCGTCCTTTTCGGGGGATTATTTATGATAAGGAAAAAGTAGGAAATATGGCGAAGGTGACTACTCCGCCTTATGATGTTATCTCTCCGATGGATCAGGAGTTGTACTATAGTGCTCATCCTAATAATATCATCAGAATTATTCTGGGCAAGAACTATCCACAAGATAATGAGCGGGAAAATAGATACACTCGAGCTAAAGGCTTTCTCAAGGAATGGCTAGCAAAAGGTATACTGAAGAAAGAAAAAAAACCTGCTATCTATACTTATGAAAAAGAATATTATGGACAGGGAAATCTAGAAAGAAGGAGGGGATTCCTTGCTCTGATGAAACTGGAGGAGTTTGGTAAGGGAGTAATTTTTCCTCATGAAGAGACATTGCCTAAGCCGGGTTTGGATCGTTTGAGACTTCTGCAATGGTGCCGGGCAAATTTTAATCCTATTTTTTCTCTTTATTCAGATCCCCTTTATATGGTGGATAAGTATCTTAAAACAGGTGAATCACTTTTTGAAGTAATAGACAGAGACGAAGTGAAGCATAGACTTGGTAAGATAGAGGATATAGACATAATCAAAAAAATATGCAGAGCAATGGAAGACAAAAAGCTTTTTCTTGCTGACGGGCATCACCGTTACAACATGGCTCTGAAATTTCGCGATGAGGAGAGAAGGAGATGTGAGAAATCAGGAAATGGGGAAGATTTTGTGTTGATGTATTTCTTGAATATGGATAATGATGCCTTGAGCATTTTTCCCGTATCCAGAGTAATCGGTAATTTAAATCCATCAGGTATATTCAGGTTAAAGTCGAAATTAAAGGACCTCTTCCATATAGAAAGATTAGAATTAGCTTGGAATGACAAAAAGGAAAAAGCAGAGATTATAGTTAGCCAACTACAGAAAAAAAAAGAGTCTATTTTTGCAGTCTATTGGGGAGAAAATAGATACGAGCTGCTAACCTTAAAAGAGGAAAAAAAATCTTTTTTGAGCAAGGTGAATACAGTTATTTTAGATAAATTGATAAAAGAGGTATTAGCAAAAGACAGGTTAGAAAGGGGAAGAGATATAGATTTTATCAAAGAGGGGGAAGAAGCAATAGACCTTGTTCAGAAAAAGAAATACCAGTTAGCCTTCTTTCTCAAATCCGTTTCTCTAAAGCAGGTAAAGGAGGTCTGTCTTTCCGGCGGAAAGCTACCTCCTAAAAGTACCTATTTTTATCCCAAGCCTCTCAGCGGAGTGGTTACAAGAGATTTAGACGAGGAAAATTAGTTGTATGAACCCTTATAAAGAGTGGATTCTTCTGGATAGAATTCCTCATCTCGGTGCCAAGAAATGCCGTGAGCTGATAGAGCACTTTGGCTCTCCCCAAAAAGTTCTTGCCGCTTCCTTTAAAGAGCTATCCAGTATCCCTGGCTTGAATAAAGAGGCCATAACTTACCTGAATAGAAAAACAAGTGAGATAGATATAAGGGAAGACTTAAAACGTCTGGATGAGGTCAATGGACGAATAGTTCACTTTCGTGATCCCCTTTATCCGGCTAATCTTCAGATGATATTTAACCCTCCTTTTATGCTTTATTTAAAGGGTGAGGTAAAAAAGAAAGATATAGATGCTCTGGCTATTGTAGGGACAAGAAGAGCAACCACTTACGGAAAATTAATAACTAGAAGACTAGCCAGGGCTCTGGCTAGAAAGGGAATTACTATTGTTAGCGGACTGGCCAGGGGAATCGATACAGCTGCCCACCAGGGAGCTTTAGAAGCGGGAGGAAGAACTATTGCTGTTTTAGGTTCTGGTATAGATATAATCTATCCCGGGGAGAATAAAAAATTGACAGAGGAGATAGCTAAAAGAGGAGCGGTGGTTTCTGAGTATTCATTGGGAACACAGCCCAATGCTCTTCACTTTCCTCAGCGTAATCGTATTATTAGTGGATTGAGCAAAGGAGTATTGGTTGTAGAGGCTCCCTTGAAAAGCGGAGCTTTGATTACAGCCGACTTCGCTTTAGAGCAGGGACGGGAAGTTTTCGCGGTGCCGGGAAATATTACCAGTCCTAACAGCCAGGGAACAAATAGACTAATCAAGGAAGGGGCTAAATTAGTGGAATGTGCTGAGGATATATTAGAAGAATTGGAATTTTCCTATCTCAAGAAAGAGGATAAACAGGTTTTGG